>JAGWYZ010000306.1 GCA_018969115.1 Chloroflexota bacterium | reverse complement strand
TTATCGCCTAACGTTGGTGGGTGGGCAAACTGAGCGCGAATTCCCACATTCGATCGTGCTATCGCGGGTGCGGTTTATGGCTCCGGCTGACCGTAGCTTGCGTTTTTACCGCGAATACTTTAAACCGGCACGTGAAATGCAAGTTGAAAAAGACCGTTTACGCTGGGAAGTGATTTTTGAAGATGATGAATTGTTTGTTAATTTAGATCGTGTGCTTAGCCCGGCCCACGATGGCTATTTTGTCGAGATCAAGAGTCGCACATGGAGTGTGCGGGATGCTGAGCGTAAAGCTGCCGTCATTGGCAAGCTGTTGGCCCGTTTTGGTGTCGGTGATGATTTGCTGTTGCGTCAGGAGTATGTTGATATTGTGGCGCAGTAGGGGGAGGGATAAGGGATGAGCGGTCACGATTCACGAGTCATGATTCGTGACTGCTCATCCCTATTTCTTAATCTCCAATCTTCTCATAATTGCAACGTTGCAATTCTATGCCAGTTGCTATGATGTTTTGCACTATAATATCCGTTCATTTTATCGGCCCTAGTCCTAATTCCATTTTAGGCCTACGAATGCTATTCTGTAGTCAGACAGATGAAAGCAGACGTGAGCACTGGCCCCATCGCTTTCCACATCGTCGCCTGCCTCCCCACCCTCTTCACAGCACTCGTCATGCTTACAGTTGCCTTCAGTCTTAATTGCGCGCCAGCCGAAATCTTTGCCCCCTCAATAGCCACAACGTTGATTTAAGCAAGCAATCCGGTTGATTCAGTACAATTTTCCAACAAGACCTATTTACCCATCTGAATCAACCGGCAGCGCAGCACGGCAGTTTGGGATCTTGAGAAATAGATTTAAGTTAGTGAATGTCTTCCAATACCAGTTGTAAGCGCTTTTCGCCATTCCATTCATTCATATCGAGATGAAATGCCAAATCGATTTTTGCGCCTGGAGGTGTTTCGTCGAAGCGCTCGCCCATGCGCCAACCGATTGCATTCCAATTGCCACCTCGCGCATCTTTTAGGCTGAGCTTAAGATGCGGGCCAGCGTTGACTTCGTGTCCCGCGTCTTCCTCTACGCGGCCAATTCGCCGTGCCGAACGCACCTCAATTTGACGCGCCACAAAGATAGGCTGTGGGTTGCCATGCCCATGCGGCTCTAGCAATTGCATGGCTGCGTGGGTTTGGCTGCTTAATTTATGCAGGTTAATCTCAGCATCCGCATGAATGGTTTTAACCCAGCCTTGTTCAGGTCGTTGGGCTTGCGCCAATTCATATAGACGTTGTTGCAATTCACCTAGCCACTGGGTGCGAGTGGTGAAACCAGCTGCCGCTGCGTGCCCGCCGTGTTTGAGCAATAACGGTTTGCAAGCATCTAAGGCGTCGGTAATATGAAAATCACTCACACTGCGGCATGAGCCGCGAGCTTCTTCGCCGGTGATCATCACCACCACCGCCGGGCGAATATACCGCTCGACCAAGCGTGCCGCTGCCAAACCAATCACCCCTGCGTTATAGTCGGATGAAGCAGCAAACGACAATGGCAATTTTTCAGGCTCAAGATTGGCGGCCAATTGTTTTTCGGCGGCACGCACTACCGCCGCTGTAATTTGCTGACGTTGCTCATTGCGGCTGCTCAAGGTATTGGCAAGGTCGGTGGCCCAAGCTGGGTTATCCGTCATCAACAACTCATAGGCATTCAACGCGGTATCAAGCCGCCCAGCGGCATTGAGACGCGGCGCAAGCTGAAAAGCAACTTGACCCGCCGAAACGTGTCCAGCCTTGAGTCGGGCCGCTCGCACCAATTCTGTCACCCCCAAACGCGGGGTTGTATTGATCATTTGCAGGCCAGCCCGCACCAAACTGCGGTTTTCACCAATGAGCGGCATGACATCGGCAATCGTGCCGATGGCAACTAAATCGTGAAATGCATGGGTGGTTTCATTGGCAAGCTTGGCTTGGGCAAATAAGGCTTGGGCCAAGCGATAGGCCACCCCAACCCCGGCCAATTGTTTAAAAGCATAATGACAATCTGGGCGTTTGGGGTTAATGACCGCCAAGGCTTGGGGCAATTCATGTTCTAAATCATGATGATCGGTAACAATCAGATCAAGGCCAATGTCGCGAGCATGTTGGGCCTCATTTATAGCGCGGGCGCCACAATCTACCGTAATGACCAGATTGACCCCTTGGGCCTTTAACTTATCTAGCGCGGTTGAATTGAGGCCATAGCCTTCTTCAAAACGGTCGGGGATGTAGATTTGCGGCTTGGCCCCTAACTGCGTTAAGGCCGACATCAGCAGCGCACACGCCGTTACACCATCGCAGTCGTAATCGCCATAAATGGTGATCGATTCACCAGCCCCAATCGCCTGCAAAATACGCTCAACAGCCTTGTCTATATCGGTTAAAGCGTTAGGGTCTGCTGATAGTGATGTATCGGCAATAAAGGCACGTGCTTGTTCAACCGATTTATTGCCCCGTGCCCACAGCACTTGGGCCAATAATGGGTGTAATTCAGACAGTGCGCTATAAAATTCACGGTCGGCATGGGGTGTAACCTGCCACAACGTATTTGCCTTTTTCATGAAACACGGTGATTGTAATATAGCCCTTGAGGTTTGAATGGTTGACTAGTTGAAGGGTGGATTGACCAGAATCAGCCTATCAAACCCGCTTTGATCTTCCACTTTTTCAGTATCTCCGTGATCCAAATTTTGTCGATCGTGGAGATACTGAAAAGGCATAAGATCGGAAATTTATCTTTTCTGACTGGCCTTAATAATGCTTATAGCCTTGCTGTCTTGCCTGCCTTGTCTTACCCCTAAGAATATAGAGGCAATTGTGATAAAATTCACATACGAATGATCCCTAGTGACTATTTGCCAATCGGCGTTATGATATTGTTAGCAACCGGCTTAGCCTGCTTGGTAGTGCTAATCTCAATCTTATTTGGCCCCCGCCGCCGCGCTAAAAACCCTGTAAAAATTGCCTCTTACGAAAGTGGTATGACTGCAATTGGTTTAGGCCAACGTCGCTTTCCGGTGCGTTTTTATTTGGTAGCGGTCTTGTTTATTTTGTTTGATATTGAAATTGTTTTCTTTTACCCTTGGGCCGTGGCGTTTCGTGAATTAGGTTGGCCGGGCTTTGTCTCGATGTTGAGCTTTATCGGCATCTTGTTTGTGGGCTTTATCTGGGTATGGAAAAAAGGTGCCCTTGAATGGGAAACAATGGACAAATAAAAATTTAAAGTGGAAAATTTAAAATTTAAAATTTAACTTGAGTTGTTAATTTTAAATTTTAAATTTTAAATTTCTTATTATGGGTTTAGAGCAAAAACTTGGCGATATGGGTGTAGTAACAACTACGCTCGAAAAAGCAGTGGGTTGGGCGCGTTCAAATGCGTTATGGCCATTGATGTTTGGTTTGGCGTGTTGCGCCATCGAAATGATGAGCGTACAAGCTGCGCGATATGACCTAGCACGTTTTGGCATGGAGTTGATGCGGGCGAGCCCACGTCAAGCCGATCTGATGATTGTGGCTGGTCGCGTTAGCCGCAAAATGGCCCCAGTGTTGCGCACACTTTATGATCAAATGCCCGATCCAAAATGGGTGATTGCCATGGGCGATTGTGCTTCATGTGGCGGTGTATTTAACAACTATGCTGTTGTACAAGGGGTTGATGAGATTGTGCCGGTGGATGTGTATGTAGCTGGCTGCCCACCCCGCCCTGAAACTTTGATCGACGGCATTATGAAGCTGCAAGAAAAAATTAAAAACGAACCATTGAAGAAGTGGCAATAATCATGTCTGAACTCGCACCTTTTGAACTTAATGCATTGCCTGCCGATGCCATTAGCCAAACACTGAAATTTCGTGATGAGCTGACGTTAGTCACCAGCCGCGAACGCATCTTAGAAGTGTTGTTACACCTGCGCGATGTGCAAAAATTTGAGATGCTAACCGATGAAACTTGCGTCGATTATTTCCCGCAAGAACCGCGTTTTAGCATTTTGTATCAGTTGTATTCAATATCACGCAATATTCGGGTGCGGGTTAAAGTCATACTTAGCGAATATGACGCAACACTCCCCAGCGTGTATAGCATCTATGAAAATGCCAATTGGTTAGAGCGCGAAATCTATGATCTTTTTGGCATTCAATTTACCGATCATCCTGACTTGCGCCGCATCATGATGCCGGTTGGCTGGGTTGGTCACCCCCTACGCAGAGAAGTGCCGCATAAGGTCGAAGAAGTGGCCTTTACATTTAACCGCCGCCGTATCGATGAAGGCAAAATTTACGCTAGTGAGTGAGCATTAAGTATTACAATAATGGCATGGTTCAAAAAGTCACAAAGTTAGATTGACACTTTAGGTGAAAAACCCAGCAAAGTCAAAGGATCATCGGGCACGTCTAAATCAACTAATTGGGCAGGGCTATACCCCGCCCGTTTGC
>JAGWYZ010000305.1 GCA_018969115.1 Chloroflexota bacterium | reverse complement strand
TGCCCGCGTGTTAGGTTGGCTGATGGTGGGCTGGTTGATTTGGTTTCCGGTCAGCCTTGGCTTATTGAACTATACCCGCACAGTCGCAGTGGCGGCGTTGCTGTTGTGGCTCGTCATCGGTGTGGTCATATTTGTGCGCACCCGCCACAATACACTGGCTTGGCTGCGGGCCAATTGGCGGCTAATTGCGCTCGAAGAGGCCGTATTTACACTTGGGTTTTTAGTTTTCGTGTGGATTCGCATGAACAACCCTGATTTGTGGCACCCAGCGCGTGGGGGCGAAAAACCAATGGATTTCGCATATTTGTTAGCAGCCATTAAATCGACCACCATGCCGCCTTATGACCCTTGGTTTGCGGGTGGGTTTATCAATTATTATTATTATGGGCAATATTTGGTGGGGGTGTTGACCAAAATCACCGGTATTTTGCCCGAAGTGGCTTATAACTTGGCAGTGCCAATGTTATTTGCCATGTCGTTTGCGGGGGCGTGGAGTTTGGCCTATAACCTGACGGCGAATTTACGATTGGACAACACATCAATCGTCAATAAATCGGCGGCTGGGTTTGGCACATTTGCAGCGCTGTTGTTGGCGGTGTTGGGCAATGTCGAAGGCGGGATGCGTTTCTTTAAACGCTTGGTCTTCATCGGCGGCAGCCCCATCCCAGAACAAGCCTATGCAACTTTGTCGTGGGGCGAGACTATGGGCCGTTTTGCCTTGGGTATTTATAAAGGCATCACCGAAGGCCAAAAAGCCTTACAAATACCACCCGATTGGTTTTGGGCCTCAACTCGCATCTACCCGGGCACAGGCAGTATTCAAGAATTCCCCTATTTCACCTTTTTATATGCCGACTTACATGCCCACATGATCGCATTACCAGTCAGTTTGTTGGTTTTGTGCTTCGCGCTTGTCATCATGGCACGCTTGCAAGCACTAAAAACCGATCAGAGTGAACAAACTGCGCCTCTTGACTCGTGGCGCAACAAATTGCGTATGACAGTTAAAACCCAGCTCACAGCCCTGCCGATTGTGTTGCTGGCTGGGGTGACACTCGGCTCGGTGTGGGCCATCAATTCGTGGGATTTCCCCATTGCCGTTGTCATTATTTTGGGGGCCGCGATTATGGGTTGGGTGCATTCGGTGCACAGCGGCAACAACTTTATCTGGGCGATGCTGACTTCGGCGGCGATTGTAGGCTGGGGTTATGTGGCTTATTTGCCGTTTCACCGCAGTTTTGTGCAAGGCTATACCGGCCTCGAAACCCATCAAGAACGCAGCCCCTTTTGGGCATGGCTGACAGTCGATGGGGTATTTTTGTTTATTATTGTCACCTGGCTACTCGTTTGGCTCATTGGGCGCTTGCGCAATAACCAAACCGCCCAAACCACGCTCAATCAATTTAACCACATAAGCGCCAGCCCTGAGCTTGGCATTGCGGCTGGATCGGGGGTGCGTATTAATATCAAATCGCCCAAGTGGCAAAATGCCAATCGCGCCTTGAGTTTGTTGTTAGCACACCCCAATCGCACTCGACATATTCTTAGTTTGCTGGCAGTTTTTGAAAAAGGCGCAAGCGCAAACATAGCGCAGGTGGCTTCATCTGCCAACCCAGCCCAAGGCGGCGCAGTACCCATCAGCCAAAGCAATGCCCCTAGCGCAGGGGTGAGCTATGCCTTGGTGATGTTTGCAGCGGGAATTTTGGCGCTGGTGTTGCGTTTTGCGAGCGGCAGCTTTGGGCCAGTCGCCATTGTTGCCTTTATTTTGGCCTTTGTCTTGGGCATTGGCGCACTGATGCAACGCAGCGTATCTGAAAGTTTTGGCATGGGCGCGGCGGCGGTGGCACTGGGTTTGACCGGCGCGGTTGAAATTTGGGCCTTAGCGGGTGATATTGGGCGCATGAATATTGTGTTTAAGTTTTACTTTCAGGCTTGGGCCTTGATGTCGATTGCCTGTGCCGTTGGCTTGGCAGTGCTGTTTAAACGGCTGCCCGATGCCATTCGCCCAATATGGATGGGCGTTTTTGCGGTATTGATTATTTTGGCGGGGGTTTACCCATTTGCAGCCACTTATGCCAAAATTAATGACCGCTTCGACACAAAAATTGCCCCAACGCTGAATGGCGCAAAATATATGGAGACCGCCATATATATGGACGAAGCCGAATTTGGCACACGCCGCCAACAAGCCGAGCTAAAACTGCGTGATGATTGGGAGGCCATTCAATGGGTTCGCCGCAATATTGCTGGCTCGCCGGTGATGCTTGAAGCAGTGTCGGGTCCCCCCCCTCATGCACGGCTATATTCGTGGGGCGGACGGGTCGCCATTTACACTGGCTTGCCAACGATTTTGGGATGGGATCACCATCAGCGACAACAACGGGCTGGCACGTCAAGTATTGAAGAGCGCACCCGCGATGTGTTGACCATTTACACCGCGCCCGATCTGCCGCAGACTCAGCAATTGCTCAAACAATATCAGGTAAACTATATTTATTATGGCGGGGTTGAAAAATTACATTACCCCCAAGCCGAGGCCAAGCTGGCCAATATGCAGCGTAATGGCATGTTGATACAACTTTATGACCAACAAGGTGTCAAGATTTATAAGGTGAACGGGTGAACACATCAACACAAGCAACCCCCGGCCATCATGAGCAGACCACGTCCAACGAAGATTCCATTGTGACAACGGACACAAAAATATCAGACATCAACCCATCACAAATAAACATGGCAGACGCAGATGCCCTGCCTGATCCAGTAACACCAGACGAGGCGGATGGACAAGCGATTGCCAAAAGTACAAGCACGCCTGCCAAACACGTTTTGCGCACAAGGATGTTATTTACGGCACTGGCATGTATTGCATTGGGCTGGGCGGCCATGCGTTATGGCGGTTTTTCGAGTAGCTTTTTGTGGCTTGGGGTCTTGTTAGGGTTGTTATGTTACGCTTTGTCGTTTGTGCCGGCGGGCTTTGACGGCTGGATGTTGCGCCGCCCATTGCTATTTGTTCCTTATGCCCTAATATGGGCGCGGCGCAATTTGCTCACGACAGCCTTGGTGCTGGTTGCCATTGTTGGGGCGTGGGGGTTGGCGGGGGATGGGCCGAGCGACGACGTATCGGCAATGGCGGTTCAAGGTATTGCGCAATCGTTACCGCGCCCCATTGTTTTGGTAGAAGCGCCCCTGCGCGAAAGCGCCTCGCTCAAGATTATTGGCAAGGAAGGCACTGGGCCGGGCGAAGTGCGCGAGCCACGTGGGGTGGCGGTTGCGCGTGATGGGCGTGTTTACGTGGCCGACAGCGCCAATAAACGAGTGCAAATTTTTGCGCCAGATGGTAAATTTTTGACCGAGATTTTAGGCGGCGAAGAAGCTTTTGACTTCCCTAGCGCGGTAGCCATAAACAACAAAAACGAATTACTGGTGCTTGATTCAAATAAGCAATGGATTTATTTCTTTAGTGCCGATGGCAAAGCACTCAGACGCATCGGCGGGCCAGCCTTGGGTTTTTATTTTCCACGCGGGTTGGGACTAGATGCTGCTGACAATGTGTATATCGCCGACACCGGTGGCTCACGGGTGGTTAAACTCTCGCCCAATGGCGAGCGGCTACAAGTGATTGGGGGGCGCGGCACGGGGCGCGGCGAAATTATGGAGCCAACGGCAGTGGTTGTAGATCGTGAAGGGATTATTTATGTGGCAGACCCGACCAATCGTCGAATGGTGTTATTCAATGCGGGGGGTGAGTTCTTGCGCGAATTTGCCATTCGCCCGGCATCGACTGTCGATGGGCCAAAGTTAGCCATCGAAGACGAGGGTACCATTCTCATCACATCGCCGGCCTCGCATGTGATTCATCGTTACGACAAAAATACTGGCATCGTGGCCGAATTTGGCGGCGAGGGCAGCGCCCCCGGGCGTTTGCGTGTACCGACTGGCATAGCCATTTACAACAAAACCGTGTGGGTGACAGAAACTGCGGCGCATCGGGTGCAGCAGTTAGAATTAAAGTAGTCGCGTTGCAAGGTTAGTTTTGGTGATATTATTGGTTAAGCATATCCAACTATGTCACGATAACAAATTCAAACTGACTGCGTTTGAATTTGACTTTTGATTAAATCATAATAAAAATAACTGATTGCAACGGCAATCTTTTTTTAACAATATAAAGAGGATTGTTACTACTCAGGGCATAGACGGCATGATAGGATCGCCATCAAAAACGGAGCGCAGAGCACCCAAAATATCCATACCCTGCTTACCTAAAGTAGAAATATAGCTGCGTGTTCGGCATGGTTCAAAAAGTCACAAAGTTAGATTGACACTTTAGGTGAAAAACCCAGCAAAGTCAAAGGATCATCGGGCACGTCTAAATCAACTAATTGGGCAGGGCTATACCCCGCCCGTTTGCCACGGTTATAGACACGAGAATTATGTAAAAATCGAAATA
>JAGWYZ010000304.1 GCA_018969115.1 Chloroflexota bacterium | reverse complement strand
CGCTGGGCTGGCGGTCACAACTGCCATCACCCTATCTGCGTGTGGCCCACAAGGCACACCTGTTGTGCAAACAGTGGTTGTGCAAGCGCCACCAGTCATTCAAACAGTGATTGTGCCGGGTCCTGCCGCGCCACAAGCCACGGCTGCCCCTGCCGCGACTGCTGTCCCGAAAGAAGATTGGACCACGGTTCATCCAATCTTGGGCGATACCAAGGTGCGGCAGGCTGTGGCTTATTGCACCGATCGTGATAGTTTGATCAAGGCTTCATTCCCTGCGCTGCCCGATGCCGATCGCGCCAAATTGCGAATGGATACCTTTATTGTCAAAGATTCGCCGTTTTATGCCAAAGACAATGCCAATTTGGTGCAATATCCCTTCGATTTGAAAAAAGCGGGCGAATTGTTAGACGCGGCAGGCTGGAAGAAGGGTGAGAAAGATAAATTTCGTAAAAATGACAAAGGTCAACAATTGACCTTGCGTTTTTATACCACTAATGCCCAATTCCGCCAAACATGGGGCACTGTGTGGACGCGCCAAATGGAAGCATGTGGCGTCGAGATTCAGCCATTTTATACCCCGGTTGCCTTGAGCAGCAACCTGCGCAACCGTGATTTTGATGTGATTGGCTTTGCATGGGTCGGGCAGCCTGAACCACCGGGTGTGACGTTGTATGCCTGCGACCAAATTCCTCGCCCGCCCAAAGTAACAGCTGGGCAAAACACAATGGGTTGGTGTAATGAAAAAGCCAGTAACGCCATTAAAGCAGGCAACAATACTTTGAGCCTTGATGAACGCAAGAAACAATATGCGATCGCACAAGAGGAATTTACCAAGGATATGCCGAGTTTGCCTTTGTTTCAACGTGCCGAGACTGGCGGTTTTAACAAGAATTTGAAGGGTGTGAAATTTAACACCACCGAATACTATACCGTTGGGTCAGAAAAATGGGAGATTCCGGGCAAAGACACTGCAGTGTTGGCCTTCACCCAAGAGCCAGATACGATGTTTGGCTTGGTGACAAGCCTTGCTGTACAACGTAATGCTGGGCGTTTGTTGGGTTATAGCGTTACCCAATATGACTATGGCTTTCAACCGGTAGGTTATGCCGATAACAAATTCCCCACCATCGAAAACGGCGGCGCGAAGTTAAGCGAAGTGACTGTGAAAGAGGGCGATGCCTTGGTTGATGCTAACGGCAACCTTGTAACCGTAAAAGGTGGCAAATTGGTGGATGAAAAAGGTGCAGAAGTGAAACCCCAGCAAGTAAAAAATGCCAAATTTGAGGTGGTCGATTTTAAAGCAGATTCAAAAATTCCACAACTCAGCATTACGGTAAAGGGCAAAGCCGATAAGTGGAGCGATGGCCAACCTGTGAAAAGAGCAGATGCCGAATTGGGCTATAAAGTGACTTGCGCCAAAGATAGCGGTTCGGTGAGCTATTTTACTTGTGACCGCACTGCCAAGTTTGAGGCTGTGGATGACACCACCCAAATTATTACGTATGTGCCGGGTTATACCCCACCCACTTATTATTTGGCTGGTTTTGGGTCTTATCCTAGCCATCAAGAAATTAAGAGCGAAGGCCCATATAAGGGCAAGAAATTGGCGGATGTTGCCACGAAAGATTTTAAGAGTTTGCCTGAAATTGCCGAAACGCCCTTAGGCACTGGCCCATTTATTTTGAGTAAGTGGGAGAAGGGCAAGAGCATGACCTTTGATGTCAACCCCAATTATATCGGCGACAAGCCAAAGCTCAAGCGTATCATCATTCAATTCTTTGGTGATACCAATGCTGCTGTGGCAGCCTTATTGCAAGGCACGGTTGATATTGTTGGGTCAGAGACCTTGGGTGGTGGCTCAGAAGCTGAAGTGGTGTTGAAGGCTGCTAAAGAAGGCAAGATTGCCGCCGAAAGCCTCGCCAGTGCCACTTGGGAACACATCGACTTTAACTTGAACGTCAAATAAATAATTACGAATTATGAATTGATCGTAATTCGTAATTCGTAATTCGTAATTTCTATGGTCAATTTTCTCATTCGTCGTTTGTTTTATGCCGCATTGGTGCTGTTAACGATTTCATTTATTACGTATGGTTTGTTATATATTGCACCCGGCGGCCCGCTTGATTTTTTGCTGTTACAGCAACAAGATAGCGACAAACAACTTAACGAAGCGGATATTGACCGATTATTGCAGAGCTACGAGCTAGATTTAACATTGCCGGTGCGGTTCTCCCGATGGCTCATCGGTTGGCCCACCGGCCCAATTCATATTGGCAGTAATGCATTATTTGCCAATACCCAAGTGGGCTGTTTGCGCGAAGGCGAGGCTAATTTGGTATACCCCGACGGCACTGTCGTCAAAAGTAACTGTATACGCCCAGTCTATTTAAGCAATTTGGTGGGTCGCGAAAGCTCACGCGGTATTTTGAATGGCGACTTTGGCAAATCGCGGGTGATTCTGAAAGAGCGCCCAGTGAGCCTTTTGTTGGCCAGCCGTGTTGGGCCAACCTTGCAATTACAAGGGCTGGCCACATTTTTGGCACTTTTGTTTGCAATTCCGATTGGTATTTATTCTGCCTATAAACAAGATTCAAAATTTGATTATATTGCCACCAACATCACCTTTTTAGGTGCATCATTGCCCACCTTGTTTTGGGGCATCATGTTTATTTTGTTGTTTGGTTTGGCGTTTAAAGAATGGGGCTTGCCCTATTTATTTTTTGATGGTGATATTTCGCCGACTGACCGCGCCATGCCCCTGATTGGCAATATTGTGGCTGGTAGTGCATTTGATCGTATTTGGCATATTATTTTGCCGGCTGGGGTGTTGATGTTTGTCAGTTTGGCTGGCTGGAGTCGTTTTATTCGCGCCAGTATGCTTGAAGTGTTGCGCCAAGACTATGTGCGCACCGCCCGCAGCAAAGGCGCAACTGAGCGTCTTGTCGTGCTGCGTCACGCCTTGCGTAATGCCCTTATTCCATTTATCACGTTGGTAGTTGGTATTATTCCGGGTTTGTTTGGTGGGGCAGTTGTGACCGAAAGCATTTTTAGTTGGCCGGGGGTGGGGCGCTTATTTCTTGGTTCGTTGTTGGCCGCAGATTACCCCGTATCGATGGCAATTTTTTGGATTGGCGCAGTATTATTCTTAATTGCTGTGTTGCTTGCAGACATTTTATACACCGTTGTTGATCCACGTATCCGATTAAGCTAGTATCATGGCAAATACCTACACCAATCCAGCTCCAGTGGACTCGCCACTTCAATCAAAGCCCCAAACTGGGGATTTGAGAATCGCTAATCGTAATAATATGAGCCAATGGCAGCTTGTGGCGGCGCGTTTTCGCAAACATCGCATGGGCATGACCTCATTGTGGGTGATCTTTATCATCTTGTTGCTTGCGCTGTTGGTGCCATTTTTGTCGCCATTCGAGCGCGATGAGATCAATCTCGGCAATACTTTTCAACTGCCCTTGTCTTTTGATCAAATTGACGGGCGTTTTCATATCTTCGGCACCGATCGCCTAGGGCGCGACTTGTTTACACGGGTGCTTTATGGAACCCGCGTGACGTTGTTTGTTGCCATTAGCACCACTGTGCTGAGTTTGCTGATTGGCGGGTTGTTTGGTACCATAGCCGGTTATTTTCGTGGCAAAATCGATACGGTGCTCAGCCGTTTTCTTGAAATTGTGGCCTTATTGCCCGATTTTCCCATTTTGCTCATTCTTTCTGCCATCGTTATTGCCGATCCACGTCTTATTCCATTCCCCCGTTTTGTGACTGCTCCAATTGGGGCCTTGCTATTGCTCGAAGAGCGCTATGCCCGCGTAGTGGCCGCCACCATTTTGGTGCTGGTATTGTTGGGGTGGACGGGTGCGGCACGTTTGATGCGCGGCCAAGTGTTAAGTGTGCGTGAACGCGACTATATCGAAGCCACCCGTGCTTTGGGTGGCTCGCCTTGGCGTATTATGCTTAAGCATGTTGTTCCCAATGCCATGCCGCCATTAATTGTGGCTTTTGGTCTTGGCTTGGCAGGTGCGCTCAGCACCGAAACTGCGCTTAGTTTTCTTGGCGTTGGTATTACCGAGCCAACCCCAACTTTGGGCAATATTTTGTCGCAGGCCAATAGCGATGTGCTCAAAGTGGGGTGGTTACCACTCATCCCTAGTATTCCAGTCTTTTTATGTGCGCTTGCGTTTAATTACATTGGTGATGGTCTGCGCAGTGCGCTCGACCCACGTGCTAACCGCTAGTCGGTTAATTCTCGGCCTTTAGACCGATACCGCTACAACTCATAATATGCCCGAAACAGGTATCTTCTCAATAAAATGGGGCGAATAAAATACATTTTCGTCGAAATCACGATATGGCTTTTGTAAACAGATGCTTTGCCCCTGTTTACAAAGGCCATATCGTGATTTCGACATTACACTTTTGGGGTTTAGCTCGAATTATTGAGAAGA
>JAGWYZ010000303.1 GCA_018969115.1 Chloroflexota bacterium | reverse complement strand
CCAGATGCGCATCTGGGAACGCGCACTAAGCATCGCCTATTTACAAACCGGTTGCGCCAATTTCCATTGGGTTTGGGCCAAGGTATTATCGAGGCTCAAACGGGCAATGCTGCCAATTTTTGCGGTAGCAACATCATATGCCCCACCATCCCAATCGGTAATCAAAAAAGGTTGTTGCTCAACCGGCCATTGGGCTGGCTGAGCAAGCTTGCGCACACCATAAACAATATTTGCCCCCAATAAAGGCTTATTTATTTCAGGGTTTGTATCTAATAGCCAAAACGCTTCATTAATAACTACAATATTCAAAATATTATAACCACGAATAATATCGATATAACGCTGTGCGACATTGCGCCGTCGTGCCAATGGAATACTGCGAATCTCATTAATCGGGTCAACCCATACCCCAGGTTCACGCGCAATATAAACATTCAGTTGGCGAATCCATTCTTCGGTGCTTGAAATTTGTGGATTATTTACCTCCTCAATCACCATATTCCACGATAAAATTACCACCATACCCAATTCATTCGCGGCATGAACCACCGGCATAATTTTGAGTGGGATGACAGTTTGTGACATTTCGTTTTCGCCCATTTGCAAACGCACCACTGTTGCCCCTTGTGCTGCTAAATCGCGTAGCCGATTAGACACAGAAACACCGCTTTTTTCCATTTCGGTGAGGGTAGGCAAATTGACCCCATGCACAATGACATTATTTCCATTGGCATTTTTAATCCAGCGGCCCTCGGTGCGGGTTTGGCAAAATTGGGCACTAGGCGTAGGGGTGCTGGGGGGCGGCGCACAAGCCATCAGCAGCAATAAACATAAGCTAAACAACTTAAAACGCATATGTCACCCCTGCGACTGGCACACTCACGATACCGCTAAACTCACGCTGTGCCTCTTCGCGCATGATGTCTTCTTTGCCTTGCAAATGTGAACCTAGGTGAACCAATGCCAACCGTTTCACCTGTGCGGCGTGGGCATTACGTCCTGCAATTTGGGCCGTACTATGCCCATAAGGCCCTTGAGCTAATTCGGGTTGTAAAATGGCGCTAAAGTTGGCTTCATGTATCAATAAATCGGCATCTTTTGCCATTGGTACGATAGTCTCACACGGCATCGTATCGGCAGTAAAAGCCAATATCGTCGCCCCAATTTCAAACTTTGCCCCTAACACTGGTGCAAAGGCCGAATGGTTCATTGGGTAAGTGTGCATCTGAATATTGTCAGCCAAAGTCAGTTGGGCTGGCACATCGTGAGGCAACAAAATACGAGGCAAGGCTTGTAAACATTTAACGGCAATATCATCGCCATAGCTATGCTTTAAAACCGTTTCGAGCGATGCCCACGTCAATATACTCGTCACGATCGTTGGTAACGGCTGATCTGGTGGCTGCTCTAACGCCCATGCCAAGACCAACATTGGAAAGCCAAGGGCATGATCACCATGTCGATGTGAAATAAAAACATGGCTTAATTCACTTGGGCGAACCGTCACAGCATCAAGTTGTTGCAAAATTGCTGGCCCGCAATCAAATAAAATACAGGCTGTGTCGGTGCGGATGAGATAAGCACTGTTGCTGCCTCTGTACATCGGCAAGGCAGCCCCAGTGCCAAGAAAAGTAATTTCAAGCATGATATTCGCATTTTAGCTGCGCAACCTGAGAAATTCCATGTAAGGCCGTTCAGCAAAAACAAATGATGGGTCTGCCCTCTTCAAGCATAAAGTGATCGTCAGTTCGGCAAAAATTTGTTTTAATTTCAGATACGTTAATTGTGAGCTTTAAGGTTTCCCAAAGCCAAATCCCTTTACGATTGTTGCTGCTGTTGATTTTAAGCTGATGCTAGCCGAGCTGGCGTGCGGCAACAATTCGGCCTGCTGCAACGCCGCTAAAAAATCTTGGGGCGAGGTGTAATCGCGCTGCAAACGGGTGCGGCTAATGCCAGTCTCTTTCAACGAGTGGGCATCGCTACAGCAAATCATCGGCTTGCCTAATTCTTCGGCAAACAAATGGGCGAGGTCATTTTTGCTTTTGTCGTAGGTGCGGGCATTAAACACCTCAATAAAGTCGATACGGTCGGCGATGCGCAATAAATTATTGCGTCCCAACCCGCTGCGGCGTGGGTCAAATGGGTGTGATGGCCCAATAATCCCCCCCTGATCATGCACGCGGTCACAGGCTTCTTCTGGCGATAAATAAGGCGGTATTAATTCATTGAGGAAATAGCATAATAATTCGCCCTGTGTGGTCATTACCTCTTCACCCACGATTACCAAATCGGGCGCCATTTTGTGCGCTAATAACGCGCCCTCAATTTCGCTATGGTCTGTAATGGCGATACGATCGATACCAATTTTGCGACAATGCGTAATTACATCGGCTAGCTTACTTAGGCTATCGGGTGAATAACGGGTGTGGCTATGAAGTTCGAGATCAAGCATGAAGGTGTGTTGAGTGCTGAGTGCTGAGTATTAAAGTTTTACTCAGCACTTGGCACTTGCTACTTAAGAAAGGCGGCTTCACGTTGGGCAAAAATATCGGCAATCCGTTCACGATGATGATACATCAGTTCGAGCTTTACGGACTCATCGGCGTTAAAATAGCCATATTCGGTTACTTCATTACTCAAACCGGCCTGACCGCCAATAATTTCAACCTCAAATAACATTGCCACAATTTGGGCTTTAGTGCCGTCGCGATATTCAACCAACACATGTGGGGTGGTATAAATGCCAATCAGTCGTTTGGCCTTGACCATCAGGCCTGTTTCTTCCCAGACTTCACGTTCGCAACATTCGGCTGCGGTTTCGCCCGCGTCCATGCCGCCACCGGGCAAACACCATAAGCCATTGTCACTGCGCCGAGTTAACAAGATTTTGTCGCGGGTTGGGTTAAATATGGCAGCCGTGCATCCTATTCTCAGCCGAGCTTGTTTTGCTACGCGGTCACCAGTCACAATCTTTGCCATTTAATTTAAAACATCATACCCCAAGCCCAAAAGAATGCATTCATTCACGCATTCACTCATTCTTTTGTTATCACATAAAAAAAGTCGCGGCTGTAGGCCCCTAAAAAGCGGTTTGGGTCTTGGTTTTTCATGCCATCAAACAAGGGTTCGGGGGTGAGCTTGCCGCCAGTATCACGCACGGCGGTGAAATGCACCCAATAATTATTGATGTCAAGCTGCATGGCATCATCGGCCCCTGCCGCCAGTAATGCCTCGGCCATTGTCGGCAACACCACGCCATCGCCAGCAGCATAATAAAGCACGGTGTTATCTTTATTAATGCCTAATGCTGAGCGCCACACTGCCACAGTGCCATCGATCGCCGCCCCCCAATTGGCCGCCGTCATCTCATTGGTCAATGGGTTTATTTTGCCATTTTCGAGAATGGGCGGGCCATTTTGCCGCCATGCCATGTAATCAGCCGAGGTTTTGATGTCGCGGCCCCATGCCCCAATTTGCACTGTGCCATCTTTTTGCAAGGCGACAGTGGCAAATCCATCACGTGGAGGTAACAACACCGTGTTACTAATCATGACCCCAAAATTGCCATGTTGTGACTTAAAACCGCCGTTAAAAGCCGCCAACAAGCGTTTGGTTTTGGCATCTTCACTGGGAATGCGCCCGGTGCGATTGAGACGTGTATTCGAAATAGGTAAGGTGGCACGGGGTTCATCAGACCCCAGCAAAAAATTCAGCTTGCTTTGACGTAAATCAAATGCCACAATCCCAACCGAAACATAAGGCCGTTTGAGATCGGGTGATATGAACGTGCGATAAGCGATGGTATTGCCCTTGCTGTCTTTTAAATAAGACCCCCATTCACCTTCGCCAGCTTTTTTAGTAAATGCTTTGATGTTTTGGGGTTTCCAAAGTGGGGTAGGGGTAGGTTGAGCGATTGATACTGGTGGCGGTGTGGCATCTGCCACCACAACAGTTGTCGGCGTTGGGGTGCTAACAATCGCGGGTTGGCTGGCATCGGCTGGCTGAACGGTGACGATGGGTGTCAGGGAAGTTAATTGCCAAGGCGCTTCGGCTTGTTTTAGCCCTAAAAGATAACGCTCTTGGTTTACTTTGTCGAGTGTGTTGTAAACAACCGCCTCTAAATCAGCTACAAATTGATCGCCAAAAACACGCCTTAGCACGTCGGCCCCACGCGCCCCTAATTTGGGAAGCGACTTGGTCATAGCGTTAGTATTATTTTGAGGCGCACCAAGCAATAGTAATATAAATAGAGACGCTAAAAAGTAGCGGAATGCCCATTTTGCTGATGTCGATTTTTTCTTCATGATGCTGAAACATTCACCTCTATCGCAAATTATAAATGGCGTACCTTAAAATCGTGTTACTACTCAGGGCATAGAAACAGCTGAGTGAATAAGTGAAAAAATATAACACACAGGGATGAAACAGGCAGAAGAATTTACGGCAATATATCGGAGCGGGGAAGAAGCGA
>JAGWYZ010000302.1 GCA_018969115.1 Chloroflexota bacterium | reverse complement strand
CAAATCAGAGAGCATATTTAGACAAAACGAATGCCGAAATCACTATCTCAGCGTTGTTATGGGGCGGCTTTGCCGCCCCATAACAACGCTGAGATAGTGATTTCGGCGAAAAATTGTTTTAAGAAACACTGTCTTAGGTTTTCATCGTTTGACACTATATGAGCGTGCTCATTTTGAGGCATTTTTTGATGCTGCGACTATTTTGCCGCTGACGCAGCCCATATTAGATCAAGCTGTGCGACTGCGACAAATAAAGCGTATGTCATTGGGCGATGCATTAGTGGCTGCTACATGTCTTGTTCATCACTTAACTTTGGTTACACGTAACACGGCTGATTTTGACTGGATCGTTGGGCTAAAGTTACTCAACCCCTTTGACTTAACAGTATGATGATAGCTTGACAACCCAAAACGCTGGCTGCAAAACCACGCAGCCAGCGTTTTTATGGTTACACATCACATAACGATGTAAAATCCTCAATCTCTAATCAACCAATCAACCACTGTTACACCACCACATTCACCAAACGACCCTTCACATACACCACTTGGCGTGGGGTCGTATCGCCGATGAAACGCTTGGCCCCATCAGTTGCCAGTGCTTGTTGTTTGATATCGTCATCGCTCATATCGACAGGTACAAGCACGCGGTCACGCACTTTGCCATTTACCTGCACCACAATCGTGATCTCGTCAGACTTCATTGCATCGGTATCGGCGAACGGGAACGATTGTTGATGGATGGAATAGCGGTTGCCGATACGCTGCCACAATTCTTCGGCCATGTGTGGCGCAATCGGCGCGATCATGCGCAGCAGGCTGTCGATGGCCTGATACCATTCGATGCTATCAACCAAACCGGCATCTCGTGCTTTATATACGGCGTTTGTAAATTCCATCAACGCAGCAATGGCCGTGTTAAACGAAAAAGTTTCGATATCGCGCCCCACCTTGTCGATGGTTTTATGCGTTACACGTTTCAGCTCACGTGCGGTCATATCCGATTTTGTGTCAGGTGTAATCACCTGCCGAGGCGCATCTTCGTTGGGATCTAACGTAACGCGCCACACGCGATCTAACCAGCGACGCACACCGGGCACACCCTGCAAATTCCAAGGCACGGGTTGCGAAAAGTCGCTGATGAACATCTCGAAGCCGCGCAAGGCATCGGCCCCATGTTCGTCTACCACTTCGTCAGGCGTAATCACATTGCCCTTCGATTTGCTCATCTTTTCATGATATTGCCGCCCCGTCACAGGGTCAATCTTGACATCGGGGGCCAAAATCATGCCTTGGTTGCGCAAGGTTTTAAATGGCTCGATAAAATTGATATGACCCAAGTCATACAACACCTTTGTCCACATGCGTGAATACAGCAAATGCAACACGGCATGTTCGGCCCCGCCGACATAGGTGTCGACCGGCAGCCATTCATTGACCTTGTTAATGTCAAATGGCTCATTTTCGTTTTTGGGGTCGGCGAATCGTGAGAAATACCACGACGAACAGGCCCATGCCGCCATTGTGTCGGTTTCGCGCCGTCCCTTAACTGGCGTTTCAACATTCACAAATTCATCAATCCCGGCCAAAGGCGATTCACCCGTCAAAGTTGTGCTATAGCTGGTGACATCGGGCAACAAGACCGGCAAATCGCTATCACCCAGCGCTACTTCACCGTCTTCGGTGTGCACAATCGGTATAGGCGTGCCCCAATAGCGTTGGCGGCTAATCAACCAATCGCGTAGGCGGTAATTGGCGCGGCGCTTGCCCACGCCTTTTTGCTCAATAAATTGAATCGCCGCCTCAACACTTTCACTGGCATCCATGCCATTCAATGGGCCAGAATTGACCATCACCCCCACGCGGGCATCATTGGCCTCGGTTGCGTTGGCATCGCCGCCGCTCACTCCTGTGCCCTGCACCACTGTGCGAATGGGTAAATTGAACTTTTTGGCAAATTCAAAGTCGCGTTGGTCGTGGGCTGGCACTGCCATAATCGCACCTGTGCCATAACCCATCAACACATAATCGGCAATCCAAATCGGGATGCGTTCATCATTGACGGGGTTAATGGCATAGCCACCCGTAAATACCCCCGTTTTCTCTTTGTCGGTGGCGGTTCGGGCTTCGTCAGATTGGGCTTTTGATTGGGCGACATACGCTTCTACGGTCGCTTTTTGTGCTGCCGTCGTTACCATGGCTACCAGTGGGTGCTCTGGCGACAACACCATAAAGGTGGCTCCCCACAAAGTATCTGGGCGCGTGGTGAATACTGTCAAATGAGAATCTGAAACGGAAGCATCCGAAGCTTCAATTTTAAATTTAACTTCAGCGCCATCGCTTCTGCCGATCCAGTTGCGCTGCATGGTCACAATCCGTGCCGGCCAATCCAAACCATCCAAATCATTATGCAAACGGTTGGCATAAGCCGTGATTCTAAAAAACCACTGCTTCAAAATCTTCTTTTCAACCAAGGCCCCACTGCGCCACGACCGTCCATTTTCCACTTCTTCATTTGCGACCACCACTTTGTCAACCGGGTCCCAATTGACAGCCGAATCGCCACGATAAGCCAAACGGAAATACATCAAAAATTCGTTACGTTGTTTTTTGCTCGCCAGCGCCCAGTGGTCGGGCTGGCAGGATGGGTATTTCAGCCCAGCGCGTTCGGCCGCCTCAATGATATTGGACGTGCCGTGTTCGGCCAATTCGGCTTCCAATTCACTGATCGGGCGGGCTTGGTCGGCCCGTGGGTCATACCACGAATTAAATAATCGCAAGAAAATCCACTGTGTCCAGCGATAATAATCTGGCTCACACGAGTTCACCCTGCGATCCCAGTCATAACTCAGCCCCAACAAATCCATCTGGCGCTTGTAATTGGCAGTAAATTGCTTGTTTAAAACGCTAGGGTTGGTTTGCCGTCTAATTGCCTCATTTTCAGCGGGCAAGCCAAAGGCATCAAACCCCATTGGGTGCAGCACGTTATAGCCACGCATCCGATAATAACGTGCATACACATCGGTCAAACAATAGTTGCGAGCGTGTCCCACCGACAACCCATCGCCTGAAGGGTAGGGGAACATGTCCAAAATATACATTTTGGGGCGGTCCGGTGTCTCGCCAGTTTTATGCAAGCCATCCACAACCCAACGGTCTTGCCATTTTTTCTCAAATTCTTGGGGTTTATATTTGTCAGCCATTTTGTTTAGTTAAAAGTACAAACTGCAAACTGCAAACTGCAAACTGCTAAGAGGTAATTAACTTTGCACTTTGCACTTTCGCTATTTCACTTTGCATGAAAAATAAAAGCGCCCACTCGTCCTAGACAGGGACGAGTGGGCGCTCGTGGTACCACCCTGATTTATCCTTCGGAAATTTAAAATTTAAAATTAGAAGTCGCTTCCAATTTTTTATTTTCCATTCTCAATTTAAAATTTGAAAAGGACCTTATCATGCGCAATAACGGGCGCACCCGCTACCACTCACAGACGAGTTCAGTCTTTTTGTATTGCGCTCCTCATTGGGCGCTGTGTTAGGCTCACACTTTGCTTTCCTAACTCGCTGTGAGGATGACTTACTACTTCTGCTCATTGTGGCAGTATTCTTTTTTATACACAAAAGCCTAAAAGTTTCATCACTTTTAGGCTTTTGTTATAGTGGACCTGAAGGGAATTGAACCCTTGACCTTCTCAATGCCATTGAGACGCGCTACCATCTGCGCTACAGGCCCGCTAATGGATGAGAATTATAGCATAACCTAATTGCATCAACGCGATGGAACGCGATGGAACGCGATAATGGGGGCGAGGTATACATTAAAAAAATACCAGTCGCCTTGACTATTGCAAAAATTCAATATCAATGCTTTAATCAGCTTGTGAGGTAAGGCGTAAATGGCTAAATATCGTATATTGACATTGGACGGCGGGGGCATTCGCGGTTTGCTTACCGCTATTATGCTGGGCAAAATTGAGGCTGCAGCACCGGGGTTTCTTGGTAAAGTTGATTTAATCGCAGGCACATCTACTGGGGGCATTCTTGCATTGGGTTTGGCGGCAGGGCGCACACCCGAACAACTCAAAAATTTGTATCTCAAAAAAGGTAAAAAGATTTTTGACGACTCGTGGATCGATAATATCGTTGATCTTGGCAATTTGATCGGGGCCAAATATAGCCTTGACAATTTAGAGGCCGCTGCCAAGCAAGAATTGGGCAATTTGCGGCTGAAAGATTTGAAGAAAAATGTGTTGTTGTGCGCCTTCGACTTAGACAACAAAGATGGCAAAACTGGCCCCAACGACCCCGATCCAGCCCGTTTGCGCCAATGGAAACCTAAGTTCTTTCATAACTTTAAAGGCACAGACGAAAAAGATCATGATTTGTTGGCCTATAAGGTATGTTTATACACCAGCGCCGCCCCAACTTATTTTCCCAGCGCCGATGGTTATATTGACGGAGGGGTAGTGGCGAGCA
>JAGWYZ010000301.1 GCA_018969115.1 Chloroflexota bacterium | reverse complement strand
GCAAAGCCACCCCATAACAACCCTGAGATAGTGATTTTGGCGAAAAATTGTTTTAAGAAACAGTGTCTAAAGCCCTTCAAGGGCTTTAGACGGTATTTTTATCACAGTTACCAACAACTCAACAAATGCCAGCAAATTGCTGAATATTCATCATCCACTCGTCTTCAGTCACCACCACTGGCTGATCAAAGCCATTAAAAGGCGAACTAACCGAGTAGACATAAGCGCCGCAAGACTTGAACACCAAACGGTCACCCAGCCTTAGCTCAACCGGCGAGCGCATCTCAAACAAAGTGTCGAGTGAATCGCAGGTTGGCCCAGCCAAGCGATAGGTGTGCATACCCAATGGGCGTGGTTCGCGCACAATCGGCTGCACCGAGGGGCGAATCCCGTCTGGAATTTCATATAACCCAGAGAAAAAGCCGCCATCCAAATAAAGCCATGTTTGACCATCGGGGCGCTCGGCCACACCGGTCACTTCGAGCACCATATCCCCCGCACTGCCACACACCCCACGACCCGGCTCTAAAAACACGCGCTTGACACCCGGCACACACTCATCTAACACCGCCTCCACTGCGGCAGCCACTTCATTGGCATCGGGCACAGGGCCGGTGTAGCGGGTTGGGAACCCACCGCCAAGGTCAATCATATCAACATCGATGCCGGCTTCACGTGCCATTTTCCAAGCCGGTGCAACGGTTTGCAACGCCTCGGCCCAAGTATCTGGGCGGGTGCATTGCGACCCAACATGAAAAGCAAACCCGACCGGCTTGAGGTTATATGCCTGCGCCATTTGCAACAAAGTGACGGCTCGGCGAGCCTCAACCCCAAATTTATGGGTGAGCGGCCACAACGCACCCGTATGCGGCACGGTCATGCGCACATACACTTCCAGTGGTTCGTCGCCAGCCAAATGGGCACAGGCCGCCAATTTGAGCACCTCGGCTTCTGAATCAAACACAAATAGGCGCACCCCATATTCAATCGCCATCTTGATATGCGACATTTGTTTGATGGGATTGCTAAAAAATACGCGATTGCCCGCAATGCCTAAGCCTTTCAAGGCTTCCATTTCGGCTTTCGAAGCAACTTCAAACCACGCATTGTCAATTTGTGACAATGCCGACAAAATGGCCGGATGTGGGTTGGATTTCATCGCATAGCCCACGTTGGCATATGGAAATGCCTGCTGAATGGCCTTGAAATTGGCCGCAGCTTGTTTGGGCGATAGGATGAGTGAGGGGGTTTGCAACTGCCAAACCGGATGGTCGACGGGGGTTGCGGGATACGCAAAGCCCAATGTTGATGACCAAGCGGGCGCTTGATTCAACGATGTTACTGGAAGGTTAGTAGAAATTGTGGGGCGTTTATTCGCCTTGCGGGTTTCGTTGCGCATTGCTGCGCCTGAGATAACTTGGGTCGCAATCTCGTTCATTTATTAAAAAACTATTTTCTCCTTGTATACGAAAATCTTGTCACCGAAATGGTTTGCGTATTGGGATTAGCGGGATTAGCATCATGGTTCTCCGGTTTTCCTTTTAATTTAGCGGGTCAAATTTTATCCGCAATGCCGTTTATTTTTGCATTTTTTTATTGGAATTACATTAAAATTTATTGTCGATTTAGCAAGGCTTTTTAGCAAAAACATTAAGAAAAAGTTAATACCAAGAAAATATACAAAATCACCTTCGTATTTAAATCAAATTGGGTGGCTTCTTAATAAATAATTCGAGTTGCTAGTTAAATATTAGCCAGTTTAGTTAATGCAAATACCCAAACGAACAAAAAACACTTGAGTTCGAAACATTTCTTCGTTACAGCACCGATTGAACGCTCAAATTTATCTGAAACTTGGCTAAATGTATGCTCGATTTGTTTGCGGGTCTTCTGGCAAATATATTGCCAACAACCATTCATCTGGCGCTTTGCATTCTTTTTGCGCAACGCCATCAATGTAATTTCTGCATCTTCTTTGAGTAAATCTTCCCATGAGTAATCTGTATAGCCTTTATCCGCATCAATGATTGAATGTGTTGGAATATCCAAATTAAACCGTTTAAAAGCATGTATATCTGCCTCCGATCCGTCAGCCAATACTCATTCCACCGGCAATCCGGCCTTGGTCACTAATAGATGTATGCGTATCCCATAAAAATATCGCCGTTTACTCGCTATCTTGCCCCGATTCGCTTCGCCCTTATACAGTTTACTGTGGCTAATGCGAATATTGTTGCAATATGGCACAGGCATACTATCCACACTATATTCATCACCTTCATGCGTTGCTTTGGCTGCTTCGCCTAAACCATATCAAAACATACGCCATACCCACTCTGGAATCGCATGTATACGTCGGTTAAACCGGCTTTTACTTAACATTCGTTTGATATACCCATGTTCCATTAAGAATCCGTGCGACAATTCAAAACAGCCTTTGAAATAGGCGGCTGCAACAAATGCGATTGTCATCACCTCACTGGTTGACATTACCGTTCGTCTATCATCGGTGTATTCAATCGCCCGCAAAAAATCTTCGCAGAAACAATAATAAGTGATAATCTGTACTTGCATTTCCGGCTTTTTGTTTGTATTTTTCATCCTCTTACTTTACAGAAGCCGGAAATGCTGACTAGCAACTCGAGTTACTTATTTTTTTCAGACATGTTTAACTCCTTATTGAGATTTGTAATTTGGATTTCGATTTCTAGATCCATATACTTGATAAAGTGTAATGCAATAATTATTAACTGTCAACTGTTAACAATCTCAAATTTGTAGCCATTCTTTGAAATAGAAGTAACAATCCACATTAATAAGTAAGCAAAATTAAAACAAATTGTCGTCTATTTCACGTATCATCTCAAAAAACGGGGGAAATAAAACGACTTTTCGCCAAATGCACTATATGACCATTGAAGTTAGGGGCTTTGCCCCTAACTTCAATGGTCATATAGTGCATTTGGCATTACATCTTTAGGGTTTACCGCGAATTATTGAGATAGATAGTGAAATTGCCCCTTCATCTTTTAGGAATTTGCTCTAACTCAAATTTAAGCAGGGCGTTTTAGCTCAAAAACCGGTTGCAAGGTGGCGTATTGGTCGCCGCCCAAACGCGCCAGTGGGCGCATGGCATCGGCATCAATCAACCCATCGGGGCGCAAAAGCCCATCTTTAATGTGATAACACAAAATTTGCCCAAAGATGACAGTGTAAGTCGTGCCAGTCACCTGCACAAACTGGGTAGCACGGCATTCCATCGCTACAGCTGCCTCACCCACACGAGGGGGTTTAATGAGGTCACATGAGGCAGGAGTTAAGCCAGCCAAGGCAAATTCATCAACCTCATAATCATACTCGCCTGCTGTCAAACTCATTTGCGGTCCAAGCGCTTCACTGACCATATTGACGACAAATTCACCATTTTCTTGCACATTGCGCAACGTGTCTTTGGGTTGGCCTTTGCGCAACCCCACCGAGATCATAAGCGTAGGCGGGTTACCGCCGATGCCATTAAAAAACGAAAACGGCGCAAGGTTAAGCGAGCCATTTTTGCCAATGCTCGATACCCACGCAATCGGCCTCGGCACAATGGCGCTGATCATCAACCGATAGGCATCACGCGGGGGCAAGTCGAATGGGTTAATAGAAAACATAAAACAGAGTTTTCAATTTCTAAACGGGTGTGACATAAGCGGCAGTAATGCCGCCATCGACCATAAACTCAGTGCCAGTGACAAATGAAGACTCATCAGAGGCGAGATAAAGCGCCCCATAAGCGATTTCTTTGGCTTGGCCAAAGCGACCCATCGGGATATGCACAAGGCGGCGTTGTTTCTTTTCTTCGGTGTTGAGGTATTTCATCAACAATTCGGTAAACAATGGCCCCGGGCACATGGCATTGACACGAATGCCTTCACGAGCGTGAATGACCGCCAACTCGCGTGACATGCTCAGCACTGCGCCTTTGCTGGCGGTATAGGCCAATTGGGGGGTAGCCGCACCCAACAATGCCACAAACGAGGCAGTGTTGATAATACTGCCACCACCCGCCCGTCGCATGGCTGGAATGCCATATTTACAGCCGAGAAATACGCCTTTCACATTGATGTTAAACGTCAAATCCCACACATCTTCGGTGGTATTGATGGCATCATCGTCATCTTTGTGCGAAATACCGGCATTGTTAAACATGACATTGAGCTTGCCAAAGGTTTGCTCTGCCGCCGCCACCATGCCCTGACAATCAGCGGCCTTCGATACATCGGCTTTATAAAATGCTGATTGCCCGCCGTTGGCCTTGACCAACGCCACGGTTTCATTGCCAGCCGCCTCATTGACATCTACCACCATCACGGCAGCGCCCTCTTGGGCAAATAGTATTGCCGTCTCACGGCCAATACCGCTACCCGCGCCCGTAATCAGGGCTACTTTATTGTTTAGTCTCATGAGGGGGATTATAAGTGGCGAGTGCAAAGTGCAAAGTGCAAAGTGCAAAGTGCAAAGT
>JAGWYZ010000034.1 GCA_018969115.1 Chloroflexota bacterium | reverse complement strand
AGCGTTGCTATGATTGCTTCGACTGTTTTGTATACTGCGGGGGGATGTTGTTCTTCTTTTTTTTTCATACCCTCTGTTTTACTACAGATTTGAACAACATCCCTACTTTTAGACTAAACTACCGTTAGGATACAACAATCATAAATCGTAAACCATAAATTTTTGCATGATCATTGAATTCCTCGGCACAGGCGGGGCGACGGCAACGCCGATCCCGGGTGCAACCGACCCAACCTCGATTAAAGCCAGAACCATTGGCGCACCTTATAGCCGTTATGGGCCATGTATTTATGTGCATGGGCCAGAATTGATGATTGACACGCCTGAAGAAGCCCGTTTGGCAATGGAGCGGGCAGGGCTTGCACGAGTTCCGCATTGTGCTTACTCGCATTGGCACCCCGATCACACTTTTGGGCGACGCATATTTGAGTTTAATCGCGATTTTGGACACTTTCCCGGCCAAAATTATTGCACGCAAGTCTATTTGCCTGATACAGTTGCCAATAGCAATGACAACCTCGGCTTACAAAATTCGCTCAATTGGTATGCGCGTTGGGGTTGGGTCAAAGTGCATACGCTAAAAAATGACGAGGCGTTTGCGTTAAATGGCGTGCTGATTAAGCCAATCGTGGTAACGCCTGATCTTGCTTGTGGTTTTTTGCTGACCGAGGGCCATAAACGCGCTCTGATTGTGCCCGACGAGGTGCATGGTTGGCAGCCGCCTGACTGTGTGCATGGGGTCGATGTGGCAGTGATGCCTGCTGGGATCATGCCCACCAATTTGTTTTCGGGCACAGCGCGTTGGGATTTGGCACATCCGGTTTTTTGTTTTGAGCCGACATTTGACGACGTGTTGGGCATGATTGCCCAAATTCAACCGAAGCGCGTTTTCATTACGCATCTTGAAGCCAACGACATGCCCGATTATGACCAATTACGCGCCGTTGCGGCCCGCCTAACCGCTACCGGCAAATATGGCGAATTGACCTTTGCGTGGGATACGCTGAGCGTTGAAGTGGGTTGAAGGGTTGATTGATTACTCCTGCCTTGTGGGTTACTACTCAACCAATCAACCATTCAACCCCCCAATGTCTTATCACTTTCAAATATGCCGCGCCAAGCATAAGGCTGATAGAGTAAGTTGTTTTCGCGCTAGCGGGTGCCGCAGGTACGTGCCCACACTTGGGTAAATTCTACACTCAGCAAAAAGATTTGGGTCGAGTAAAACACAAACATCAACAATAACACCAATGACCCAGCCACCCCATACGCCGAGCCAGCACAAGTGGTTGACAAATATCAACTGATGCCATATTTGCCAAGGATAAATAAAATGGCCGTGACCAACCCACCAACTCACACGTCGAGCCAGCAATGAGGGCAACCCCACCCAGCAAAGCTGAGACCAAACTAGTGGCAGGTGAATCCATTTTGACGACCAAGCCTTGAATAAAGACCACACTTTCGTGCCTAACCATGTCTTCAATTTCGCCCATCAGTTGGCCTTGGGTAGCATCGCGCCCCCAAAACAATCCAACACTCGAAATGACGATCACCAGCAGCGGTGTCATTGAAAATGGCATCATAAGCCAGCGCCACCGTCATCCACTTCACACCATCGCCGCTAAATTCCGCAAATAATTTTTTAATGCAATCGATGAATTTCATGGTGAGAATAAATCGCGAAAGACTATAATTTCACAATTCATAACCCTATAATTCCCCCATGTCATTCACCCTAAAAACGGTCGCCCTAAACGACCAAGCCATCGGCTGTATCGAATGCAATGGCAATAACTATGCCCTTACCGACCTCGCCCACCACAATCATTGGCTCGATCTGCCCACTACCGTCATTGGCCTATTTGCTGATTGGGCTGGTAATGTGACACGGCTGAACGCTGCCTGCGCCAATTTGGCAGGCCTAACGCCCTTGCCACCCAATTTATCGCTGTTAGCCCCGTTGCAATACCCGGGTAAATTGTTGTGCGCAGGCGCAAATTATTATGATCACAACCTCGAAATGGGTGTAACCGAAACCCGCAAAGAGGCTACACGGCTATTCTTCTTCTTCAAAGCCCCGCTCAATTCGGTCGTCGGGCCAGGCGACACAGTGCATATGCCGCTCGGGACTCAAAAGCTCGATTGGGAAGTGGAACTGGCCGCCGTAATAGGCAAACGGGCGCGGGCAGTGTCAGTTGAATCAGCGCTCGATTATGTCGGAGCCTATACCGGCGCGATCGACATTTCGTGCCGCGACCTTGGGCGTGCCCCCGACACCTTTTATAAAATTGACTGGATGGCAGCCAAGGCCCATGATGACTCATGCCCAATAGGGCCGTGTTTGCTGCCCGCCCAATTTGCAGGCGATGCCCAAGATTTAGGGCTAAAGCTGTGGGTAAATGGCGAGTTAAAGCAAAATGGTCGCACCTCTGGCATGATCTACAACATCGCCGAGCAGATTGCCACCCTCTCGCGCATCATGACCCTGCACCCCGGCGATGTGATTTTGACCGGCACACCCGCTGGCGTTGGCGCACCCAAAGGCATATTTTTGCGTGTCGGCGACACCGTTGCCGTCGAATTTGAACGCATCGGCAAATTTGAAGTATGCATTCAGCCCTCTCTCCCCTAACTCCTTCCGCTGGAAGAATTCAGGGGAGAATCATAATATCTTTAATTATCATGAATATTATTCCCAAGCCCACTCAACTCGTCGCCACTGGCGACACATTTACGTTAAAGGCTAACACCGTAATCGTGGCGAATAAAGCCGCCCGTGCCAAAGCCTCTCAATTGGCGGCAGCATTGCGGGCCGCCACTGAGCTAACGCTGCCGCTGCAAGATGAGGCCGATTCACCGGCCATTCACCTAACCCACACCCCCACTTTGGCGGCAGAGCTAGGTCACGAAGGTTATCGTCTCAATGTCAATGCCAATGGGGTCGAAATTGAGGCGGCTGACGAAGCTGGTTTGTTTTATGGCGGGCAAACGTTGCTGCAACTACTTCCCGCACAAGGCAAGGGGCATTTGCCCGGTGTGCAAATCACCGATGTACCACGTTTTGGCTGGCGTGGCTTGCATATCGATGTCGGTCGGCATTTTATGCCACTAGCGGCACTTAAGCGCATGATCGACGCGCTAGCCTTGCACAAGCTCAATATTTTTCATTGGCACTTAACCGAAGACCAAGGCTGGCGGCTCGAAATCAAGAAATACCCTAAATTGACCGAAGTGGGTGCATGGCGTAAACGTACCCGCGTTGGGCATGAATATGCCCCCGATAAATCGTTTGACAATGTGCCACACGGCGGATTTTACACCCAAGACGAAGCACGCGAACTGGTGGCCTATGCCACCGCACGCCACATCACAATTGTGCCCGAAATCGAAATGCCCGGTCATGCCCAAGCGGCAGTAGCGGCTTACCCAGAGTTGGGCAATGCCGATGCACGACCAGGGACCGACCCGCTCGACGTTTGCGACCATTGGGGGATTCAAAAGCATGTCTTTAATGTCGAAAACAGCACCATTGCCTTTTTGCAAGATGTGCTGACTGAGGTGATGGCAATTTTCCCCAGCCCATTTATACATGTGGGCGGCGATGAATGCCCGAAAGATGAATGGAAAGCCAGTCCCCGCGCCCAAGCCCGGATGCACGAGCTTGGTTTGGCCGACGAACATGAATTACAAAGTTGGTTTATTCGCCAAATGGATGGCTTTATCACCCAACATGGGCGGCGTTTGGTGGGTTGGGATGAGATTTTGGAGGGCGGCTTGGCCCCTAATGCCACTGTTATGTCGTGGCGCGGTGAATCAGGCGGCATTACAGCAGCCAAGGCTGGGCACGATGTGGTAATGGCTCCGACCACTTATGTCTATTTTGACTATTATCAATCTGCAGACAAAGCCAATGAACCCTTGGCTATTAAGGGTCTGCTTGAGCTTGAGACGGTGTATGGCTATGAACCGATTCCGGCAGAATTAACCGCGACTGAGGCCCAACATGTGCTGGGCGCACAAGCCCAATTGTGGACAGAATACATCAAAACCCCAGCCCATCTCGAATACATGGCTTTTCCACGGTTGTGTGCCTTGGCCGAGGTGCTTTGGTCGCCCGCTGCCAGCAAAAATTATGCCGATTTTCTCACCCGACTGCCCACCCAACTCGCCCGTTTGGCGGCAATGGGTGTAAAAAGCAAAAGATGAAGAATGAAGGGCGAAGGGTAAAAGATGAAGGGTAAAAGATGAAAAGTGAAAGAGCTTCACCCTTCACCCTTCATCCTTTACCCAGTTGACTATAATTAGCCTTATTATGTCAATCCCATTCGCACCGACCTTTGAAGAAATGTTGCACCCGCAAAACACTGCACCAGAAAAGCAGGCATTAGCGGCAGCCATGCGCAGCCAAGACCCATTGCACCAAGCCAATTATTTCAATATTAATTGGAACAACCCCAACACTGGCAAGACCAATTATTTTGTCATGCCAAAATCATTGACGGGTATCGAGGCTGAAATTGTGGTGCTCACGGCTAAAGATTTCCCAACTGGCAGCCACAAAGTCGGCCCCGCCTATTCGTGCATGATCGAGCGCTATGTAGCGGGTGATATTGAACCAGACAAACATACCTTGGTGTTCCCCAGCACCGGCAACTATGGCATTGGTGGCTCGTGGGTGGGGCCACGTGCCGGCTTTAAGAGCATGGTCATTTTGCCCGAAGGCATGAGCCGTGAGCGGTTTGAGAAGATCGAAAGCTATGGCGCGACTTACACCAAAACCTATGGCAGCGAAAGCAATGTAAAAGAGATTTACGACGAATGCAACCGCCTGATGCGTGAGCATGGCAGCAGTGTACGCATTCTCAATCAATTTAGCGAAATGGCGAACTATCGCTTTCACTATCATGTCACTGGCAATACCATTGTCGAATTGGCACAAGAACTAAGCAAAAAACTCGGCACTCGTGATATTAGCGCAGTGTGTAGTGCAATGGGCAGCGCAGGCACCATTGCTTCGGCAGATCGGGTTAAACAAGCCTTCCCCGATTGCAAGATCATTGGACTAGAGCCAACCCAATGCCCCACCCTATATAACAATGGCTATGGAAGCCACGAGATTCAAGGCATTGGCGATAAGCATGCGACTTGGATTCACCATGTGACCAATATGGATGGCCTAGCCTGTGTGGATGATATGGAATGTTTGCGTATTAACCATGTGTTTAATCACCCCATCGGCAGCGAAGTGATGATGAAACATTATGGTCTGAACAGCGAGCAAGCCGCTACCATCGCCAATATTTTTGGAATTAGCGGCATCTGTAACTTGATCGGCGCCATTAAAACAGCCCGCCACTATGGCATGGGCAAGCATGATGTGTTGGTGGTCTTTGCCACTGATAGTGTCGAGCGCTATATTTCGGTGATGGATCACATGGAAAAGAGTCATGGACCATTGGGCGAAACCGGTATTCACGCCCGCATCGGTGGCATTTTGCGTCACCAAAAGACCGATTGGTTTATGGATGGCACGCCAGAAGCACGTCGTCGATGGCACAACCTGAAGTATTACACGTGGGTTGAGCAACAAGGCAAGACCGTCGAGGAACTCAATGCCCAACTCGATCCAGAATGGTGGTGGGCACATCAGGCCAAAGTAGCCGAAACCGACAAGAAAATTGTCGCCATGCGCGGGTAAAAATTTAGAATTAAAAATGGGAAATTGGGGAGATTACACCACCATAATTTTCCATTTTTAATTTTCCATTCTAAATTTCTATACTACCCGTATAATCATCGTCACTATTTATGACAAGTTCTCTCATCAACCGAATAAACGAAGCCAGTGACTATGTGCGGGCAAAATCGGCTGACCGCAAATGGCGCGTGTTCATTGTGTTAGGCAGTGGCTTAGGCGATTTGGCAAAGCAAGCCCAAAACGCGATCAAAATCCCCTATAGCGAGATACCACATTTTGCCCAATCAACTGTGGCGGGGCACAGTGGACAATTTGTAGTGGGCGATTTATTTGGCGTGCCAGTGGCGATGATGCAGGGACGAGTGCATTTTTACGAAGGCCACCCGATGTGGCAAGTGACTTTGCCCATTCGGGTAGCACAATCGATGGGAGCCGAGATGATGATTGTGACCAACGCCGCTGGCGGCATCAATCGCCAATTTACTGTAGCCGATGTCATGCTCATCACCGATCATATTAATTTTTTAGGCTTGGCTGGCAATAACCCATTAATCGGACCAAATGATGATGCCTTGGGGCCACGTTTCCCTGAAATGACCCAGCCTTATGATGCCGAATTTTGCAATTGGGCACGGCAAGCCGCCAAGGCCAACAATGTCACCCTGCGCGAAGGGGTCTACGCGGGTGTGGCTGGGCCATTCTTCGAGTCACCTGCCGAGTTACGTATGTTGCGGGCAATGGGGGCCGATGCGGTTGGCATGTCGACGGTAAATGAAGTGGTGGCGGCACGGCATGGCAAATTACGGGTGTTGGGCTTTAGTGGTATTACCAATGTGGCGCGGTTAAGTGCAGATGAAGGACCACCTCCAACGCATGAAGAAGTGATGGAAGCATCACCTAAAATTGCACCCAAACTGTCTGCGATTGTTCAGGAGGTTTTGCAGCAGTGGAAATTATCCCGCAGTTAATCGCTGCCAACAGTTATGTTATTTATGCGGTGCTGGGGCTAGCCACCGCTTATTTTTTGTTTGTCGCGCTAGCAGCATCGCGTGAGTGGCGACGCAGCCATTTTCGGCTCGAGCGCATCTCGGCGCGTGGGCGCATGGTCGGCTCAATTTTTCGGGCGATTGCATGTGTTTTGCTGGGGGCAGGGGTGTTTTTTATCAGCACACTTGCACCAGCCACAACCGAAGTGAGCAGCCGTGCTACGGCTGGAGCAACAGGGACTTTTGTGCTGCCAACTTCATTGCCAACCGCGCGATTTACACCCACGGTAATTTTTGCCACACCAGTTGGGGGGGCACTTCCTTCAACACTTAGCATTATTACCCAAACTGCGCCCAATGGCAGTGTGGTAGTCAGCATTATTACCACCACTGTTAGCGCCCCGACGCCAACCATCATCATTTCTGCCACCACCACTAATACGCAATTACCCACTGTTGCCCCCATTCGACCATCACCGCCACCACTGCCTACATTAATTCCGCCCACGCCGGTTTTAGTCAATTGCGCCAACCCACGCGCCCAAATTTTTAGCATAACCAATGAGGCTGGTCCCCGTATTTATACGGTGCGGGGCAATGCCCAAGTAGAGCCGGACGGTTATTTTAAAATTGAAATAATTTTAAGTGAGCGGGAGCAGTGGTCATTTTTGGTGCGCAGCACCGACAGTATTACGGCTGGCACTTTATTAAATAATTATAATTTTGGCTCGTTCCCCGCCGGCAATTATCCATTGCGCTTGGTCATGGTGCGTGGTGACGGCAATATTTCGGCGATGTGTGAAACGACTTTAACGCTTACATGAAAATCACTTCTGCAGAAAAAGATGATATCGAGTACATTTTGGCACTCGATCATCATTATGTTGCCGATGCTGTTTGGCAAATTTCAGTCGTCAATGAACAAGATGAAGAGTTCATCAGCACCTTGCGCACCACGTCATTGTCGAGCGAAAACCGTATGCCAGCAGCTTTTCGCCAACAAGCCCTCCATCAACTGATTTATAAATGTGATTACCTATGGGTAGCCCGCGAAGATAATTACAATGCCTATACTCGCACAAACACCGAGCTATTGGTTGGGTATGTTGGATTATCAATACAATCGTGGAATCAAAATGGCTGGGTTGCATGTTTGGGTATTAACCCAAACTATCGGCGGCGCAAAATTGCTAGTCGTTTAATCGATGTTGCCATTGCCCAAGTGCGCACGCTTAATTTGCGCACCATCTCAGCCGAAGTAACCACTAAAAATGTGCCAGCTACGCGCTTTTTTCAGTCAAGGGGTTTTCGACTGTGTGGGTATTCAGATGGTTTTCATGGGGCCGAAGAAATCGTGCTTTTTCTATCGCTGCGTGTCAAATAAGTTAAATCTTAACTATCACCGTGCATAATTTAGACTGATTATGTTCATCGCCATTTTAAATGCCACTACGCTGCTTAATCGTATTGTTACCACTGGTATTCTCATCACTGCATTTGCGCTGATCATTTATTTTGGGTTATACAACCGGCTTAGCCATATTGCGCGAGGGTATGCGCGTTTGTTGGCTTGTCTCATTGGCATTTTTTTGGGCGATCTGTTGGCACAAATCAGCACAGGTGACCCATTTATGTGGCTACGCTTTCAGTGGATTGGCATTGCGTTAATGCCTGCGGTTGCACTCGATTTGTCAGATTTGTTATTACGTGCAACCGGTGATGTATCGCCGACGCGGCGTTGGGCATCCTATGCTGGTTATGTGATGGGATCACTGGTGTTTATTTTGGTAGCGTTTACCGATTGGATTGCCGTTCCGGGCACCACCGATAAATTATTGCCACATTTAACCCCGGGTATTTTCTTTTTGCCGTTTGCTTGCTATTATTTTGCCTGTGGTGGCTGGGCGATGTATAACTTGGTTGAGGCGCGACGGCGATCATTGACCACTACGACTAAACGGCGCATGACCTATTTGGTGGTGTCATTTGCTATGCCAATGTTAGGCGTTTTTCCTTATTTGTTGCCTACCGGTTGGCCACTCTATTTGCCCACCATCATTCCTTGGATCGGCATTGTGCTGGTGAACATGTCGGTTGGTGCAGCTATTACCTTTATGGGTTACACGGTAGCCTATTTTCGTGCTGGTGCCCCCGACCGTGTCATTAAGCGCCGCATGATTAAGTATTTAATGCGTGGCCCATTATTGGCCGCGCTCGTAATTACCGCCTTGGTCTTTAGCGAGCGAATTGCTCGGTGGCTATTGTTGCCCAACACAGTGGTAAGCCTTATTGCAGCGGCAGCCATTATTTTGTTGATGCAATTGTTTATTGTCACATTACAGCCCACACTCGATCGTTTTACAGCAGCCGATGATAGTGCCGAGGTGAGACGGTTACAGCAATTTAGCGAACGTCTGATGACAACCTCGGACCTCACCCAATATTTAGAAAATATTGTTGCCGCCTTGTGCGATTTGTTACGGGCGCGCACCGCCTTTGTCATGCAAATTCACAGCGATCGTCCATCTGGTCAAACACCGATCTTAGTCACCATTGGCGAAGTTGATTTGGCTGAAATACCCGACGTGGCGCAAACCATGTGTACTGTTATTCGTGAAAATAGTCAGTATGCAAATGGCAATATTGCCAACAACCCAACCGAGGTCTCATCATCTGCACCGATTTTCGATCCATTTGCCCCCCAAACAGCAACCACGAAAAGCGCAATCACCCCTAAAGACTTTGTACGTTGGCGCAATTACTGGCTTATTCCATTACACTTTAGCGAAACCCAAATTTCAGACCCCTTAGGCGTCATTGGCTTAATTGCACACACCGTCGAATTAGATTTGACCGAAGATGAGCGCCAAGGCGTTGCGATATTGGTTACACAGGCTTCGCGTGCGCTCGAAGATGCCATTAAACAAGCCCGCGCTTTTGAGGCGCTAGAACGCATTGTGACCGATGCCGACGAAATGCAATTGCGTATGGCCAGCACTCGTAATATTGCCGCACCCACCTTAGCCGATTTTGAGGTAGCGCCCGAAGGTGGTCAAGATTTTACGCATATGGTGCGCGATGCGCTCAGCCAATTTTGGGGCGGGCCAAAGATGGCCGATTCGCCGTTATTGAGTTTGCAAATTGTGAACGAGGCGATGGTGCAAAATAATGGCAATGCGACCAAGGCCTTACGAACGGTATTATTAGAGGCGATTGAACGTACTAAACCCATGAGCACCCGTAGTATGACCTCGGCAGAATGGCTGTTATATAACATTCTTGAACTCAAGGTGATTAAAAGTGAAAAAGTGCGTGATGTAGCCTCGAAGTTGTTTATGAGTGAAAGCGATTTGTATCGCAAACAACGTTCGGCATTTGAAGAAGTGGCACGAATTATGCGCGAAATGGAACGTGAAGCTCAGATGAAGAATCAAGGGCAAGAGAGGGAATGAAGTGGCAAAGGATCAAAGTGGCAATATGATAAGCATTAAACATTGCCCCCCTGCTATTTTGCTACTCTGCTACTTTGCTCCTCCGCTTACTCTCTCAAATTTAAAACATGATGAAAAGACAAAAATTTATTGCAGGAAATTGGAAAATGAACAACGGCATTACAGATGCCGTAAAACTAGTAGATGCACTTAAGACCGCCTTAGGCGATTTTGCTTGTGATGTGGCTGTATGCCCCCCCACAATTGCCTTGCAAGCAGTGAAGACAGCATTGGCAGGCTCAGCCATTAAACTGGGAGCACAAAATTGCCACCCAGAGGCTAAAGGCGCTTTTACGGGTGAGGTCTCGGTAACAATGTTGGCGGGCTTGACCGATTATGTCATTGTGGGGCATTCAGAGCGCCGCCAAATCTTTGGTGAAACAGATGGCTTTATCAACCGCAAAGTGCAAGCTGTGTTGAATAGTGTTATGTCGCCAATTTTGTGTGTGGGCGAAACCTTGGCCGAAAACGAAGCAGGGCAAACCGAGACAATTTTGGCACACCAAGTATACGAAGGGCTGCAAGGTATCAGCACCGCGCAAATTGCAAATGTGGTTATTGCCTATGAGCCAATTTGGGCCATTGGCACAGGCCGTGCCGCCACTTCGACAGATGCGCAAAACCGTTGTGCATTCATCCGTGAACAATTACGCGGGTTATATGCGGGTTTAGCCGATGAAATTCGTATTCAATATGGTGGTAGTGTTACGCCAGCGAGTGCCAAAGAATTGTTAACTCAGGCCGATATTGATGGAGCCTTAGTTGGCGGGGCCAGCCTTAAAGCAGCCGATTTTGCTGCCATTGTGGCAGCGGCGGCATAGCACCAAAATATAAATCTATTTAACTTACCATTGGTATCATCTCAATAATAAGTGATAAAACACATTTTCTTCGAAATCACGCTATGACCTTTGATGGCATGGGCAAAGTTCATGCCATCAAAAATCATAACGTGATTTCAACATTACATCTTTGGGTTTAACTGTAATTATTAAAAAATATGGATATTTCAACAACCATCTCGCAATATATTGTGACAAAAATTTTACGTCAGCCCAAAAAAGTGCTGAAACCAACTGATAAGTTGATCTCAAGTGGCTTAATTGATTCATTTAGTTTGATGGATTTGAGTGCTTTTGTCGAAGAAAAATTCGGAGTGCGACTCGAAGACACAGAATTGAACGCCGAAACATTTGACACTGTAGCCCAATTAGCCAGCATTGTGCAAAGCCGCCAGTAAATGATTTGACCTAATACCTTATACCAGTTCGCAAGGCTTAACTGATATAAGATAATTTCGCCCCACAATTTTAATGTTTCGATTCTTTATTAAAGGCTTTTGCTTGGCACTGGTCTTAACGACCATCGTGGTGTTGGGTGCGCGGCGCGAGCCAGCCTTGCGTGCCCAAGCCGAGGCACAACTGGTGGCGGCATGGATGACGCAACAGCCAGCCATGATCGAAGATGGGGCGAAGTGGTCATTTAAAGGAATTTCATTTAACCAACACTATGTACGGTTAATGCCTATCCCCAATCGCGATATCATTCTTGGGTCGAGCCATCAAATGTTTATCCGCCAAGCGCTACTTGGAGGCAAACAACCTTTTTTTAATCATTGGATCACCGGCGTAAATCATGGCATGGATGTGTTGCCGCCGGTGTATCAGGCCTATAAAAATAACGACATTTTGCCGCGCAAGGTTATTTTGGGGATTGATCCTTGGTTATTACAAAAGCCTACGTCATCCACTAATAACATATGGGGACAATTAACCCTCTGGAAAACACAGCTGATGACCGATTTTATGTTGCGATTTCAGCAAAGCTTGACGTATGTTTTACCTTATGAAGCTCGTTTAACTAAACCACTCGACATTCAAAGCATTATGAATGACGATGGCAGTTTTATCTGTGCGTCTAATCTCATCACCTGTGTTTGGCCCAATCTGGCAGACCAAGAACGTTTAGTACAAAAAAACAGCAGCAAAGTTGATGCTATTTTTGCATCTCCAATCGATGCCGAGCTACAAGCCCAATTTGAGCGCTTTGTTTTGGCGATGCTAGTCGATCACGTACAAGTCGCCTTTGTTGAAACACCATTTCACCCTTTGGTGAAGCCAGCCGTTATGCAAAATTCAAATGCTGCACAGACAGATCGCTATTTCCGTGATTTTGCTGCGCGGTATCAAATTCCATTTGTTGGATCATTTAACCCTGACGATTGCAAATTAGATGCCAATGATTTTGTCGATGTTGATCACTTAAACGAAACTGGCACTGCCAAGTTATTAACCCAGCCTTATTGTAAATTTGGCCCTTGGGAACAATTTTTAAAACCTTAAATGCAAACCCTCGCCTCTTCACTTCTAAATTCTGCCACTGATGTACCAGACCGCATCGCCATTTATTTGCAACGCGCTGGCAAAGAAGATACGCCCATCAGCTATGCTCGATTAATTGCCCAAGGATCTGTTTACGCCCAAGCATTGCAAACCCAAGGCGTTAAAGTAGGCGACATTGTGGTGATTATTTTGCCGCATAGCGAGGCCTTAGTGTACGCTTGGGTAGGGGCAGTATTGATGGGGTCTGTGCCGAGCATTTTACCGCCATTGACTGAAAAATTGGCTCCCGACCGCTATCGCCGTGACCTTGCCGCGTTAACCCAAATCACCCACCCAGCCGCCATTATTACATATGATACATTTGCTAACGAAGTGTATTTGGCATTGTCAGAAAATAAAACCAGCGACGACACCCCTCCACCCATTGTCGTCATCACCGCTGAGCAGGTTTCTAATTTAGAATTCAAAATTCAAAATTTAAAATTGGAAGGAACTTCGCAATCTGATATTGCGCTTCTGCAACACTCATCGGGCAGCACAGGGTTGCAAAAAGGGGTTGCACTCTCACACGAGGCCATTTTTAACCAATTGCGCAGCTATGCCGCCGCCATTCAACTCAGTGAAAACGATGTAATTGTCAGTTGGCTACCACTATATCACGATATGGGGCTAATTGCAGCCTTTATTACGCCATTGATGTTGCGCGTGCCGTTGGTCATGTTATCGCCATTTGATTGGGTACGTGCGCCCCAGCGCTTATTTCAGGCCATCATGCAATATAACGGCACACTATGTTGGTTACCTAATTTTGCCTATAATTTTTGTGCCCAAAAAATTCGAGATCGCGATTTGCAAGGGGTGCAATTGGCTTCGATGCGGGCATTTATTAATTGCTCAGAGCCGACGGTGCATAGCAGCCATCAAAAATTTGCGGCACGTTTTATGCCCTATGGCTTGCGCAATGGTACATTAACGACCTGTTATGCTATGGCTGAAAATGTGTTTGCCGTCAGCCAATCACCTATTGGCGAGCCCCCCACTTTAGACGAAACCCCACCCGATGGTCGTGAGCCGCGGTTGTCAAACGGCAAACCCATTGCCAATGTAAAAATAAAAATCGTGGATAGCAAAGGCAACGAGATTGGTGAGGGGATGATTGGTGAAATTGCCTTGCAAAGCAATTGTATGTTGACCGGCTATTTCCATCGCCCAGACCTGACCGAAAAAGCCATGTGCGATGGCTGGTATTTAACCGGTGATATGGGGTATTTGAAAAATGGAGAAGTTTATATTACAGGCCGCAAAAAAGACATTATCATTGTAGGTGGTAAAAATGTCTATCCGCAAGATCTAGAACTATTGGCGAGTGAGGTGACAGGCGTGCATCCCGGGCGGGTCGTAGCCTTTGGGGTGATAGATGAACGTGCCGGAACGGAAGAAATTGTGGTGGTGGCTGAGACAGATCTTGCCGCTGAAGAAGCGCAGCAACAAGTTGCAGATGAGGTACGGGCGCATTTAACCCGTAATACCGATGTGGCGGTGCGAGTGGTGCATCTTGTGCCACTAGGTTGGCTGATTAAAACCAGCAGTGGCAAAGTAGCCCGCACCGCCAATAAAGAAAAGTATTCACAAGAACAGACTTAAGTAAGTAAAACAAATTTTCGGCGAAATCACTAGATGACCTTTGATAACAGGGGCAAAGCCTCTATTATCAAAGGCCATCTAGTGATTTCAATATTATTTCTTTTGGGTTTATCACTCATTATTTGTAAACATCGCTAAAATTAACAAACCGTAGAAGTAAAAGCAAAATGCAAAATTTACAACTAAATTTATCTGTCGAAAAATATAATTCGTTGTGTGAAATTGCTGAAGCCCGCCATATAGCAATTGATGAAGCCATATTATTGGCAATTAATAAATGGATTACACAAGAAACGAAACACGCACAATCGCGATTATTGTTACAAGAGCTTGGAAATGGTTACGGCGAAGATGATGAATCAATCATTAATAACTCATATTTGCACGATCGTATACTTTATGGGAAGCTATGAATGCAATATTTGTTGACACTTGGGCTTGGTATGCCTTGGCAAATAAACGAGATAGCGAACATGAACGTGCTAAAGCGATTATTAACGATATTACAAACCAAAATACACCCTTAGCCACCACATCACTGGTAATTTATGAGTCGGTTACATTAACCCGTTATGATCTTGGGTACCCAGCTGCAAAAAAATTACGCGACACATTAAATGCATTGGTTGATGCAGATGGCTTACACGTAGAATTTCTGAGAAGCAACCTTGAAATAAAATCTTGGGCCATTTTCGATAAATATGCAGATCAAGATTTTTCATTTGTTGATTGTTATTCATTTGCTATGATGAAACACCAAAAATGAATTCAAGCTTTTACAGCCGATCATCATTATCAAATCATGGGTTTTATTTTGGTTTCATAACCCAAAATTATGGTGAATGCATCGCACACAAATGTGTTTCATATAATCAAGCTATATGTTGTGAGCGATTTATTGTCAAGTGCAGCATCAAACGAATTAACCAAAAATTTGGAGGCAAAATTTAAATGGCATCTCTTATCGAAAAAGTAACAACACTTATTCAGGCAAACTTACATGCAATGGTCGATCAAGCCTTGCAATCCAATTCATTGGCAGTGATTGATCAATATATTCGCAATGTGGGTGACAACCTTAATCAACTCGAAGACGCAACCGCCGCCGTAGGGGGCGAACGCAACACATTGCGGCGAAAATTAGATGAAGCGGCGAAAAAAAAAGCAGACCTCGATCGCAACATCGATATTTTCTTAACCCAGGGCAAAATGGAATTGGCACGGGCGGCTCAAGCCCAAATCAATTCGATTAACACCCAACATGACACGATTAAGGATCAACTTGATCGACAAGAGAAAGAATTTCAGGCCCTCAAAGATGCTCGGGTAAAACTTGAGAGCAAACTGCAAACCATCAAAATTCAACGCGATGAAATGCAGACGTTGCTTGAATTGAAAAAGGCCAAAGAGATCACCAACAAGGCCATTAAAGGTGTTAAAGATTTGGAAGGGATGGGCGACGGGGATATTGCACGCATTGCCGAGAAGATTCGTAAAGACCTTGACAAAGAGAATGCCCGTGCCGAAGTGGCCGCCAACAACCTCGACAAGCAAATGGACGACTCATTGCAAACCGGCGTATTGGATGCCCAACTTGAAGAACGCAAGCGCCGATTGGGAATCAATTAAAATTTTTAAATTTTGGATTTTAGATTTTGGGTTGACCATCCTGTAGTTTAAGATCCAAAATTTAAAATCCAAAATGCTTCATGGAGACTCGACAACGCGCTCGTAGCGCGATTTTAAGCAGCGCCGTTTTTAGCGTCCCCAGTGCGCTTGTTATTGCGGCTGGGGTATTGCTGGTTGGGTTGGATGTGCAGATCCCATCGGTAAATTTGCCAGCAATAACATGGCTCGCTGGGATTGCCCCCTTGTGGGTGGGGGTGGTTGTGGCACGCCTATTTAACGAAAAAGCCAATGCCGAAGCTGTAGCCGAGATGTTTCGTGAAGATTATGATGTAAATGCGTTGCAAACCCCACAACTACGCTCGGTGCTCAATCGAGCGCTCGATTATCGTCAACGAATTGATGCCCAAGTAACCAAATTCCCCGATGGCCCGATGAAGGTGAAATTGGCCGATGTCGCAAATCAGGTCGAACAATGGGTTGGGCAAATTTATACCATTTCGAAACGGCTTGAGCATTATCACAGCGATAAAGTCATTCAGCGCGATATGGTGATGGTTGAACAATCGCTGAGCGAATTGCAACGCCGCCGCAGCCTTGAACGCAACCCTGAAATTGCGCAAGAGCTTGAACGCACCATTGCAGGGCGGCAAGACCAATTACGCTCGTTACGCAGCCTCGACACGACAATGGATCGAGCTGAATTGCAGCTCGAAAATACGCTCACGGCTTTAGGTACGGTGTATTCGCAAGCCTTGCTCATTGATGCGCGAGATGTGAATAGCGGGCGGGCACAACGTCTGCAAGAGAATATCACCGAGCAAGTCGCTGGCCTGCAAGATATGCTTTCTTCGATTGACGAGGTATATGGCACGAATCTGACATCATCATCAGCGACGACGGCAGAACCACGCGCCAGAAGTCAAGCAGCAAGTGGTCGGCGCTAGGGTTATTCTTGAATTAATTACCTGATACGTCACGAATATCAAGAATCGTATCACGCTGGGGCAGAAGCGTGTCGCTGGTGATTTGACGAATAGCGAAGTCATCGAACCAGACGGTGCCTTCCGTCCACAAACGGAGCAAAGGTTGAATTTCGGCAGGTTTACCTGTCTGATTCCAGCCGATCAAGATTACTCGTTTCCAGCCATTGGGCGTTGCTGGCAAAAACAAATCGTGTTGATAAAACACATTAGGCTCGCCACTCATCCACAAGCCAGCGGCTGGACCAAGCATGGTGAGACCAGTAATGTAATAGTTAAACGACATAACATATGGCACACCTTGGCTGAGTGAAATTGGCGCGGCATAATGAAACCCAGCACGGGCTGGCTCGCGGCTTGGCAGTCGTTCTAAACTTAAGCCATCAATTCGCATGGCATTGTTGGCAGATGAATTACCATGTGATGAGGTTATTTCTGTGCCCAATACAAACGCGGCAGCATTCCAAGTCAAACCGCTATTCATCCACGATGGTCGCCATTTGTCAATTGCACAATCAGGTGTTATATTGGGTGACATACAACTAGATGATTCAAAATCACCATTTTTAACCAAATTTGGACCAAAAACGATTAAATCTGCCGATTGCTGTAGCAAGTTGGCGATGTGATTTTGAATCAAAGCTGATGTTTTTTCCGTTTTATCAGCAAAATATGTATTTTTAAGGGATTGGGCTTGCCAGTGCAAGGTTTTTGTAATGCGTTGACCTAAATCACCCAGCCAAAATGCTGGGTCGCTCAAATTCGCTTTTGAGAGCAACCCAAATTGAGGGCTGTTAGGGTTTATGTTTAGGGCACAAGCTAATAAATCGTTGGCATGGTCAGCAAATAAAGCATTGGCAGTTTTGATTTGGGTTAGGGCAACTACCGCACAGACTGTTGGGCTATGAATCGCTGATCTGCGGGCTTGATACTCATTTAAGATAGCTTCATAGCGCTGCTGCGCTAATAAATCTGGGAACATCAGGGCATCAGTAAATGCGTTGCGAGTCGTAAAGGGGAATCGAGTAATGATTTCATCAGAAATCGATGGCTTATCTGTTGCATTAACCCGCTGATTTAACCATTGAAATTGCCAACGCAGATGGGTTGGCATAAGTTCAGTAGCACGGTTCCATAAATCGGGCCGTGCGGTGTTATGTAAGGTATTGATTTGAGCCAAATTAACCCACCATGCCGCTAAGATTGGTCGATAATTTAGCCCACATATCATCAACACAAGCAAATATAAAATGGGGCGTTTAAGATGCTGGCGCTGCATAACATTATGGTTTAGATTTTAGTCGAAGCGGAATGTGTAATTTGTAATGAGCAAATTTTAATGAAAGAATAAACATAAATAAATTACACATTACAAAATCAGCCAAACCAAAAAACAATGCATTGCGAAAAGTGCCACGAATAAGATTAAATACCTGCACAGATAACAGCGCCCATAGCAAGCGATTCAAGGTAGGTAAGCGCAATTGCCAATGTAAATAGCGCGTAAGGTAGCCAAGTAAGATTCCTAACCCCAAAATTCCGAATATGCCAAAATGGGCATAGGCATTTTCAAGCCCAGAAGGCACGACTGAGCCGGTATAAGGGTAAAACGAAGAAAAATAAGATGCTAATGTGCCAAAGGGCAAATTAGGATTGTTTCGCAATGAGTTTGGAATAAGTTGGGTGAATAGTGTGAGGTTAGATAGCCCTAAATCATGTGTGATGGGACCATTTTTCTCAATATGAGTGAGTAATCCAGCTAATCCAGCAAATCCTTCGACATTGGTACGGTAAAACCAATTGATCGGGTTTTCGTCGGAGCCTGCCCGATCTAAAATGGCAGCGAGACGCTCAGAAACACTGAGGTCTGGGTTAAGGGCCGCATTGTCACGATATAGCCCATAACCAATAAAAATAAGTATAAGTGCAAGCACGGCATAAAACATGGCTTTGCGTGGTACCTCGCGGACAGCATAGTTATAAATTAGTAAAAACTGAATAAGAATAAAACTAGCAAGAAAACGCGAATTGAACAATGTTAGTAAAAATGTGCTACTAAAAAGAACAATATCAATTGGGTGAATGCGCTGACAACGTGAAATTTTGTAAAACAAAGGCAATTTGCCAATACTAATGGCAATGAGCAACATTGTTTGCCCACCTACGGCTTGACCGGGTTGGTTAATCATGTTGGTCAAGCCACCTAAAGTTTGAATGAGGATAAAGCCAAAACCTATTTGCCACACCCCCACCAACAAGTAATGAATTTGTTGAACAGATGCGGGTTTGATGTGATGGGCTAAATATTTAGTTTGTGGGGCAAATGAAAGATAAGCAATCAGATAGGCAAGTGTTAACCCAATCATTAGTTGAATAGCAAACTGTGCCGCACTGAGACTAATTTCTTGGGTGAGATGCACGATTATGCTACTCTCTTTTTGCTCAAATTGTTGCAACACCCACCCTGCTTGGGTATAAATCAATATGAGTAACGTCGTTGGAATAAGTAGCGCAAAGAGATTACGATGTTGTGATCGTTGCAAGGCACGCACAACAATTAAACCGAGACAAGTTGCTTGAAAAAGCAATAACACATAGTCAAAATTCATTCGTTCTCTCCAAACATAGCACTATGATTTTGCTCGTAGTTGATGCCCAAATACAACATCATACAATGCCAAAGCACGTGCCCGAAAAGAAAGCGGAGCTTGTCGTATATCTTTACCAAACCCTGCCAATGTTCGTAAAAACCAAAAAACCGCTAGACGCGACGGCGAACGTAAGCATGGCTCGAAGGCGGCATAATGCGAACCATAAGCGTATTGAAATTGGCGCTGGGGCGATTTATGGCTATTGTTAAGGCTGGGGTGATGCACTTTTATGTCTGGCAAATAAATGGTATGTGTATTTTTAATTGCAAAATGTTTAAAACATAATGAAAATGCTTCGCCCGTTTGCGCCATCGTTGGGCTGCCGGGGCCAAATCGCTCGTCAAATCCGCCAAGATTTAGGAAATGTTCGCGCCGCCAAATACAATTCCATTCGATACAATGCAGGCTAAAGTTATATTTTGTTGGCAAGACAGGTTGAATTTGTCTGTTTGCTTCGGCGCGTTGAAGAATGATGAGATCGGGGGTAAGTTTTAGGGTTTGCTCTAAATTAAGAGCATTATCAGTTGATATTTCAATCGAATTGTCACTATCTAAAAATAAAATGTATTGTGTTGTGGCAAAGGATGCCCCATAATTACGAGCATTTGATGCACCACGCAAGGTGCTTGGGTGTAAAACAAGATTGTTTATTACAGAAAAGTCTTGTATCGATTCAAGCCCCATATAAACCACATGTAAGGTGGATTGTGGGAGCAATTGAGTAATGGATAAAAGTTGTGGCAATGCGGTACTTATATTCTCAATACAAGGGATAACAATGGCTAAAGATTGTAAATTAACCATTTTGCCATTTTTGTCGCAATGTCGCTGCTTTTTTTGTGCCAATCATTTGTTGTATTGCCCAATATGTTTTATTCAACAAAATTTCGATAAATGATTTTTTTAACATCTTAAACAGATCGCTCATTGGGATATGACGCTTAAATGCAATTTGTAAACACTCACGTTTGTATAAAATGGCATTTTGGTCACTTGCGCCACCATTAAAAAAACAGACAACAGGCATATTAAGCTTCTGAAATGTGACATGATTTCGATAACACGTTGAAATCAAATCATAGTCTGCCGCCAACTGGTAGTCTAAATTATATAGGCCATATTGAGCATAAATGGTACGCGAGACAAAAAGCGCTTGGTGACAAATTGACATATGGTAACGTAATCCATGCATATTTGCAATAACAAGCCTTTGAATATTTAAATCTGGATAATAAATATAAAAGTCGCCATAATAGATAGAGGATTTTTGATTTACATTACGCGCCAAATTTGCAATACTACCCTCCAAATAGACATCTCCGGCATTTAATAACCCAATGACTTCACCTGTAGCCAATGCAATCCCCTTATTCATGGCATCATAGATCCCGCGATCTGGCTCGCTTACCCAATAATTAATTTGGGAATCGTAACGGCGAATAACGTCGAGTGTGCCATCGGTTGAGCCACCATCAATGATAATATATTCGATATTCAGATAAGTTTGATTAAGCACACTTAAGATGGTCTTTTCAAGATGTGCCACCCCGTTATACACCACCGTAATGATGCTGAAGAGTGGCATATCTGACGAATGTCCCCTCACCTGCCTAATTCGTCCCCCGCCAATAAGTTTTGCGTTATTCATGATTCGCGTTTGCACCGCCCGATGTCAATATTTAACCCAATTTTGCTATCGAAGTGCTTGTTAAATTTAAACTCAGATATAGCTCGGCAAATCGATCGATACATTGCTTTCGCTCATCCAACAATCGCCGTGCTTGTATCGCGCTATTTTGTCTATTTTCTTTTAGATATTCAGAATCCGTAAACATGCGCTTAATCATAGACGCCATTTCTCCCACATTTCTAGGGTCGAATGTGAATCGTGAATCACGAATCCCGTCAGGCAGCGAGGTGGTTTGCGCACAAATCACTGGCTTATCTAACATCATTGCTTCATATAGCGGAAAACTTCCTGCCTCATATAAGGTGGGAATAACCACAAATGCACAAGATAGATACATGGCCTGTAGCTCGGCATCTGGGATAACCCCTAAAAACCTGACTTTTTCTTGTAAATTTAAGGCTTCCACTGACAATGATATTTTTTGAAAAAATTCATTTTTCTTGCCGGTACAGATCAGCAACGGCGGCACAACTTTTTCATGATCACGCAAATATGCCATTGCTTGTAAAAGACGGGTATGGTTCTTATGTTCCCATGTTTGGGCCGGATACAGCATGAATGGCTCATTAATGCCATACTTTTCTAAGATAGCAGACGCGTTTTCCGTTTTCTTGGATGCAAACCAAGCTGAATTTACTGGGATTGGGCAAACATGGACTTTATCGGGTTTTAAATCAAATAAACGAATCAGATCATCTTTTACATGTTGAAAAGAAACCACCACTTTTGCGGCATTTTCAAGCAAATTCCAAAAATTCATGGATCGAATCCAGCGTTCTTTAGGCGCAAAAAAGTGTGGCATGTGTAGCTCTTGCACATCATGCATGGTGATGATAAATGGGTGCCGCCAATCGTAAAAAGGTAAAACTTGAACTGGACAATGCAAAACATCAAATTGCTGCCTCGCCAATTGCATTTCAACCAAATTTAAATGACGCAGAAAACGCCGTAGTGGTTTTTTATCATGGGCAAGCAAAATAGCACTGGCCACATTAACAAAGGTTGTTCCTCGCGGCGTTGTTATATATGAATGACTTATTGCTGCGTCTTGAAACGCATGTTTAATAAAATTTATATATTTCGCTTGGCTCGCCTTTGCAATTAGGTGAAATTTAAAATCGGGCAATTCGGGAATAAGTTGCTCCATAAGGCGATGCGCATAAGGCGCTGTTCCGCCTTGGGCTAGCCCATCTGCGACGCCAGCGAGATAGTAGCCAATCTTCATAACGTTTTGGGTTTTGCTGGAACGCCAATGACAGTAAGGCTGTCGGGAACATTTTTTGTAACCACTGCGCCGGCACCCATCGTTACATTATTACCAATGCTTAGTCGTTCTAGAATTTGACAACCCGTGCCAGTTAGCACCCCATTGCCAATTTGAACATTGCCAGAAAGATTCACTGATGGGTTAAACACGTTGTAATCTCCAACGATAACATCATGCCCGACCGTTGTATTCAAATTAAATAAATTAAAACTACCAACCTTAATGTCACAAGTGAATACACAGCCTGCTGTAATTACATTGCCTTCGCCTAGTTCAATACGATGAAAGTCTAAAATAGCGGATGGGTGAATCAAGTTAGGAAATTGAAACCTATGCCGCTGCTGAAGATATTGAGGCATGACTTTAGCTCGAATTTTAGGATAGCCAATTCCTAGCACTAAATCTGCTTCAAGATTTTGTGCCAGCAGCCATGCATCATCGCCAATGACTTTGCCATAGCCTAAATCTTTGCCTATTTCTTCTGCTTTATCGCTGATAAACCCTTTTATATCCCAGCGATGCTCTCTGGCATTGACATGCTCAATGACAAGCGCCATTTCTTTAGCAAGCCCGCCTGTGCCCAGAATAATGATGTCTTTTCTCATGATTGTTCTCTTTTGCTAGCTTTAATCTTATAAACTATCCGATAATATTTGTGCGACATATTGTATTTCCTCGTCACTTATGTCTGGCCATGAAGGTAAGTTGATGCCACGTCGCGCAATTTCTTCAGCCGTTTTATGCCTTTCATAATGCTGTGCATACATTGGCATTGTGTGAACTGGGTAAAAAACAGGTCTTGTTTCGATATTAGCATCAAATAAAGATTGTATTACCTTATCTCGAATACCATCTTTTACTAAAATCGAATACATCCAAAAACTATGTTCTATCCAAGAATTTATGGGTCGATGTATTTGGATCGATAATCCTGTTAATAATGCATCATATTTTTGGGCCAGCTGTCTTTTTTGTGAAATTAATACATTCGCACGTTCCAATTGTGCTAATCCAATGGCTGCGCAAATATTGGTCATTCTGTAGTTGAACCCAATCACATCATGCCAATAGGTTCGATGTTTGGCTAAGCCTTGACCACGATAACGGCAAATACGATCATAGAGTGTTGCATCATTGGTAACTACCATCCCGCCTTCGCCAGTCGTAATCGTTTTGTTGCCAAAGAAGCTAAATGTTGCAATATCGCCAAATGTGCCTACATGTTGCCCACGAAACTTTGTGCCAAAAGCTTCGGCACAATCTTCGATAATCATCAAATTGTGTTCATTCGCAATTTTCAAAATGGCATCCATGTTCGCGGCGTGCCCATAAAGGTGTACTACCATGATGGCTTTTGTGCGAGGTGTGATCTTGCGCTCGATGTCTTTCTCATCCAATTGCCAAGAATCTTTGTGCGAATCGACAAAAATTGGCTTTGCGCCAACCTGGACGATAGGATTAACGGAAGCAATATAAGTTAGCGTAGGGACAATGACCTCATCGCCGACTGAAATACCCAAAGCCACTAAGGCAAGGTGAATCGCCACTGTGCCATTACATACACCGGCAGCAAAATTCACTCCAATAAAATGTTTGAATTGCGTTTCAAACAAATCAATATACTTGCCCTTAGATGAAATCCAAGTACTATCAAGACAATCATTAACATATTTTTTCTCATTGCCCAATAACGATGGTTTGTAGACCGGAATAAAGTTAGGTGTGATCATTGCGTAAAGAGAGGCGTTTTAAAGTGATAAACGCATCAATTGGAGAAACAGTAACACTGATTAAGCCATAAGAAATAAGCGTACCTGCAATAACCCCAGTAACACCATAATCTTGCACCAGTGTGATAGATAAAACCAAATTTATGATTGCCATTAAACTTGCAAATAAGGCTTGATTTTTAATTTCGCCAAGGCCGTTCATCATGTAAGCAAAACAGGCCCCCCATAGTCCCATACAAGTCCAAGCCGCCAACATCCAAATAACCATTCGATCTGGAACAATTTGCCCAGATGTCCAAAAATGAATAAAAGGTTGCGCAATAAAGGCTAAGGCCAGAGACGCAGGAAATCCGGCAAAAATTGTAATCTTTATAGATCGTAGTAGCGTCTTTTTAATCCAACCCCAATCCCGTTTTGCAGTTGCTTCTGCATACGCAGGCCACAAAGGCGTTAAGTACAAGGCCTGTAACATCGGGATGTAGCTAAACAATTTGTAGGCCACACTATAGTCGGTTACATTTTGCACACCAATATATTTTGCGATAATTAAATTATCAGTTTGGAATAAGACCAAAGCCGCGATTTGTATTACGAAGAAAAGCCCGCTATGCCTAGCCATACTATTTAGCATGTCATAACGGACAGATCGCATGCTAGGTCGCAACTCAGGTTTATGTCGAATAAAAATCCAAATGCCGCATATTGCTGAAACAACAAGTTGCGTAACTCCGAGCGCCATCACCAGCCAGATCAAGCCAGACTGGGTGCGAGTAACCCAGATTAAGGCTAGTAAACTTGAGACACTTCCAGCTATATTCCAATAATTACTAATAACACCTTCCTGATAAGCAAGTAATATTTTCTGAAAAATAGACAACGGAAAATTCAATAAGAAGCAGATGATTGCGAACGAAATGCTGATCGAAACCTCGTTTGGATTCACTTGACCAGATACATTTAGCAGTTCATGCCAATTGATATAAGACAAACCCACTGAAAAGCCAATTCCTAATAATATTGATATACCGCTCATCGTGGCAAGCGCTGTAGCAATATAACTTTGTGCTTTTTTTACATCTCCAAACGAATATGCCTCAGATAGCTTGTTTATTAGTCCATTGCCAATCCCAAAATCGAAAATAGTGAGCCATGTTAAGAACGTGCTGATCGTAACCCAAATACCATATTTTTCGGCCCCCAAATATTGAACTGTTAAAGGTAATGAGATAAAGCCAACGAGTATCATTAGCCCGCGGCCCAACAAGGATGTCAAAAATGTTTGACTCAGTTGAGTGTATCGCCGTTCGCTATGATCTATTGGCTTTTCCAAATTTAAGAGCAAACGACTCGTGCGATAAATTCTCTGAATTCGGCTTATTTCGCTTGATGACACAACCCAAATTTTAGTCTATAAAAGCGTGCATAAAGACACAATTGCAGCAACCTCAATCATATTTGTGCTGTGTCTAAATATAATATGTAAGCGTTCAGCCTTTTACTTTTGACGTAATAAAGAAGGTCAGACAAGACCAGCAATTGCAGAATGACACTGTGTTCTTCTTGTTTCCCCAATCGTGCCAGCAACGATAATTCTGATTGTCATCTCTTGCTCACTCATTTTATCTATTCTCTATCAGATTCTCTTTATGTCGAGTGCAAATCTAGCTTCTTTTAATCATGTTTCGCTGTTGTTGCGGTTCTTATTGCAAAAATAGGCATGGTTCAAAAAGCCACAAAGTTAGATTGACACTTTAGGTGAAAAACCCAGCAAAGTCAAAGGATCATCGGGCACGTCTAAATCAACTAATTGGGCAGGGCTATACCCCG
>JAGWYZ010000300.1 GCA_018969115.1 Chloroflexota bacterium | reverse complement strand
CCATCATTACCATTTCTCATTGCAGCCCGTGCCTTTCAAGGCATTGGCGGCGGTTTGGCCCAACCGCTTGGCCCTGCCATGCTTTATCGCGCTTTTCCGATGAATGAAATTGGCAAGGCCTTGGGTATTTTTGGCATTTCGTTGTCGGTCGGGCCAGCGCTCGGCCCCATTTTGGGCGGGTTGTTGGTTGATGCCAATTTGTGGCGTTATATCTTCTTTATCAATATTCCCATTGGCATTGTTGGCATTGCAATGGGGATGCGTTATTTGCCCAATGTTAAAACCCCCAAAGTGCCCAAATTTGACCCACTTGGCTTGGGGTTGTCGATCATTGGTTTTGGCAGCATGTTATATGCCGCTACCACCGCCGAGGCCAATGGCTGGACTTCTGGCCCCACCCTCACTTATTTTGGCATCGGGCTTGTTGCGCTGACAGCCTTTGCCATTGTCGAGTTGTTTGTGGTGAAAGAGCCGATGCTGAATTTGCGTATGTTTGCGATTCGCAACTATACCAATGCCACCTTTGTGGGTTATATCGCCACCGTCGCCTTATTTGGGGCCGAGTTTCTCATGCCTATTTATTTACAGGCTTTTCGTGGGCGCACGGCATTAGAGGCTGGCACTATTTTGCTGGCGGTGGCTGCTGGGTCAATCATCACCAACCCGATTGCTGGGCGTTTGTATGACAAAATTGGCCCACGCTTGATCGTGGTGACAGGTTTTGCGCTTCTTATGCTCAATACCTATCAATTGGCACAGATTGGGCCGCTTACACCCATCAGTACTATTATGGGGCTGTTGTTTATTCGTGGGTTAGGGGTGGGGTTGGCGTTGCAAACCACCTTTACCACCGCACTGGGCAGCGTGCCACGCGCCGAGGTGACACGCGGCTCATCGCTGCAAAATAGCACCCGTTTTGTGGTGCAAGCGGTGGCGGTGGCGGCGTTGGCTACGGTGCTTAGCAGCAATATTTCGCCCGAAGTGCGTAATCAACGCACCCAACCCCGTGAGGTTGCAAGCAATGGCAGTAGCGAGCGCTTTGGCATTTGCGAAACCCCGGGCGTGGCAAACGAAGACAATGTGCCTGCCGCTGCTGCTAATTTGCCAGCCCCCGCCAAGGCCCAAGCCCGCGCTGCTGTGCAAAAAGCTTGCGATGAAAATATCGTTGGTTTTGAAGCGACTTATCGTGTCACCTTTTTTGCCTCGATTGCGGCCTTATTGGTGGCATTGTTTTTGCCCGGCTGGCCGGGCAAATGGGATGGACGTGCTGGTTTACAAGGCACGGCCCGCCCAGTTGTCGGTGGCGGGCATTAATGAAATCGATTCTGGTCGTCGAAGATGAAGCCAAAATCGCCCAAATTGCCCGTGATTATTTAGAACACGCGGGTTATACGGTGACGGTGGCTTATGACGGCACATCTGCGCTTGAAATAGTGCGGCGGCAAGCCCCAGATTTAATGATATTAGATTTGGGGTTGCCGGGCATGGATGGTTTGGATGTGACCCGTGCCCTACGCCGCACCGATGCGGCGAAAGGGTACGATATCCCTATTATTATGTTAACCGCACGGGGCGACGAGAGCGATAAATTGGTGGGGTTAGCGTTGGGGGCCGACGACTACATGGTTAAGCCATTTAGCCCAAAAGAATTGGTGGCGCGGGTGCGGGCTGTGTTGCGTCGCAGCGAAGCCCCTGCCCCCGCGACCAATGACATTCGCGTGGGTGATTTAATCATCGATATTCCGCGCATGAAGGTGAGTGTGGCTGGGGTGCCGCTCGATTTAACCCATACCGAATTTGAATTGTTAGCAACAATGGCACGCCAGCCCGGGCGCATTTTTACCCGCGCCCAATTGCTCGACGCGGCGCGTGGCGTGTCATTTGAAAGCTATGAACGCGCTATTGATGCACACATCAAAAACCTGCGCCGCAAACTTGAGCCAAACCCCAACGAACCGCGTTATATCTTAACGGTATATGGGGTGGGGTATAAATTTATGGATAAAGGATGAAGGGCAAAGGATAAAGGATAAAGGATAAAGGATGAACTAGTGTCCTTCACCCTTCACCCTTTACCCTTCACCCTTCACCCTTCACCCTTTACCCTTTACCCTTCACCCTTCACCCTTCACCCTTTACCCTTTACCCTTCACCCTTCACCCTTCACCCTTTTATGAGCCATTTTCCTCCTCCCGATTCTGAACGCTGGCGCGGTATGCGGCGGCGGGTGTTTTGGCGCATGGGGGTTTTGATTGGCTTGATTTTGCTGATCTCGGTGTGCGCTGGCACATTTTTATTTTTGCTGTTTGCCACCTATCAAGGCTGGATTGAACCAGAATTATGGCGACCGACAATGCCACAGTCGCCCAATTCGCCGATTTTCCCGGGGCCAATGCCGCGCACCCGCAATTTTTTCCCTTGGTTTGGCATCTGTTGGCCGATCGGCATTATTCTATTCATCATCGGCATCGTGCGGCTGGTGCGGCGCATTGCCTTGCCAATTGGTGATTTGATTGTGGCGGCAGGCCAAGTGCAGGCTGGTGATTATAGTGTGCGGGTGGCTGAGCGTGGGCCGCGTGAGGTGCGTGATCTCAGTCGCGCTTTTAATGCCATGACCACGCGTCTGCAAGCCAATACCGAGCAACGCCGCGCCATGCTGGCCGACATCAGCCACGAGCTACGCACCCCCTTGGCGGTCATTCAAGGCAATGTCGAGGGTTTGCTTGATGGTATTTATGCGCGTGACGATGCGCACTTGCAACCCATTCTCGATGAAACCAAGGTCATGTCGCGTTTAATTGAAGATTTACGCACCTTGGCGCTGACCGAGGCTGGTACGTTGGTCTTGCAATGCGAGCCGACTGATCTGGCGGCCCTCGCCGCCGATGTCGTGTCTTCATTTCGCCCACAAGCCGACCGATTGGGGATTCGGCTGATATTGGACGAAAAGACTTCGGAGAGTTTTAAACCCTCTCAGGTCTCGTATATGGCAAATGTTGATGCGGTGCGTATTCGTGAAGTGATCACCAATTTGGTGAGCAATGCCCTACGATACACGCCCGGCGGCGGCACTGTCACCGTCAGCACCCATCGCATTGATGATGAAATTATGCTGCGGGTGCAAGACACCGGGCGTGGTATCGCGCCTGAATTGTTGACGCATGTGTTCGACCGTTTTACCAAATCGCGTGATTCGATGGGCAGCGGGCTTGGCCTTGCCATCGCCAAACAATTGGTCGAGGCGCATGGCGGGCGCATTTATGCTGAAAGTGTGGTGGGTGTGGGGACGACGGTTGGGTTTGGGTTAGGGGCGGGTTAGGGTGTTGGAGGCGGTGTCACTTTGGCACGGGCTTGGTTGTGATTGCGGCGATTGCGCAACCAGCGAATGAGCAAAATGGGCGGGCCAAACACCACCAAACCAATGGGTAAGGCAAAGATCACCAGCCAAATCGCCAATGTGCCAAGGCCTTGCAAACTGGTCAGCAATGCCTCAAACGCTTGTTTGGCAATACCCTGAGGCCGCCAACCCGGCAACACCACCGGCTCAGCCAATTTGTCGGGCGTCAGCGTCACATTAATGGTCGCCATCGCTGCCGAGCGTGATAAGAAATTCATACGGCCTTTCAATTGCTCAATTTGCCCCCGAATCTTGGTTAGCTCATTAAACACCTTTAACACATCTTCGGCCTTATCGGTTTTTGCCAAAATACCGCGCAATTGGGTCTCGGCGGCTTCTAAATTTTTGGTTTGGGCATCTAAATCGCTAAATTCGGCGGTCACATCTTGGCCGGTCACTGTTTCAGACTGTACTTCAATCGCCAGCTTGCGCAACCGATCCATCGTTTCATCAAATTTTTGTGAAGGTATTTTGAGCACCAAAGTAGCCTGCACGCCTTTATCAAATTTGGTCGTGTTCGAAGAATTGACAAAACCGCCCATTTCAGCCACCAATTTTGTGACCGCGCTCATGTCTTCTTCGGTGTTTTTTACCAACAGCTTTAACGTAGCATTGCGAATGACCAAACGCTCAGCATCAGCTTGGGCCTGAGCGCTATTGGTCGCGGCGTTATTAGCGGCAACGCCAGAAGGCGCAGCTCCTCCAACAGCAGAGGGGGCGGCGGCTGGGCGGGCGGCAGCTATGGCTGATTCAGCTCGTGTTTGTGAAGTGGGCGTGGCTGCGGCACAACCTACCAATTGTGTAAACATCACACTGGCAACGAGTAATTTTTTGAAGGGTGTTATTTGAGTGGACATGGCAATTCTCCTGTATTAAATATAAACTAAATTTTTATTTTTCGGCTACACGCATTGTATGATTTTTGCTGCGGATAGGCTTGATAAAACGTTGACAAACCCCTTACAATTGCCCATGTGAATTACAAACGCTCTCCCATCGAGATCGAGTCGCCCGAACAATATGGCTACGACAAGATCAAACACAACCTAAGCGAAAGTTCGTTTACCGACATGCGCCTGAGCGACCTTGATATCTCGCTCGATGATATCGTTTTGGCCT
>JAGWYZ010000033.1 GCA_018969115.1 Chloroflexota bacterium | reverse complement strand
CTCAAACGCATCGCCATTGAATGTCTGGGGGGTTGGGTTTGGGGTATTGGGTAGGCTGGGCAAGACTGGGGCGGTGGCCGACGGCAAAGAGATAGCAGTAGCGATGGGCACAACCGTCGCCTTGATCGGAATGACCGGCCCAGCAGTTGGGCTGACGATGGGCTGTAGCGTCGGCTGTGGCGTTTGGGCGCGGGCAGGGGAGGCGAAATTCACCAACAACGCCAGTGCCAACGGACACAAATGCGTAAAGTTGCAGCAAAAACCTCTCACAAAGCTCACAAAAAACACAAAGATTTGATAGAACTTTTTTTCTCGTGTTTTTTGTGTTCTTTGTGAGAGACGAATTGCAGTACTTTTACATACCCGCTTAATTTGTCTCGGTGGCCTTGCTTGGCCTTGCTGTTTATTCACGCAATTTACCACCCAATTTCTTGGCAGCCCGCACCAGCGGGTCTTCGTCGGGGTCAATCGGTGCAGTGGGCTGACCAACAAACACCTGCACATTGACCTTTTGCCCCAATATTTGCTGCAATACGGTTGCCACCGCCGCAGCGCGTTTGGCATCACTCAATTGCTCACGCGCCAAATCGTGGTTGGCCTTAATTTGTGCCATCCCGCCCTCGATGGCAAACAGTTGGCATGAGCGCATGAGTGCTGCCACCGGCTTGTTATTCTTATTCACCTCGCCAATGGCGCGTTGCCATAACCCCCGCAAATCTAAATTTGCACCCGAAAGTGCCGCTGAGGTGCTGACGACAGCGACTTTGCCGGGTGTTGGCTCGCTGGAGGCTGGTTGTGGGGCTGCCGTGGCTTGGTTTGGTGAGGGGCGGGGTTGGGTTGGGTTGATGGGGGCGGCGCTGGATTCAGGTGGCGGTGATGAGGCAGGTCGTGCCTCATCCATCACACACTCTAAAAACGCCATATCGAGCGCCAATTGCGCATCGCCACTGCTACGCATCTCGTTAATGGCGGCGCTAAACCCGCGAATACCGCGCAATAAGGCCCCAGCACTGGCCCGCTCAGCTTGATCCGCATATGTCACGCGTTCGGCTTCGGTCAACTCAGTATTGGCCTTGGCGTTGGGTTTGCTCGCGCTTACCCGCAATTGGGTCAGCATTCGCAACGTCTCAACCATCTGGCGTGCCACTTGCCGCGCATCGGCCCCTTGGTCGATGGCCGATTGAATGGCATTGAGGCCTGCCGCTGGATCGCGGTTGATGAGGGCATCGATCAGCACCTTAACCGTTGTGGTGTCAGTTGCGCCGAGTGCTTCGCGCACATCATTGGCAGTGATGCGTAATGAGCTAGACGAGGCCAATTGGTCGAGCAAGCTTACTGCGTCACGCAATGCGCCGGTGGCATGACGCGCAATCAGCGTCAGCGCCAAATCTTCGGTTTCAATATTCTCGGACTCACAAATATAACGTAACCGCGCCACAATATTATGTACCGCCACCCGCTTAAAGTTAAAACGTTGGCAGCGTGATAGCACTGTCGCGGGTATTTTTTGTGGGTCGGTGGTGGCCAAAATAAACACCACATGCGAGGGTGGCTCTTCGAGTGTTTTGAGCAGCGCGTTAAAGGCCGAGGTGCTAAGCATGTGTACTTCGTCGATGATGTAGACTTTGTAACGCAATTCGCTTGGCTGAAAAGCCACTTTATCGCGGATCTCTCGGATATCATCGACACCCGTATGCGAGGCGGCGTCAATCTCGATCACATCGAGGGCGCGGCCTTCGCCGATGGCCTCATCTAGTGCTTGGGTGCGTTTGTCGTTACGGTCCATCCCTGCCAAGTTAATCTCTTTGGCAAAAATACGGGCACTGGTAGTCTTGCCACAGCCACGCGAACCGACAAACAGATAAGCATGCCCTATTCGCTGCGTGTTAATCTGGTTTTGCAGCGTGGTGGTGACGTGTTCTTGCCCGATCACATCATCAAACCTGCTCGGTCGGTATTTGCGATAAAGTGCTTCGGCCACGCACTAATTTTACCGCTTTGTTTAAACCTCGCAGGGGACCTGCTCAATAAACCTGCTCAATAAACCTGCTCAATAATTTGTGATTTCGACCAAAATGCTATACTCATCGCGCCAATGAGCCATTCACGCACTTTTACCCCAGCCGACCAAGAAGATTTCGCCATTTTATCGGGCGATTACAACCCGATGCACCTTGATCCGCTCATCGCCCGTCGCACGTTATTTGGCAAGCCAGTGGTTCATGGGGTGCATGTGGTGTTGTGGGTGTTAGATGCGTATCTTTTAGACACAGGGCTTGCTCAGACCAAATCCCTTAAATCGCTCAAAGCCACCTTCACTAAACCCGTTGGGGTGGGTGAAACTGCAACATGGGTGGTGCAACGTGAAAAGATTGACCAAGTTGATTTTGTGGTGATGGTTGAGGACACCCCAATGATTAAAATTAAATCGGGGTGGGCATTAGACCCGCTTGCGCCCGAACCCATGCCATTACCAAGCACCCAAACAAGCATCACGCCGCCACAGCCGCGCGAACAAGATGAACTGTTCGATGCCAAAGGCGAATTACGGTTGTGGTTAGATATTGACCACGCACACGCCCGTTTTGCAGCCCTTACACAACAGCTTGCACCGTTGCAATTTGCTGAGTTATTGGCCTTAACCCGTTTGGTTGGCATGGAATGTCCGGGCCTCAACTCGGTATTTTCAGAATTTGATATTGCTTTTGCCCTCCACCACAAAGATCAAACCCATGTCCAAACGTCCAATCTTAGCTATACCGTCGCCCAATACGATGAGCGCTTTAACCGTGTCTTAATGCGCATCACAGCCCCTATGCTCAGCGGCAACATCCGCGCCTTTGTGCGTCCACCTATTCATACCCAGCCCAGCTACGCTCAAGTTTTGGCCTATCTCAAAAAATTTTCTAGTCCCCAAGTCTCAAGCCCCCAGCCTTTTTCTAATCAACGTGCACTGGTGGTGGGTGGGTCACGGGGATTGGGTGAAGTGATGGCAAAATTATTGGCGGCTGGTGGGGCTGATGTGCGGCTAACATATCATCGCGGCGCACAAGAGGCGCAGCGCATTGTCGATGACATCCACAGCGGCGGCGGCCTTGCCCAACATTTTGCACTCGATGTGCTACAACCCGATGCCGCGATTGTGGCTTTGATCGCATCAGGCTGGGCGCCAACTCATTTATATTACCTTGCCACACCCTTTATTTTCGATGCCACTTCGGGCATATTTTCACCACGTTTATTTCGCCAATTTTGTGATTACTATGTGTTTGGTTTTCTGAGTTTGCTCAATTTACTCAAGCCACATGGGCTACGCGCCGTCTTCTATCCATCTTCGGTGGCACTTGACACCATACCTGCCAATATGGGCGAGTATGCTGCTGCCAAGGCGGCGGGTGAAATGTTGTGTGCCTTTGTCGAGCAACATAGCCGCGATTTACACATTTACCGCCCACGGTTGCCGCGTCTTGCTACCGATCAAACCGCTAGCCTGTTGCCGGTCGATAACGGTGACCCGGTGTCGGTGATGTTTGCAAATTTATGTCATTTGTGTCTATAGATTAATTTAGCGCTATCTCATCGTATGATCTCAATAATTCGGGGTAAACCCCAAAGATGTAATGCCCAATGCACTGGCGTTTGGCAGTTTCGGAGGTTCAAAAAAGAAAGGGCGAAAGCTAACGGCAGTAAAGTAAGGGGTATAAAAGACACAAACCAAACGACCATGAGCAACCAAAAGAACACCACAAAAGCAAAGCGTGAGCAAGAAGTAGGCGCAGTGATCAGCGATTGGAGTAGTTGGTATCGGATGTTGTGCGGGGAGCGATTTAAGGAAGAAGATTTGAGTCAACGGCTGATGGCGTAAATGCTTGAATATGTGAAAGAAGATAAACCCTATGTGACAGCAGCATGGGCAACCTATGTGCAAGCCCGACGACGTGAGCATATCACCAAACTTCCAATTGTCGATATTCTGATTGGTATATTTGCACAACGACTTCAAGGATTATTGACTTACAACCCCCGACAATTTTTGCCATTGGTTGCCTAATCTCAATATTGTTGAACCATAAGCGACCTAACCGAGGGTATCAAAATATATACTTTACCTCACCAAACCCATCAACGGCAAAGACATAAAACAGGCGCAGCAGATCGGGGCCAATATTGCGAATGCCATGTAGGACATGGCATGGCACATAGATGGCGCTATCGGCCTGCACCACATGCTCGGCATCGCCGACTGTCATCAAACCTGTGCCAGCCAGAATGAAATATACCTCTGGCGCAATGTCGATGCACTTCTAACGCATTGCCGGATGTGATCTCGCTGCTAAATAGGGTGCGCCACAACACATTGCCGCGCGCGACATCACCCCAACCTTCTTGGCAGGGCGCGGCATGTAAAACAAAAGGTTGAGTTGGGTTCATCATTACATTGCAATCGCTTGTCGCATCCCTTCTTTGATCAATGGCACATAGCGGGCCATATCGCCCCGAATGATATTGCCGTGACTGGGCGCGAGAATTTTTGTATCGTAACGCGCAAAAAATGTATCAACGGCGGCGCAAACTTCGTCGGGGTCAGTCCACTTTAGCCAAGGGAACTGATACCATGCATTCACTTTTACATCATCACAATGTAAGTCAGCAGAATAACCAGCATTTTCCATTTCATCCAAAAACATAAAACATTCATTTTTGGCGGGTTCGTGCAGGTTGTGCGCCCAATCGGCGGTGAACATAAAGCCAGTCGTGCGCTCATAAGCCCATTGCGATAGCCCATGATCAACAAATAGCGGTTCAACCGACTCTAATTGGTGTTTGCCCAAGTTAATGACTTCACCGGGGGCCATCAATTGCGCCCCCTCAAGCCCGTGCAGCGCATATTGTTCACCGCCGCGTACAGTCATGTATTGGGCTTGTGGATAACGCCGCTTTAGCACAGGCGCGTTGCCGGCATGGGGCAATTCGACATGACTGATCCAAATGTAATCGAGCGATTTATCACCCAGCACATATTCGACCGCTTTGAGTGTATTGGCCTGTTGACGCGGTGCGCCGGTGTCAATCATCAACGACTTTTCGTCACGGACCAAAAACGCCGAAAATGGGTAATCGACGATGCGGTGACCTGAATAATCGGCAGCATTGGGTAACATGCCAAAGTAATTTTTGTAAATGTCTTGCGCCTTGTCGCCCAAACAATGCGTAATCCAAAAAATATCGGAGGTAATGGGGCGAACGGCGACGCGCTCAAGCCCTTCGCCAAAAATGATGGTATTCATTAGGTTTCAATTAAGTTGATTAGTTAAATAGTTGATTGATGATATGTGAGTTATCAATCAACCAATCAACAATTCAACAATCATGTCTAAACTACGTTACGAATATTGGCAACGGCTTGTTTGAGCCGTGCCACATGGGTTGGAATATCGCTGCGAATGGCATCGCCGTGAATGGGCGCAATTATTTTGACTGGCAGTTGGGCAAAAATGGCATCTAGATCGGGGTTAAACTTTTCGGGCAGCACCCACCGCAAAAAATGAAAAGCCGTGCGATGATAATCGCGAAATTGGATTTCACGAATACCCCCCTCGACCTCGTCGCTAAACTTGCCAATTTGTTCGGCGCTTTGATAATAGCCAAAGCCATCGCCGGTGAACAAAATGCCGGTTTGCGTGTCAAACACCCATTGCGAGCCGGGCTGATCTTTTAGCGTAGCAAACACAAATTTTAGTGTGCGACCGCCTATATTGATGGTTTTGCCTGCCGCTTCGCTAGTAATTTGCGAGAGCGGCAAAATCGGCGCGATCTCGATATAGGGCAGCATCACATTCGAGACGATCACCTTAATATTCGGCCATTGTTTTGCCACTTGTTGCAAATTGCCCGCGTGTGGCAATTCGGAATGGGTGAGAAAGATGTATTCGGGAGTGTGGCCTGCTAGCAAGCTGTTAATTTCTTGCATGATGCCAGCGCGGTGCAGTTGCGAGCCACAGTCAATCAAGATCGGGTGCTGGTGATTCATGATGACATAGACCAGCACCGCCTCGTAGCCGTAACTGCCTTCGACGTATTCACCAATTTGGTAAACATCGCCGACAATATTGCGTATCATATGTGCACCACCACTTGATCGTTTTCAACACTCACCTTAAAGGTTTTGGCCCGCACTTTGCTATCAATCAAACACTTGCCGGTCTCAATTTCAAATTCCCAGCCGTGCCAAGCACAACGCAAAATGTGCCCTTCACTGCCATAAATAAATTTGCGTATGCCATGTTCGGTGGGCAGGGTGGTGCCAGTCACCGGCCCCATACACAGCGTGCCCGCCGCATGGGGGCAGCGGTTATGCAAGGCGTGATACTCGCCATCCACGTTAAACACGCCGACGCTACGCCCATCTAAATCGGCAATGATACGCTGGCCCGGCGGTAGGTCGGCAACTTTGCAAACGGCGTAATGTTTGCGTTTGTCGGTTATTGCGCTCATGACATCCCTCCTGCTTTTGTGCCATTTGGCACAAGTTGACGCGGCAATTTTTTATACACTTGGCGAGCGTTGCCGTCCATAATCTTGGGTAGCCATTCTCTGGGCAATTGCATGTCGTCCGGCGCATCAAAATCCCAATGTGGATAGTCTGAGGCAAACATCAGCATATTCTCGCCATCCATCGCGGCCAACACATCCCACAAATGTTGCTTGTTGGCGGCTTCTTCGAGCGGTTGGGTTGACATGCGAATATGCTCACGCGCATATTCGCTGGGCAAACGCTTCACCCATGGGGTTTCTTTGCGTAAAGCTTTCCAGTTGGCATCCAGCCGCCACAAGATGGACGGCAGCCATGTCACGCCGCACTCGATCACCACAAACATCATGTTGGGGTAACGCTCAAAAATGCCATTTGAAATAACACTGGCGACATGGGTCATGCTGGGTTGCAGCAACAAGGCGTGGGTCTCCCAATAATAAGTAGTGGGACCGCCACCGATGGGCTGATAGTTGATGCCGCCTTGCCCGCCGAGATGGACGGCGAAGGGCAACCCGACCTCGGAACACGCCTGCCAAATGGGGTCGTAAAATTTATCGCCATACGGGCGATATGAGCCGTGCGAGGCTAATACTTGCACAACACGTGGGTGTGAGCCGAGACGACGAATTTCTGCCGCCGCGCCTTGTGGGTCTTGCGGGGCAATAATGATGGAGGCCCAAAAACGATCATCACGCGGTAACCACATGTCGATGACCCAATTGTTATAGGCGCTGGCTAAGGCGCTGGCGTAATGGGGGTTGGCTAAAGTCGAGACTTCGAGCGCTTCTTCACCGGTCAAAATAGCAACATCTGGCTTATAGCGGTCGAGTAAATTTTCGCGCATAAAGCTGTAATGTTCATCATCATTGGTTGGCTTAATGTCGTGGCGGCGAAAATCTTCGGGGTGCAGCCAAGGCCGGTGGGCATGAGGGAACGAACCACGCGCACCCGGTAATTCACCGCGCAACAAATAATCGCGAAAAGTTGTGTCTATATAAGGCAACAACACATTGGAAGAACTCCAATCATTATGGACATCACAATCAATCATTTTTCACTCCTTTTTGTCTTAATATACTAATAATTTATGCAACCACCTATATAGTTAGATTTTTTATTCATCCGACTTTTGTAAGTCTTTAAATTTAAATAATTACATATATTCTGAACGTCACCCTGACGCATCCAATATCGGTGTATCGCCCAAGTTCCGTATAAGTGCCATGCGGTATCTCTCACACTTATACCGTCAACATCTCAGGGAAACCTGCCGCACGCAAATCAGTGCCGAGGGCGTCTTCAAGCAATTTAACCACTTGCGATGACCATGCGCTGCCGCCATATTGTGCCCGTGCACGAATGAAGATTTGCTCGACCGCGCTTGCCAAATCAAGCGGCACCCCAAATTCGCGCCCAAACTGGGTGGCAAATCCAAGGTCTTTGCATGCCAAATCCATGGTGAACCCGATGTTATAGCTGCCGTTTAAAATGACTTGGCTCTCAGTTTCGTGCACAAAGCTGTTGCCAGAGCTGGCTTTGATGGCTTCGAAGGACTGCGCTAAATCCAGCCCGCCGCGTTTCGCCAACATCAACGCCTCGCCGACTGCTACCAAATGGATAAACGCTAGCATATTGGTGATGACCTTGATGACTGAAGCGCTGCCCAATTCACCCATATAAATGACTTTGCCACCCATCGCTTCGAGCGCGGGTAAATGAGCCTGATACACGTCGGCAGCACCGCCCACCAACACCGTAATTTCTCCCAAAGCGGCTTTATGCACCCCGCCGGTCACGGGCGATTCGAGACATGCCACGCCCTTTTGTTTTGACAACTCGGCCAAACGCAAAATTTCTTGGCGGTCATTGGTGCTCATATCGATCCATGTGTCGCCGGGTTTCATGCCAGCCAATAAGCCATTCTCACCCGCCACTACTGATATGACGGCTTTGGGCGATGGCAAACAGGTGAATACACTGTCACATTGCACGGCCATTTGTTTGGGCGTGTCGGCCCATTTTGCGCCAGCCGCCAGCAACCCATCTGCCGCTGCCTTATTCAGGTCGAATACCGTCACATCGAAGCCCGCCCGTACCAAGCTACCTGCCAAATGCACGCCCAAATTACCAATACCAATAAAACCTAGTTTTTTGTTCATGTTATAAAAAAATAAGAGGGTCGACTAGGTGAATGGTTGAATAGTTAATTGGTTGATTGATCACTCATAATCATGAGTCATTAATCAACTAACAATCAACTAACAATCAACCATTCAACCAATCAACCATTCGTAATTACAAAATTTCAAATACGACCGGATATTCGGTCATCTCTAAATGTAGTCGATTGCCGGTGTATGGGTGTGCGGCGGCTAAAGCCTCATTTAGTGTTACGCCCAAGCCAGGCTCGTTGGGTGGAATGATGTAACCCGCTTGCCAATTGATTGGTTTGTTGAGAATTTGGGCGTGGAAACCGCCAAAATTGAGAATGGACTCTTGAATAAGAAAGTTGGGGCTGCACGTGCTGAGTTGAATGTCGGCGGCGGCGGCAATGGGACCACAATAGAGATGTGGGGCGATTTGGGCATAGTGCGCCTCGGCCATGCCGGCAATTTTCTTACCCTCAAGCAAGCCGCCGACTCGCCCTAGCGCCATTTGCAGAATAGAGGCCGATTTGCAAGCCAACACTCGTGAAAATTCATATTTGGTGGTCAGGCGTTCACCTGTGGCGATGGGAATGCTGGTTTGGCGGGCCACCGTCGCCATTTCTTCGGGCTGTTCGGGCGGCGTTGGCTCCTCGAACCATAGCGGGTCAAATGGCTCTAGGCGTTTGGCGAGGCGAATGGCGCTAGCGGGGGTAAGCTGACCATGCGTACCAAATAACAAATCGCATTGATCGCCTACGGCTTCGCGGATCAATTTGGCAAATTTCTCGCCCAACGCTAGTCCCTCTAGCGATAATTGGCGTGGGTCGAAGCTAGAGTATGGCCCGATCGGGTCAAATTTAACGGCGGTGTAGCCCAGTTTTACATAATTGGCGGCGCGTTCAGCGGAGAGTTCGGCATCGTGATAAATATCGGTTTTATCGCTCGGCTCTGGGTAAATGTAAGTGTAGGTGCGCAATTTCTCATGCACTTTACCGCCTAGCAGTTCATAGGCTGGCTTGTTAAGCGCTTTGCCAACCATATCCCAACACGCCATTTCGATGCCGCTCAAAATGCCAAGAATAGAGGTATCGGGGCGTTGGGTATAGCCACTGCCATAAATATTGCGCCACAGCTTTTCAATGTGAAATGGGTCGGATCCAATCACCTTTCGTTCGCACACATCTTCAATCATTCGGGCAACCACATGTGGGTGAAATGGCACTGAATAGACTTCGCCATAGCCGACGATGCCATTATCGGCGATTAGTTTTAAAAATATCCAATATCGCCCACCAAAATGAGGAGGCGGCACGCCTACCACAAACGTTTTTACATCAACTATTTTCATCAGATTTTATAAGTTTATTAGCTTAGCCGAGGTGGTTTAAGCTGCCCATCTATGTCACGTAAACTGCGAGGTCATTCTATTGAAGGCCTGTGCTGTTCCACGTGTTGGCACAATTACAGGTTTGTTTCATGGTGAATTGGTTTGGGTTTAACCAAACCCTGCGTCATTGCATCGTTATACCTAGTTTGCTTTTACAATAAGACTGATGCGTTTTGTAAGCTGATATTGTTAACTTGCTTTGCTTTGGCTGACATGACATTGTCAAGTTAATTATCAAGTTAAATGAGTTAGAGAAAAAATCTCTTTGGTTGTTGCCATGCATAAAGGCTTAAGTTTGCAAATTAAATTATTATCAACCATCACTATGGTATTGCTAGTGTTGGTTGTGGTGCAATACTGTGTTGACCGCACGGCCTCAATTAATAAACCTTATCACGGATAAACAGCACCTTAAAAACAGAAATTTAAGGCAGCAAACAAGATAGACAAATCTTACCTTGATGCGATGGCGGCGTGTAGCGTAAAAACACCGTAAAATTCAAACTACAGGCAATCGTAGATACCGCAAATGCCATGCTCATATGATATGCTTGACTGATTATAAAAGTCAATCCGTATCTTCTAAATAAATAGGGATAATTTAAAAAGATGTAATGCTGAAATCACTGTCACGTTATCTCAATAGAAGATGGCGTGACAGTGATTTCGGTGAAAACTGGTCTTACCATCCATTATTAAGAAAATACGTTCATATTATGCTTTACCATTTTTATCAATGGCAAAGCGTTATTTATAGACAAAAACTGTGCTCGAACTCAAAAATATTGTTAAAACCTATGTGATGGGCCACGAAACTGTGCGGGCGCTCGATGGCGTAACTGTAACAATTAAAGACGGCGAATATGTCGCCATCGTCGGGCCATCGGGCAGCGGCAAAAGCACCCTCATGAACATGATCGGCTGCCTAGATGTGCCGACTTCGGGTGAATATATTTTGAATGGGCAAGATGTCAGCAAATTGCGTGATGACGACTTGGCAACCGCACGAAATAAACACATCGGTTTTGTTTTTCAGCGTTTCAATTTGCTTTCACGCATTACGGCCCAGCGCAATGTTGAATTGCCTTTGCGTTATGGCGGCATTGGCGGCAAAGAACGTGCCGAACGCGCGAAAGAAGCCATGACTGCTGTTGGTTTGGGTGATCGACTCACCCATAAACCGGTAGAAATGTCGGGCGGGCAACAACAACGGGTTGCCATTGCCCGCGCACTGGTGAACCACCCCACGTTATTGTTGGCCGATGAACCGACCGGCGCATTAGACAGCAAAACTGGCGCCGAAATTATGGCGCTATTTAAAAAACTGCGCGAAGAACGTGGCATTACGATTGTGATCGTCACCCACGATCCGGGCGTGGCTGCCCAAGCTGATCGAGTGGTGCGTATTAAAGATGGTCGAGTCGAAAGTGATACGCTTAACAGTGAAGAAGATCGCGCCAATGCGATAGTGCACTAATTAATGACGAATGACCAATTTGGTCATTCGTCATTCGTCATTCGTCATTCATAATCATAATTCTGTTATGCCAATATCTACAGCTTCCCTAAATCTTGTAACGATTAATAGTCACGGCAGCCAAATGCTTGGGCGAATGTTTGTTGCCGCAAGCGAGCAACTTAAAGCAACTGTATTATTGTTACATGGGTTTCCGGGCACCGAGCAAAATTTTGATCTTGCTCATGCCTTGCTCGATGCAGGGGTCAATGTGCTTCATATTCATTATCGTGGGGCATGGGGCAGCGGCGGCCTATTTAGCTTCGCTAATACACTCGAAGATGTGGCAGCCGCGCTCGATTTTTTGCGGCAATCGCGTTCATTAACCGACTATGCCATTGACCCGCAAAAAATAGTGTTGATTGGGCACAGTATGGGTGGTTTTGCAGCACTGATGGGGGCAATGAATGACCCAGCCGTGTTTGGCGTGGCTGGGTTAGCCAGCGCCAATTTTGGCAAGGCCGGGCGATTATTGCGCAATCAGTCCGATAAAATCACCAGCCGTGTTGTCTCGATGATGCGATCGTTGCCGCCATTAAATGGGGCCAATGCCCAAACCTTGCTGCAAGAATATATAACACAAGGCGATGCATGGGATATTGAGCTAAGAGCGGAACAATTGGCAAATCGTCATGTGTTGCTGATTGGCGCAGCCCAAGATGATCTATTGCCAACCAAGGTTTTTCATGCGCCAATGGTGCAAGCGTTTCAGGCCGCTGGCGCACAACATTTGCAACACGACATATTAGACGCAGGACATGGCTTTATCGGGGTGCGGGCGCAATTGGTCGCAACCGTGCTTAATTGGGTGTTACAAATAAGCAGCCATGCCTAAAATCGTCATCATCGGCGCAGGCAGCGCCTCCTTTGGTCCCGCCATTCTTGGCGATTTGTTTTTACACGCCCATCTATTGCGTGGCAGCGCTATCTGGCTAGTCGATACAAATGCCGAAGCGCTGGATTTGATGACGCGCTATGCCAATCAAATAAACAATGAAAAATTGCACAGGGGCGAAGCGGCCCTTGAAATTTTTGCCAGCCAAAACCGTCGTGAGGCGTTACCAAACGCCGATTTTGTGATTGTGGCGGTGGCAGTTGATCGAATTGCAACTTGGAAATTAGATTGGCAAATTCCGCTTAAGCACGGGGTGCGGCATGTGCTAGGTGAAAATGGCGGGCCGGGTGGATTGAGCCATGCCCTGCGCAATATTCCATTGCTACTTAACATTGCGCATGATATTGAAAAGCTGGCCCCTAACGCCTTTTTATTTAACTTTACCAACCCCATGAGTCGCCTGTGTTTGGCGCTAAATCAGCACAGCAACGTAAAGTTTGTTGGGTTGTGCCATCAAATTGGCGAAGGCTATCGTTTGGTGAATGAGGTATTGGGATTGGTAGAGAAGAAGCACCAAGAACCAAGAGCCAAGAAGAGAGAAGACAGAATAGAGGGGGGAGAGGAAGCGGCGTTGCGAGAATATGGGGCGCGGTTGGATGCACGATATCATTTAGTGGCGGCAGGGTTAAATCATTTTACGTTTGTGTTAGGCATGCTTGACCGCCAAACTGGTGAAGATTTATACCCAATTTTTAGGCAAAAAGTGCAACATATGCCAGCATATTGGGAATTGATGTCGCGCCGATTAATGGACGCTTTTGGGTTGTTTTGTGCAACGGGTGATGGTCATGCCGGTGAATATGTTGGCTTTGCGGCTGAGACGATGCCATTGACCGGCTATGATTTTGATGCCTATGATCGCCTTGGCCAAGCACAATGGGCCAAAATCAAATTAACGGTTGAGCATCAATCCTCAATCTCTACTTCGCCATCATTTTTGCCGTCGGGTGAACGGGTGGTGCCCATTTTGTGCGCTATTCTGCACGGGTTAAACCAGCTTGAGTTGTCTGTCAATCTTCCTAATCGGGGTTGTATCGAAAATTTGCCAGCCGATGCCATCGTGGAAGTGCCCGGGGTAGTGCATGGTGGTAGCGTGCATGGCGTTCATGTTGGCGCGTTGCCGCGTGGTTTGGCTGCGCTGATGCAACGCGAGATTGATATTCAAATGTTGTGTGTTGAAGCGGCGGTGAAAGGCGATCGTAACGCCGCCCTACAAGCGTTATTGCTCGACCCTCATATTCATTCATACGCCAAGGCCAATTATTTGCTCGATGATTTATTGCGAGCACATGCTAAATATTTACCCCAATTTACGTAAGGCTAATCAGCAGAAATAAAAGCTGGAATCAGCTTGTAAAATGAATTTAAGCAGAAGCTGCCTGCTGCGGTGCTGTCAATCTGTGCCACAATCGCTCACCTATTTTTACACTTGGCAACTCAATAAACTTATATAGCACCCAACTGAGTGCATAAATAACAATAAAAGTAACAATCCCACCCACAAAAATGTCTAATACGCCATTTTGGGGCATACCCGCTGTGTGTAAGTAGCTAATAGCCTTAAAGATTTGCGGTTGATGCCATAAATAAAACGAATAGCTGATTAAGCCTAAACCCGATAATCTGCGATTAAGCCAACCGTCAGCAGGTTTATAAGCCAACATCCCAGCAAACAAAAACGCCATCAACACAATGGTTAGCGTATAGGCTTGTGCGCTTGGAAAAGGCAACCAGCCAATGGCATTCAGCACCAATACAGTTAAAGTTAAACCAAAGCCAACCCAAGCTACTTTGCCAAGACGTTGTGTTACGCCAAACTCAGCCAAATAAGCCCCAAACATCCATTCGGCCCACAACATCGCTCGCCCATAAATGGGTGTTTGCCAAGGCACATTGTTAATATTGACAAACAAAAGCAAAATGCCAATACTCATCAAGGTTGCCCCAAGCATAATCGGCTTTAAATTCATCCAGCGCCGCAATAACAAAACCAATGGGTAAACTAGATAACACTCCAACTCTATGCGTAAACTCCACCATGATGCATTAAGACTAATATTCTCCATCGCAAAATGATTCAAAATCATCGGCCAATCGGCAGCAGGAATAGGGCCGAGCTTGTAACGCGAAAAGATCATGTAAAGCAAGGCCAAGAGATAAGGTGGATAAATACGCCAAAAGCGATGCCAATAAAGATGTGGCGTATTAAATTGAGTTGGTTTACGCAAAAACGAATAATGAATGAGATAACCACTAATAAAGAAAAAAAGGTGCACCCCAACCCAACCATAGGAAAAGGGGCCAAAACACCCAAAACCGAGCGCTACTGATATTGTAAGCGGGTTGATTGGTGTCCCAACACACTGCCTCACGGGCGTGTATTAAAAACACCATCATAATCGCAATCCCACGCAGGGTATCGAAAACAGCCAAATGGTTTTTATTTTTATTTTGATCGATGTTCAAGGCCATCAGTTTACCAATCTCCGGCATAGCCAATATTGGCTGGGGCAGTCGTGTGTTTTAAATACAAATAATGCAATTCATTTAACTGACGAATATGCAAATAGTCGTGTGCCAACCATGCAACAAGCAAATCGGCTGCTGACAAGCTGATACCAGATGGGTGTATATGGGCATTATTCCAATGGATGACCGGCGACTTAAGGCTACTCAACCATTTTAACGATTCATCACGTTCGCGCAGCCAATGCTCTAACACTTGTTTGGGGTTACGCTCGTTATATTTGCGATCAATGACCCATTTTCCGGGTTCAATCGCCGGCCACATCTTGGCTGGGTCATTTAGCGTTAATTGAACCCGCGCTCTAAAATCTTCGCATTCTTCATCATACAAGTGCCCCATCACTTCAAGCACAGACCATGCTGCCGGTGAGGGTCGCCAATGCGCCTGCTCGTCGCTAATTCCACGCACTAATCCTGTGACAATAGTTTTGTTATTTGATAAATGATTGATGAAATGATCGAGATTCATATTAAATATTTGAAGAACCCTCAGCAATGTAATATCGAAATCGATATATGACGATTTCACCCTATCGGTTGGGGTAGAGACACGGTCGTCAGTGATCTCACGCCGCTATACCGTGCCCCTACTAATGTGACTTAACGCCGAAAAAGACCCTTCAACGAAGGTACGCCACGCTGATAAATCCACCATTCAACAAACAAAACCAGCAAGGCCAATGCCGCCAACCAACGCCATAATTCGCGTTGTGACAACGTATTATTGATCAAAATATTTGATTCATTTTCTTTTTGTTCACCAATTACCAATTGTGGACTTGGCGTAATTTCAGACTCGATTGAATTAAAGAAATTGACAGCAAATGCCCCACTAACATCGCCAAATGTCACAGCATAGGGGCCAAGCGCATCGGTATTGGCAAAGCCACGCTGATCAACGATAACGGTTGTGCCACCTAAGGCATCGGTATCAGGTAATGAAACTTGCGCCCCACGTGGTAAATTGACTACCTCGCCCGGTTTGACCGAAGCCGGAATCGTCATGCCTTGCGGTGGGGCCAGCCACTCAATGCTGTTGAGCATGAGAATGGGAAAAGCCAATTGCAACGGCAAATCGCTACGGCGCAATTCAAAGGGCAACACCACCACCCGTTGTAATGGCGGTTCGCTATTTTTACCAACCAATTCAGCTGGAAACTCGCCTGCAAGCAACAAAGGCCCGCCTTGTGATTGAATAACAGGTTTGAGCCAAGCAGGGGCTTCAATTAATGGCGTGGCCTGCACACTAACGTTGCGCCAATTCAACGACTGGGCGATGGGGTGCGGCACAGTGCGTACATAGCCGGTATTGCTAAAAGTATCGGTGGCAGTAAATACTTGTTGTGGCCCAATAAATAACACATTGGCACGCGGGGGCAATGCCGATAAATCGGAATTCATGCTATCAAGAATATAAACATCAAATGGGCGTGAATCGAGCGTAGTTACCCCCGTCGTCACAGCCCGCGAGACTTGTATATTGGGTAAATTGGACAATGCTTGCTCTAAAAAGCGATTACCGCGAGTGACTAATAACGCCCGCCGCAAAGCGGTATTGGCGCTCACGGCATAAACCACATCATCGGCAGCCAGATTATTGTGGCTGGCTTTGTCGATAGAAGCCCGCACGGATGCCGTATTGGCATCAATGTCGTTGATTGTCCATGATATCGATTGCCCAGCCGGAATTTTGACGGTGCGAGCATCGAGTAACGTGCCGTTATCGGCCCGAAGCGACACCAAACTATCGTCATCTTGTTTGCCATTGTTGGTAACACGCACAAAGGCCGCCAGTCCACGTGAGGTTTTGCGTAATGAAAGGGTGCTAATTGACAAATTATCGCCATTTACCCCAATTGGCACAAAACGGGTTTGACGCTGCAATAATTTTAAATCTTCGGCGTGTGCGCCATCGCTAATGACAATAAAGGTGCTTTGCTCATTGGCCGTAGCCGAGCCAAGCGAAATGGCGGCGGCCCAGTTTGCTTGCCCTAATGATGCCTTTGAGGCATCTAATGCCGCCAATAACTCACTGCGATCAGAAGTAATGCCAGTCAAAGCACGAGGGTTGCTATCAACCAAAATGAGCGACATTTCATCGCCCACGCCCATCCCGCTAATCAAATTGCGGGCTTGCTCTTTTGCTGCGTCAAAACGTGATGGTAACACGTCGGTGGCTCGCATCGAGGCTGAGGCATCCATAAGCACAATCAACCGCCCATTCAACCCGCCCGGCAAGCTAATATAAGGGCGCAACAGCGCAAACACCAAAAACGCCAAAGTTGCTAACTGCAAAATAAGCAACAAATTGCGACGCAGTTTTTGCCATAGCGTATTGGCCTCGCGGTCGAGCACTACTTGCCGCCACAGCAACGTGCTGCTTACCTTTTGCTCACGACGTTGCAGCCGCAAAATATAAAGCAAAATAATTGGAATTGCTAATAAAGCAAATAATAGGGCGATAGGATTGAGAATATTCATACCAGCCAGCCCTCACGCCGCAAATCACGCAACATAATTTGTTCGATGGGTGTGGATGCATCAATAAGCGCATAGCGCCCGCCACGTTTGCGGCAAAAACTATTTAGCTCGTTTGACCAACCTTGCACCCGCTCGCGATAGCGGGCAAGAGTGGCTTGATCAAGGCTGACATCTTGCGCCGATTGGGTTTCAATATCTTTCAGTCGCAAGTCACCAGCAATGATGGGGTCAATTTCCGCCGCCCCAAGTGTGTGCAATACATTAAGGTCAAGTTTGCCACCAATGGCATTTAAGCCTTCTTCGCAGCCGCTTTCATCTAATAAATCTGAAAGCACAATTGCCATGCCCCCGCGTGAAGTGAGGGCATAATTGCGCAACCATTGGTTGATATTGGCCTGACCACCTTTGCCACCCTGCCACTGTTGCTCAATGAATGAGATTAATTGCGAAGTTGCGGCCTCGCCACGTTTGGGGCCAAAACGGGCGCGGGTGCTGGTTTCGACAATGAGTCGGTCGCCGGATGACAACACCACATGGCCCATCGCAATGGCTAATTGGGCCACCCGTTGCCATTTTGGCGGCAGCCGCCCAGCTTGGGTCGGGCGCAGGTCTAAATCATCGGCTTCTTCATCCCATTTCATCGAAGCGCTGGTGTCGAGCAACATATGCACGGTCAGGTCTTCTTCTTCTTCATACAATTTAATATAAGGGCGTTCTAACCGTGCATATACATTCCAGTCAACCCGACGTGGGTCATCGCCCGGCACATAATCACGATAATCGGCAAACTCAACCGAGCGCCCGCGCCGTGTGCTGCGTCGCTCGCCGGTATAAGTGCCCGGGCGGCGTTTGACCGACCACAACCGCAAGCCTGACAATGATTTGAGGAAGGATTCAGAAAGCATCTATTCCATATTTTACAGTAGTCAGTAATCAGTAGTCAGTAGTCAGATTAGTTTAGTAGTTTAGGATAAGCATATCGTTTACTGTTAATATTAGGGATCACAATCAAAAATTAACTACTGACCACTGACTACTGACCACTGATTACTAAATTATGGGAATAGATACGACCACTCTCGAAGGGTTTATTTCGGTGCAGGCAGCGCTAAAAGCCCGCAGCCGACCAGTGTATAAAATCTTTGTCGAGCAAACCCGCCGTGATTATGACATCGGCAAGCTTGAAAAACTGGCACGGTTCGCCAATGTGCCGATGCTGCGCATCCGCGAAAGCGAGCTTGAGCGCATGACTGATGGCAATACACATGGTGGCGTGGTCGCTACGGTAGGGGATCGGGTCTATACCCCACTTGCCGATTTGTGCACCTTGCCAAACCCATTTGTCGTCATGCTTGAAGGAGTTGAGGACCCATTTAATTTTGGGCAAGCCGTGCGGGCCTTATATGCGGCGGGGGCGGCAGGTATTGTGGTGCGCCCACGCAATTGGATGAGCGCAGCCACAACAGTGGCGCGTTCAAGTGCGGGGGCATCTGAACTCATCCCCACCGCTATTGCCGATGACGCCATGACGGCGGCCTATGCCCTGAGCGATCTCGGGTTGCAAGTGGCAGTGATGGCCGAAGAGCCAGATGCCATCGACCTGCCTAAGGCTGATTTGCGTGGGCCGTTGTTTGTGGTGGTGGGCGGTGAAAAGCGTGGGGTGGCGCGAAAGTTGATCGAACATGCTGATCTGTTGCTGCAAATTCCGTACGCACGTCATTTTAGCCATTCGCTTGGCACCACCGCTGCCGCTGCCATTTTGGGTTATGAGGTGATGCGGCAACGGTTATAAGTAACAATCAACGATAATCATCCCTATGCCCACCCACACCGTCAGTTACCGAGAAGCCCTGCGCGTATGGTTGCGGGTGGCGGCGTTAAGTTTTGGCGGCCCCACCGCCCAAATTGCCGTCATGCACAAAATCGTCGTCGAAGAAAAGCGCTGGGTGGATGAAGAACGCTTTTTGCACGCGCTCAACTATTGCATGTTGTTGCCCGGCCCCGAGGCACAACAACTCGCCACCTATCTTGGTTGGATATTGCACAAAACACGAGGCGGGCTAACGGCGGGTAGCTTATTTGTGTTGCCCGGTTTCATCAGCGTCTTGCTGCTCAGTGTGCTTTATGCCGGTTTTCAACAAATTACACTCGTGCAAGGCTTGTTTTTTGGTCTCAAGGCCGCTGTCATTGCGTTGGTGATCGAGGCGGTGCTGCGCATTGCCCGTCGTGTGCTCAAAAACGAAGTCATGATCGGCATCGCGGGGCTTTCGTTTATCACCATCTTTTTCTTTAATTTGTCCTTTCCCTTCATCATCTTGGCGGCGGGGTTAATGGGTTTTGTGGGTGGCAAACTTGGCTGGCACAAATTTGAGGTGGTGCGTGGGCAAAACCCCAAAACACACCCCATTCACAGCACCACCACCGCGCTGCCGCCCCATGTTAGCCAACGCCCACGTCTCGCTCACACCTTGCTTGTGTTTGTGATTGGCCTATTGTTATGGGTTATGCCAGTGTTGATCGTTGTGACGATCACGGGTAATGCCACTCTCGGCGACATTGGCTGGTTTTTTGGCAAAGCTGCCGTGTTGACTTTCGGCGGGGCCTATTCAATTTTGGCCTATGTCGCCCAACAAGCGGTCGAGGTCTTTGGCTGGCTGCGCCCGGGTGAAATGCTCGATGGCCTCGGCATGGCCGAAACCACCCCCGGCCCGCTCATTATGGTGGTGCAATTTGTTGGCTTCATGGCGGCCTACCGCAACCCGGGTCATTTGTCGCCCATGTTGGCGGCTAGTTTGGGTGCCATCATCACCACTTGGGTCACATTTGTGCCATCGTTTTTGTGGGTTTTTATGGGTGCGCCTTATGTCGAGCAATTACGCGGGGTAAGGTCATTAAGCACAGCCTTGTCGGCCATTACCGCCGCCGTCGTGGGGGTGGTGCTCAATTTGGCAGTGTGGTTTGCCCTGCACACTTGGTTTGGCGCGGTGAATGAGCTGCACTTTGGCGCGTTACGCCTGCTTAGCCCAGTTTGGGCCAGCCTCAATTGGCCGGCTCTTGCTATTTCCGCTGTCGCCTTTTTCTTGCTCTTTCGCTTTCGGCGCGGCATGTTGCTCACCTTAGCTGTGAGCGCCTTACTTGGGGCATTGGCGAATATTCGATAAATGGTAAATTAAGACGTGCGTTTTAAAACCAGCATAGTTTGATCATCGAATGCTGGCTCGGTCCCAACAAATTGATTAACCGCATTTAAAATCTCATCGGCAATAGCCTGTGCCGATAAATGTCTGGATTGGCGCATAATGGTTTGCAAGCGATCTAAGCCAAAATCACTTTGGTCGGCTTTAATGGCCTCGGTAATGCCATCGGTATATAACAACAACACCTCGTTAGGCTGCAATGTTAACGAGGTGCTGCCAATAAACGCTTCATCGACCACACCCAAGGCAATACCGGGCGACTTAATTTGGCGCACAGCGCCATCTTTGGTCATTAACAAGGCTGGGTTATGCCCAGCATTGCCTAACTCAATTTTGCCGGTATGTGGATTCCAAATTGCATATAACACCGTCACAAAAATATCGGCTTGCGAGTCTGCCAAAATCAATTCATTCACGCGCATTAAGGTGTCGGCGGGTGAGCGATTGGTAAAAGCGACGGCACGTAACAAGGTGCGGGCCAAGGCCATAAACAAGGCCGCTGGCACCCCTTTACCAGCAACATCAGCAATGGCTAACCCGTAATTATTTTCCAAATCACGTCGCAGTTCAAAAATGTCATAAAAATCCCCCCCTACATGCCGCGCCGCTCGCCATGCCGCGCCAATATCCCAACCCGGCTGTTGGGGCAAGTGTTTGGGCAAAAAGCTAATTTGAATATTTCGCGCCAGTTCAACTTCTTGCTGTAAGCGTTGCGCCACTTGCTCGGCTTCATACAAGCGCGCATCTTCAATCGCCACCGACACTTGGCGTGCTAACATCTCTAAATACCGCTGATCATCACGGGTAAAGGCGGCAAATTGGTCAGACTCTAAATCGATCACCCCGATGGTTTGATTTTCTATAAACAACGGCACGGCTACTTCGCTGCGGGTGTTTGGGAGGGCGCTGGTTGGCACATATCGTTTATCTTGGGTGATATCATCAACAACCAACATAGACCCAGTGTCATAAACCGACCCAATAATCCCTTCGCCGCGCTTTAAACGAATGCCAACAATATCTTGATTGGTTGCTGCGCGAATAACGATAACATCGCCATTTTCATTGGGCAAACACAATGCGACTGCATAATAACCAAACGTCTTGTGAATGGCATGTACCAATTGCGGCAGCAACACATCTAATTTCAGCAGGGCTTGGGTTTGACGTGCCACCTCATTCACCAGCTCTAATTGTTGTACTCGCCGCCGCTCGCGGGCCAAAGCCCGTGCATTTTGAATACCTGCCGCTGCTTGATGCGCAATAATACTCAAAGTGCGGAGTTGCACCTCAGTATACATATTGGGATTCATCGATTGAATCACAATCGCGCCGATCACCTGTTCGCCACTGCGTAAAGGCACAAAAATGCCAGAACGCGGCGGATTAGAACTGATATAACTGGGGTGGGCCGGCAAATCATCAAGTTCGGTTTTAAAATCATGCACCAACAAATTTTTGCCAGTGTCACGTAGCCATCCAATGATGCCGCCATCCACCATATACCGCGTAATGGGCATCAATTCATCATTTTGCACCCGCACCTTAATCACATAATCTTCGCCCTCAAAAACACCCAATTGAAAATATCGGGTATCGACCAAACGGCTGGCACATTCATAAACATAGTAACATAACCCATCTTCATCAAGCGATGATGATGCGATGGCACTCACAGCGTCGCTCAAGGCTTCGATCTCTGCAATTCCGGTAACGGTAGTTGATTTAGGCACGGAACAAAAGATTATAGCGGCTAATTTGTAACCGGCGGGGCCATAATATCGGGATAATCGATCCTTGGATGATAGATCCCACGCAAGGTTTCGGCAAATGATTGCCGCACCATCTCAATATCACGCAAGGTTAAATCTGAATCATCTAATTGATGATCATTAAGCCGCTCAATCACAATCTTGCTGATTAGTTTGCTCGTCTCATCGGCATGAGCAGGTCGTTTGGCACGTACAATCGCTTCACAACCATCAGCCAACATCAAAATAGCCGTCTCGCGGCTACGCGGGCGCGGCCCCGGGTAACGAAATGGTTTGTCGTCGGTATCTGGGTTATCTTTTAAAGCGCGGAAATACCCGCTACCGGCGCGGGTAGTGCCATGATGTTCGGCGATAAAGGCTTGAATTTCAATTGGCAAACGGTGTTTATGTGCCATTTTTAAACCATCGCTTACATGATTATGCAGCACCTTTGCACTCATTAGCGGGTCAAGTTGGTCATGCGGGTTAATGCTGCCATCCAATTGATTCTCAATAAAAAAATAAGGGTGCAAAGTCTTGCCAACATCATGATAATAAGCCCCCACCCGTGTCAGCAAGGCATCGGCCCCAATACGCTCGGCAGCGTGCTCAGCCAAATTTGCCACCATGAGCGAATGATGATAAGTGCCGGGGGCCATGGTTAACAATTGTTGAATGAGCGGATGCGAAGGGCGCGACAAATCCATTAATTGCAGGGGGGTAATGATGCGCATGGGCAAACCGGCAATATACAAAATGGCTGGGGCTATTGCCATTGCTGTAACCCCACCAATAATGACAAAAACAAAACGGGTGATCATGGTCGAAGCATCATTTGACGCTTGCCATAACGGAACCTCAAATATCCCCAAAATAATTAATTGGGCAATTAAAGCCATTGTGCCAGACCACACAAAATCCGAAATCCGTTCGACCCGCCCAATCGACAAACACGCCACTACACCACCTACGGCATAAAATGCGGTTAGCTCTAATGAATTATCGGCCCCAATTGTGCCTAAACTGGCCAGCGTAAGGCTCGCCACAATGCCAGTCAACCCACGCGACCAACTGGTGATCGCCATGCCAATGGCCGACATCGGCACAACATAAGCAAACAATGGGCGGCCCGGCAATTGCCAACGTGCTAAATATAGGGCCAACACCAGAAAAAATGCACTGAGAAAGGTGCGGCGTAATGGCACCCGTCCCAGATTAAGATAGCCCGATGTCATGATGTGATAACGGGCCACTGCCAAGGCCAACATCATCACCACCAAGATGCTCATCGCCAATGCCCCTAAAACATCGAGCAAGGTCAAATCGGCTCGGCGCAAATTGAGTTTTTCAAGCGCCTCAAGGTCATTTGCGCTAATCACCTCGCCCCCGCGAATGACAATTTGATTGGCCTCAAAGGTACGCTCAACGGCACTAATGCTATTGCGGGCGCGGGTGCGGGCCTGCGCCGTTGCATTCGCATCGACACTGGTATTAGGCACCACCAAATCTGCCGCAAACTCGCTAATAAAATTGGCTTCTTCGGGGCTATAAATAAAGCTGACCAAGCCCGGCATACGTGCTTTGATGGTATCAATATTGTCGGTGCGGATGGAATTACGCATCACTTCGTCTAACAGCGTAATGATTTGCGAATCGATTAGCGACCAGCGCCCATCAGAAAATTTTAAAATAAGTTGAGCCTCGTTGTCGTCTAGCTTAATATTTTGAAAATTGGTTAATACCCGCACCCGATCTGTAATCGGAACTTGGGTGCTGACATTGGCATCTACCACCGCCGTTGCCACAGCCAAGGGTTGCCCAGCCCGCACCAGCACAATTTTGTCAAGGGTTTCACGCGCCAATTGAATTTGGCGGCGCGAAATTTGGGCATCGGGTGGCGAATAAACTGCCGAAATGGCGGCTACGGCCAAATCACGTTGGCGATTGGTATCGATATCGCTGACATAGGTCAGCTTAAAAGGGGCGCGTATATCACGCGGGGCCACATTTCCAATCTTTAAAGTGCTTTCACCCCCCACCCAAAAACGCACCAATTGGGCCGAGGCGATGCCGATAAAAGTAAATAGCGCGATTGCAGCCAGTGCAATCGCGCGTCGTCTATGGAGCCATTCGGCAATCGCGGTACGGATCACCTAAATCATTGTAAACTAACCCGACAATAGACCGCGAACCACTTCGCTGATCATTTTACCGTCGGCCTGATCTTTGATACGCGCCAACAATTGTTTCATCACTTCGCCCTGTTGTTTGGGTGATGTGGCCTTGACTTCGGCAATGACTTGTTTCGCAATGTCAGTCACTTGCTCGCGGCTAAGTTGTTGCGGCAAATATGAACGCAACACCACCAATTCGGACTCTTGCTCTGCCACCAAATCAGCTCGGTGCGCATTTTTGGCTTCTAACAATGATTCTTCGTGTTGTTTAATTTCACGGCGAATCAACACCATAATATCGGCATCACTCAATACGCCAGCACGGGCATCGACCCGTGCATTGATCTCTTCATTTTTAATGCTGGCATTGATTAGCCCAACTACGCGGCGTTGTACCACATTGCCAGAACGCATGGAGGCTTTAAGATCTTCTAAAATTTTTGCTTTTAACGACATTTTAATATTAATAACAGGGTATCTCCTCAATAAACAATGGCAAGTAAAATAAATTTTCGCCAAAATCACTCTGACAGTTTGTATGCGTTGGCTTTGCCCAACGCATACAAACTATCAGAGTGATTTTGGCATTACGTCTTTTGGGGTCACCCCCAATGATTGAGAAAATCCATCACGGGCTATTAACCCATTTTTTAAACTGAGCCAAAAAGTAAAAGTGCAAAGCTGAAAGCAAAGGTGCAAGACGATCTTTTTTATCTTTGCACTTTGCACTTTCAACTTTGCACTTTCAACTTTGCAGTCTTACGGTTACTGAATCTCTGGTGTCAGTAGTTTTAGTGACTGTCGGCGGCTTTTACGCAGCTTCGAGGCACGCTTGCGCTTATCAACAATACTGGGTTTTTCAAAGAAACGACGAGATCGCACTTCTGCCAGCACACGGTCGCCCAATATCATTTTATTAAAACGACGCAGCGCTGATTCAAATGTTTCATCATCATCAACAAATACACGCGTCACGAGTAATCACCTACTTTTTGCTAAGATTTTTTCGAGCGGTAATGATATCATTACTTCCATGACACAATCTGAGTTTCGTGAATGGCTGGATGCAATCCTTGGCGATATGCCATTTGAAGAATTTGTCGCCCCAGAAATTTTGGCCCATATGAACCGCGTGCACCTTGAAAACGAGGCCCGTGCATGGGGTTATGCCAAAGAAGACTCGCGTGAGGCCTACGAAGTCACCGTGCGCGCCATGTGCAAAACCATGTTTGCCATTGGCTTCGATGCTGGCCGCGAACAAGCCAGTGTCGATTCGATGTTTGGCGGTTCTAGCGGGCTGTCGTCCTCAAAATCGTCTGACGACGATGATTTTATGCCGCTGTAGGGGCATCTAATGCCGCATTGCATCAATTTTCATCCCGCGAAGGGGCGACCATCATGATGAAGTGACCCCCTAAAAATGGAGCCGCTACTTGCGGAATTCCGCAAGTAGCGGCTCC
>JAGWYZ010000032.1 GCA_018969115.1 Chloroflexota bacterium | reverse complement strand
ACGTGAGGGGGTTACAAGGTGAGTGCGAGGATTGTGAGGCATACTGAATTAGAGGTTTATAAGAAGTCGTTTGCAGCAGCAATGGAAATTTTTGAGTTAAGCAAAAATTTTCTAAAAGATGAGAAATACGCCTTAACTGATCAAATTTAGTGTTCATTGCGTTCGGTGTGCAGCAATTTAGCCGAGGCGTGGCGAAAGAGACGTTACGAGGTGGCTTTTATCGCAAAATTATCCGATTTGAAAGGTGAAGCAGCAGAAATACAAGTTTGGCGACAATTTGCTGTCGAATGTCAACACCTCAACCATGACCTTGCTGCAAAACTTTACAAAACCTATGATGAAATTATTGCCACCTTCGTTGGTATGATCAACCACTCAGAAACATGGATCATCACAAAGCGATAAAATCTTATTCACCCTGTCACTTATTCACCCATTCACCCTGTTATAAATAAGCATGCAAAACCTCGACTTTGAAAACTGGTCATGCCCGTTGCCATTGCGAAATTCACCAAATATTGTCATTGGGCATGGCGGCGGTGGCAAACTGTCGGCAGAATTGGTGGCGCATATTTTTGTGCCTGCTTTTAAAAACAACTTACTTGATAATCTTGGTGATTCGACGATCTTGACCTTGCCAGCTGGACGGCTGGCCTTTAGCACCGATTCGTATGTGGTGCAACCGCTGTTTTTTCCGGGCGGCAATATCGGCGAGCTGGCCATTTATGGCACGGTCAACGACCTTGCCATGAGTGGGGCCATGCCACTCTACCTCAGTGCTGGGTTTATCCTCGAAGAAGGGTTGCCGATGCGTGTGCTGGGTGCAATTGCCAACAGCATGGGCGCAGCGGCGCGGGCGGCTGGGGTGCAAGTGGTGACAGGCGACACCAAAGTGGTCAATCGCGGACATGGAGATGGGGTGTTTATCAATACGTCTGGCATCGGGGTTATCCCTGATGGCGTTCATATTGCACCCAATTGCGCCCAAGTCGACGATGTCGTCATCGTGAGCGGCAGCATCGGCGATCATGGCATGGCGATCATGAGTGTGCGCGAAGGGCTGGAATTCGATACACAGATTCGCAGCGACAGTGCTCCGCTCAACGGGCTAGTGGTAGCCATGCTGACGGCAGCACGGTCAATTGGTGATGTGAGCGCTATCCACGTTTTGCGTGACCCTACACGCGGTGGTGTGGGATCATCGCTTAACGAAATCGCGACTCAGTCACAAGTCGGCATCATGATCGAAGAACGCAAATTGCCGATCAACCCCGAAGTACAAGCTGCGTGTGACATGCTGGGCATGGACCCAATTTATGTGGCAAATGAGGGAAAACTGCTGGTAATTGTGGCCAAAGTGGCGGCAGAGATGGTGTTGGCGGCCATGCAAGCGCACCCGTTGGGGCAAAAAGCCGCCATCATCGGGCGTGTTACCGATCAACATGTCGGGCGACTGGTGGCAAAAACTGCCATCGGTGGTACGCGTGTCATCCCCATGCAAATTGGTGAGCAATTGCCCAGAATTTGTTAGGTTTTCCCGCCACACTTGTGATAATATATTGTGCCAAACATGAGAAAACGCGTCGTTCTTGGTTCAGTAATTGCTGCATTGGCTTTGTCGGCCTGTTATATGTCCCCTGTGAGTCCAAATCGTACTACTCCCAGCCGCCCAAACGTCAGCAGCAGCCCAAGCCCAGCCCTAAGCACCGTAACCATTACGGGGGCAGCGAATTTGCAAACAACACCGACCGCGATTGTTACTGTTGTCTCAACCTTGGTTGCAGCCGCGACAACGGCAACGCCGGTCGCATTGTCCACCGTCATCTCAACACCTACGACTGCCATGACAACGGTAGCTGCAACGGCAACAACAGTTGCAGCCGCGCCATCAGTGACGGCTGCAGCAATAGCAATACCTCCTACCATTGTTGCCACCGCTGCCTCAACAATCGCCGTAATCACGACAAACGTAGCTGCGGTGGTGACGGTGACACCTACCAGCATTGCCCAATCACCCATAGCTGATACTGCCATACTGTCATCAATGGGCCGCGTGGTTGACCCACGTATTCGGCGGTCTGATGAGCGCAACTTGACCCCGCGCATTTTTATTGCGTCTGAAGGGCTAAATGGGGTTGAGGTGTGGCAAGGTGAGCCACCACAAAAACTGACGGTCATCCCCTCTGGCGGCACATTGACGCACAACATGGGGGTGTCGAACAATGCGCGTTGGGTGGTGGCAAGCAACCGTTATTCGGGCAATGTCACCATTTACGATACCCAAACCCTGACGGTCGTCGCAAAAATTGCTGTTGGTCCTGCCCCGCACGATATGGCATGGTTGCCCGATGATTCGCGGTTGTATATTTCACTTGAGTCCGCGCCCTATATCGCCGTCATTGATACTGCCACTTGGAAAACCCTGCCTCCCATTATGGTGGATACGCCCACGCATGACCTGACGATTATTCCGGGTGGCAAAGAAATGTGGGCCACTGGCATCAAATATCGCGGTTTGTTGTTCATTGATCTTGAACAAAACAAGTTGGTAGATACGTACAAGTATTTCCCCGAAGGTTCGCACGATGCCTATTATCGGCCTCAAGAAGATGAAATGTGGCTATCGTCATCGGGTTTCATTGGCGGTCCGCACGATGCCAATCCTAATATTGTTATTTTTGACCGTGCTACCCGTAAAATAAAAGATACGCGACCCTACGGCTTATACCCATTTCATTCAGGCAAGCGCCATAAAGATACGGTTTATTTCCCCAAAAATGACAGTCAGATCATGTGGTTCTCCGATCGTGGCTGGTCTCCAAGGGTAGGGCGAGGGGTCGGCGGTGTGCTTGCCATTGATGTCAAAGAACGCAAGGTGGTCAAGTCTATTTCCACTGGTAACGGGCCATTTCACATCAGCTACGGGCCAAATGGTTGGCTTTACCTCACCAACCAAGATGATTCAACCCTGTCAATTGTTGATACTGACCGACTCGAATTGGTGCGCACCATCAAAGTCGCGCCGTCGCCGCATGGTATTTCGGTGGTTGGCGTTGAGCCGTAATTGTGTGCGTTAGTGTCCAGTCTGCGTCATTTCCCATTGGTAAAGCTGGTTTTCGAGCGACCAGCGCGACTTAATGAAGCTGATAATTGCCAGCGCCTCACGCCCGTCTATGATGCCGACAAAGCCGGGCATGCCGGTTTGCTCTGCGGTTTGCAAGCCATTGCCGCCTTCAAATAGCACCTTATACAAATACATATCGCCATGATGCCAAGTGTGACCGCTGTCGTCGTGTGGTGGGGTGGGCAGACGTCCATTCGGCAAGCGAATTTTCCAATCGGGTTGGCCCTCTAAATTTATGCCATGACAGGCCGCGCAATATTTGGCATACAACTGTGCTCCTTCGGCAACCAATGCTGGGTCAAGCGGTGGCAATGGCTGCGGCGGGCCGTCGTATTGACCTAAAATGTGCATTACCGGGCCAGTAAATCGATCTATAGGCGCAGGGGTGCTGCTGCTGCTTGACACAGCAGTCAATACCAAAGTTACTATCATCAACCCCAACATCACACTTGCAAGTGATTTTCGCATGGGTCTATTTTACAAATTTGGGCGAGCCCAGTGGCAAAAAATTAATCGGCTATACTCATCAAATGTCTAGCTTACCGCTACGCAAACCCGTCATCGCTGCCTGTCTTGCAGTCTTTTTGGCCGATATCGTATGGAGTTTGCTTACCCCCACGTTTTCGCTGTTTGCCCAAAGTCTGGGGGCTTCACTCAGCTTTATTGGCACCCTTGCTGCGCTCACTGGCCTTACCCAATTGGTGGCAGCAGTGCCAATCAGTGCCCAAACTGACCGGCTCGGACGACGAATAGTCATTTTGATTGGGTTTGGGGCGTTTGCTTTGGCGTGTATATTGCACGCAATCAGCACCCAAGTATGGATGCTTGCACCTGCACGGATATTATTTTCATTTGCAACATTGATGGTCTTTCCGGTGTGTGGAGTATTGTTGGCAGATCATACCGCCCCACGTGAGCGTGGCGCGGCCTTTGGCATGTTGACCTCGAGCATGAGTGCTGGCGCGGCCTTAGGCACTTGGTTGGCGGGGGTATTTGAGGGTGCATTTGGTGCACGCGGTAGCTATGCGATTGCGACAGGGTTTGCGGCGGCTGGGTTACTCATCACATGGCGCACCTTATTTGATGTGCCCGGCACCCGCAAGCAAAGTGCGACGGTGTCGTTGCTTAAACAATATGCCGCGATGCGTCCGCTGCTTTCGCAACCGCGTTTGTTTTTTGCCTGTGTTATCGGTATGCTTAGCTCAGTCAGTTTTTCAGGCATCACGATGGCGTTTTTTCCGTTACATGCCAAGGCCAATGGCATTAGTAATACTGGGGTTGCCAATATTTTTGCTGTGCGCTCGCTCGGCTCAATGTTTACCCGTCTGCCTATTGGCATCCTTAGCCAGCGGGTGTCGCGGCAGGGTTTGTTGGCTGTAGCAGCGCTTGCCTTGGCTTTTGTCACATTGGCTATTGGCATGGGGACGAATATTCAAGTATTTACGATTTTGTTGGTGATTGAGGGGATTGTGTTTGGCACAGTGCTAACGGTTGGCCAAAGCTATGCCACCGAGGTGGTAACGCCCGAAGAACGGGCTGGGGCGGTTGGATTGTATCAAACTGCATCAAGTTTGGGCGGTATGCTCAGCCCGTTGCTGCTGGGCTGGGTAGCCGAATTTGCCGGTATCAGTAGCGTTTTTCTGCTGGTCAGCATTTTTGTGCTGATATGTGTAACATTGGCAGTACTGCGGGTGCGAGCGGCCGCCAAAGCCGAGCAAGAATTGGTACAAAACTAGTGGCTTACAGCATCATGCCTCAGTTTACTTAAGAAATCACCATCAATGCCGCGCCCGAAAAGGTGTGGCAAATATCGTCTGACATCGCCAATTAGGCGAGTTAGCCTCCAATTCTAACGAAAGTCGAACGATTGGAACCCACCCCCACCAAAGTTGGCTCATGCGCCTATTCAGAGCAACCTAAGTTGCGGCTATAGTAGACCCTCAAAACTGGACAGGAAAAGCACAGAAAGATAGAAACATAAAATAGTTCTATGAAGAAAAAATTTAGTGCGGGTTTTAAAGCAGAAGTGGCACGGGAGTTATTGCAAGAAACAAAAACCTTTGCTCAAATTAACAGCGAGTGAGGGGTGGCCCCGACACAATTATCACAATGGAAACAAATTGTGCTCAAAGGCTTGCCTAGCTTATTTGAAGATGGATAACGGGAAATAGAGCAACTGAAGCAAAAATATGTCGAAGAACAAGAGTAGCTCTATGCGGAGATTGGACGCATCACAAGTGAACTAAGCTGGATGAAAAAAAGTTGGTGATGAGTTAAGTCGTGCCCAGCGGCTAGAGTTACTGGAAAGCGAAAGCAGGCTCAGCATCACAAAACAATGTGAGTTGCTGGGGTTAAGTCGTAGTGGCTTCTATTATCAGGTGCAAGAAATCAGCACGAAGGAGGTGATGCCAGAACGGTGGCGATGAAGTTCAATATAAGGTTTTGCGACCATGATCATGCCATTTTATAAATCTAAGCACATCAGACCTAGTGGGTAAGCCCTAACACCAATGTTATCGGTTAAATCACAAATAAATATCTATGAAATAAACTTGATTGCAACATTTATTTAAATTTGCAATCATGATATATCATGGTTAGTTAGTTGAATGGTTGATTGATGACTTGCGACGTATGAGTGACCAATGAACCAAACAGCAATTATTCTTTGTGGTGGATAATCGAAGTATGAACGCAAAACTCGCTAAAGTATTCGAGCATATTGCTGTAAATGAACAGACTTTTATTGATCGGCTGATGGCCTATGTGCGTCACCCCAGCATCAGCGCTCACAATATTGGCATTCGTGAAGTGGGCAATATGTTGGTTGCCATGCTGAATGACATGGGTATGAACGGACGTGCCATCGAAACCGCCGGACACCCTATGATTTTGGGCTGCCGCAACGATGTGCTAGGCAAACCAACTGTGTTGTTATATGGGCATTATGATGTGCAACCGCCCGACCCGCTTGATCAGTGGCATTCGCCGCCTTTCGAGCCAACTATTCGTAATGGGCGTATTTATGCGCGTGGCATTGGTGATAACAAAGGCCAACATTTTGCTCAATTGATGGCGCTTGAGTCGTGGCTAAAAGTGCATGGCAGTTTGCCGTGCAATGTGATTGTGCTGCTTGAAGGCGAAGAAGAGATTGGTAGCCCACGCATTGCCGAGTTTGTGCGCCAACATCCTGACCTGCTTAAATGCGATTTGTCGATTACGGCAGATGGCCCAGTGCATGAAAGCGGGCGATGGTCGCTCGAATTTGGTGTGCGCGGCATTGTGTCATTTGAAATAAAGGCCAAAGGGGCTGATCATGATTTGCATTCGGGCAATTTTGGCGGTGTGGTTCCTAACCCAATTTGGGCTTTGGTACATTTGCTCAGCACCATGAAAGACCAAAATGGGCGCATTACGATTGATGGGATTTATGACGATGTGCTGCCACCGGGCGCACCCGAACAAGCTGCAATGGCTAATTTGCCGCAAGATCATCATCATTTGCTCAAAGAATTGAAAATAAGCCAACTCGATGCGCCGCTTGAGCGCCCATTTTACGAGCGTACCATGTTTTATCCTACGCTCACCATCAATGGTATCACGGGCGGCTATACTGGCCCCGGCTCAAAAACTGTTTTGCCCAGTACAGCCTCGGTTAAGTGTGACATGCGTTTGGTTAAAAACATGAGCATTGACGATGCCTTTGCTAAAATCGAGGCGCATGTCAAAAAACATGCTTCGTTAGCGGCCTGTGGCTGTGAGGTGCAATTCATCCGCCAAGGTGGTATGGAGCCATCGCGCACGTCCATCGATTCACCTTTTACCGCGCCTTTGGTGCAGGCTATGACCTTGGCGCAGGGTGAGGCTCCGCTGCTGGTTCCCAGTGTCGGCGGCAGTTTGCCAGATTACGTCTTTACTAAAATTCTTGGAGTTCCAGCTTTTGTCACGCCTTATGCCAACGCTGATGAGGCCAACCACGCCCCTAATGAAAATATGGAAATCTGGCGTTTTATCACTGGTATCAAAACCGGTGCTGCTGTGTTGGCGACACTAGGAGGATAAATTCTAAATTTTCAATTCTGAATTTTTAACTTATGTTTACTTTATCAAATTCCTTTTTAACCGTCGAAATTTTAGATCCGGTGGTGGATGTGGCCCATATGGGCGCACGCTATTGCACCGGTGGCTATATTTTTCAGGTGCATGACCATGCCCATTATCAAGGTCATACTCATGAGCATAGCTCACTGTTATCTGGCCCAACTTACCCGGGGCCATTTCAAACTTTTCACGGCCAAGGCATCCCCGATGCCTTTAATCTCAACCCATTGCGGGCGGTGGGTGCAGGTAACGAAGCCCTGATTATTGGGGTGGGGCTGTGTGAATTAAACCCCGATTACACAAAAAACGCCGTTAAATCATTTTGCGAATGGCAAATTGAATCGAGCAACAATACACTTACATTTTGCACCACCCAACGCCACCATGATTGGGCGCTTAATCTCACCCGCACGGTATCGTTAATGGGGCGCACCGTTCGTTCACATACTTTGCTGCAAAATATTGGCACAGCGGCCATTCCCATGCGCTGGTTTCCTCATCCCTTTTACCCCCAAACCGCCACTAATGAACTGATTAAATTGAATTGTGATGTGACTTTTGCCGAAAACGCTGGCTATGAAATGAACGCTAATGGCTTTATTTGTCGCAAGAGCTGGCCTTGGCCGCGCGATTATTATTTGGCGCTCGATCATCACGCACAGGCCAATTTGGTTATTCAACAACGCCATCCGGCGCTTGGCCTTATCTCGGCTACCCTCAGCTATGCGCCTGATTTCTTCCCGATCTGGGGCAACCAAGCGACCTTCTCGTGGGAGCCATTTCTTGAGCGCATGGTTGCACCTGGCCAAAGCTATGCTTGGCATATTGATTATGATTTTTAGGCGATATCCGTATTTTTTAAAGAAAAGATGAAGGGCTGATTTCACAATCTAACCCCCAAGCATTGCTTGGGGGTTAGATTGTGAAATCAGCAAAACCACACTACACAACAAATTCTCATCTTAAACGATAAAATACATCCTTTGACAGTAATGCCCAAATAGGTGTTGTAAATAAATAAAGACAATTCAAATTGGGCAAATTTATTCTATTCATAATTAAGCATAAAGACTTATTTATATGTTTTTATGCCCTCACTTTCCATGCGCAAAATTGCATTGCAGCTTTATACCGTGCGCGAAACCGCACAAAAAGATTTTATTGCTACCCTAAAAGAAATTGCCGCAATTGGTTATGATGGTATTGAACTTGCTGGTTATATTGGTGACATGACTGCCAGAGAAGTGTATACCATTACGCGAGATTTAGGCCTTACTGTTGTGAGTGGGCATATCAATCTTGATACACTTAGCTCGCCAAAACGCCTCGAGCCTGTCATCGCCGACTATATGACGATGGGGGCACGCTATCTTGGGCTAGCATGGTTACCTGTCGAACAACGCACTGCTGCTGGTTATCAGCGGTTAGGCCAAACACTCGAGCGTGCTGCCATATTGTGCAGTAAGCATGATTTGACGATTTTTCATCATAATCATGATTTTGAATTTCAGACTTTCGGCAATCGCACTGGTTTAGAGATTGTGCTAGAAAATACTGATCCATTTTTGGTAAAAGCCGAGTTCGACGTTTACTGGGCACAATTTGCTGGTCTAAACCCAGTCGATTGGATCAAAAAGCTGGATGGCCGTTTACCTTTGCTGCATGTTAAAGACATGAGCAAAGATGAATCGCGTACCTTTGAGATTGTGGGTGAAGGTGTGATCGACTTTGCCCCAATTTTTAAAGCTGGTGATGCAAGTGGTGTAGAGTGGTATATCGTTGAGCAAGATAAATGCCCAAAGGGTGAGCTAGAAAGCGCCCGGTTGAGTTTTGATCATATAGTCGAACGCAGTTGGCGTTAAGCCTTGGCCGGTTGCGATTTAAGGACATAATTAATGATGATAAGCGATACCGCAACAGCGGATCAACAAAAATATGAACTGCCTGCTGGTGCCCGCCCTTCACGTGGCAAGGCGGTGGTTCGTGAATTGGTCGAAACGATTTTGCTGTTTGTGGTGGTCTTGACCGTATCGCGTATTGTGTTGGGCAATTTTATGATTGAGCAACGCAGCGCTGTGCCCAATTTTATGCCGGGCGATCGTATTTTGGTTGATCAGGTCTTTTACAAATATCTTGGTAGTGGCTTGCAGCGGGGCGATTTGATCGTGATGCGTGCGCCACGTATCTCAAAAGATGATTTATTTAAGCGTGTGATCGGCTTGCCTGGTGAATTGATTGAAATTAAGCAAAACAAAGTTTATATTAACGGTAAATTGATCGAGGAACCGTATGTGCGGCAGCCCGGGGCGCAAACGGGCGATGGCATCTCACGCCAGCTCGCAGCCGATGAATATTACATGATGGGTGATAATCGCAGCGAAAGTGGTGACTCACGCCGCTGGGGACCTGTCAAGCCCACCGAGATTGTCGGTCGTGCCTTTTTGCTCTATTGGACCACCGACAACCCTTGGACTATCGCCCCGAATGGCGATGCCAAACATGGCCCCACCTTCCGCATTATTCAGGATGAAACCTATAAATGAGCCGTAAGCCTTAGGCTTTGAGCCATGAGTCGCGAGTATCTGCATAACTCATGGCTCAAAGCGCATGGCTCATGGTTGCATTGCTCGCCACACCTTCTCTGGTTTCATCGGAATATCGAGATGTGTGATACCGAGGTGATTAAGCGCATCGATGACGGCATTGGCAACCGAAGGCGTTGAGCCGATGGTGGCCGCTTCGCCGATGCCTTTGATGCCGAGTGGGTTGTGGGGCGATAACGTGTTGGTTTGATCGAGCGTAAACATCGGGAAGGTTTCGGCGCGGGGTAGCGCATAATCCATCAATGTGCCACTGAGCAAATTGCCACTTTCGTCATAGTTGGCTTCTTCTAACAATGCTTGCGCAATGCCTTGAGCCAAACCGCCATGAATTTGGCCTGCCGCCAAAATGGGGCTGATGCGCGGCCCACAATCATCTACCGAATAGTAATTGCGCAGCCGCGTCTTGCCAGTCTCGCTATCCACCTCAACCACCGCCACATGGGCACCAAATGGGTAGACCAAGGAGGGTGGCTTAAAGAAATCATGCGCCTCTAGCCCCGGGTCAATCTCATCGGGCATACTATCGGTATAGGCCGTGGCCGCAATTTCTGATAACGCCAAACTCTTGCTGGGCACCCCCTTCACCATATATTTGCCTTCGTGCAAAATAATGTCTTCGGTGCTGGCTTCGAGCATGTGGGCAGCAATTTGAATGGCCTTGCGCCGTACTTTACCCGCTGCCCGTACCAAGGCGCTGCCGCCAACCACGATACTGCGGCTACCCATTGTGCCCACGCCTTGTGGTGTTTGCGAGGTGTCACCATACTTCACCGTAATCTTGTCAAAAGCAACGCCTAACTCGTCAGACAAAATCTGGGCAAAGGTGGTTGCGCCACCCTGACCATGTGGCGAAATGCCGGTCGTCACGGTCACAGTTCCGCTCGGTTCTACCCGCACTTGGGCGCTTTCAAATGGCCCAAACCCGCACATCTCAACAAAGCAGCCGATCCCGATACCGAGCAAGGTCTTGTCACCCGCTGCACGGCGGTGGGCTTGTTCGGCCCGCAATTCGGCATAATTTGAAATCGTCATGGCTTTATGCAACGCGCCAGCATAATCACCACTGTCATATACCAAGCCAGTGGGCGAATGATAGGGGAACTGACTCGGCGCGATAAAGTTTGCAAACCGTACTTGGGCCGGGTCAAGCGCCAATTCGTCGGCGATTAAATCCATCAACCGCTCGAGATAGAACGCGGCCTCGGGGCGACCAGCGCCGCGATAAGCCGCCACCGAAGTGGTGTTGGTGAAGATGGTTTTGACCTCGGCTTTCAAATTTTGAATGTCATAAGTGCCGACTGCCATCAGAATGGTTAGGTCAGGCACATCGGTGGCGATGGGGTAAGCGCCGATATCGGCGTAAACCTGCATTTTTAGCCCATGCACCTTGCCATTGGCATCCACTGCGGCCTCGATATCGGTAATTTGTGCACGCCCATGGGTAGTGGCGGTGGCATGTTCAATGCGCTCTTCCACCCATTTCATCGGCAGGTTGAATTTGAGCGCCAACGCACTCAACACCGCATCTTCGGGGAACATGCCCACTTTTAGACCAAACCCGCCGCCAACATCGGGCGCAATCACACGAACACTGTTTTCGTCGAGCCGTAGCGTTTTGGCGAGATCACGCCGCATAAAATGTGGGGCTTGGGTGCTGGTGTAAACCGTTAGACCGCCTGTCCAAGGGTCGGGCACAGCCACAGTGGCGCGGGTTTCCATCGGCATGCCCAACAAACGTTGGTTAACCAGCCGTTCCTTTACAATTTTGTGGGCGTTTGCAAAAGCTGTATCAACATCGCCAGCACTACGGCCCATTACATGCTCAACATTACCCGGGGCATCGGCGTGAATTTGGGGCGCGTCGGGCTGCAAGGCCGCCATCATATCGGCGACGGCGGGCAATGGGTCATAGGCCACTTCAACCGCCGCAACGCCATCGGCAGCGGCTTGGGCCGAGCTTGCCACCACCGCCACAATGGCCTCGCCGATGTGGCGCACTCGCCCAATCGACAATGGATAATGGGCGCGGGGGCGCACACCATCTTTCTCTGCGCCTTGCAGCATCATCTCATAATGGGGTTGCAAGTCATCGCCAGTGAGCACTGCTACGACACCGGGCACAGCTTTGGCTGCGCTGGTATCGATGCTCATAATATTTGCATGTGCGAATGGGCTGCGCACAAAGCCAACATAGTGCATGTTCGGCAAATTGACATTTGGCACATAGGTGCCACGTCCGGTGATGAGTCTGGGGTCTTCTTTGCGCTTCACCTCAGCGCCAATCATTTTTGTGTATGCCATAAGAATACCTACATTTTATATGGAATTTTGATTTGTATAAAATTCAGGGAGTGTATAAAATAAAAAAGATGAAATGCCTAAAATGTTAAAGTGACAATACGATTAAAGATGGACATCATCGGAGTAGAAGTGAAAAATACGATTGTAAAGCCTGTAGTTGTAATTTCACACTTTGCCCCAAACCAAAAAGCTACGATGCAGCGAAAAAACAAACCGTGATTGAAATAAAACAGAAGAGGCGAGTTTTTCCGCTGCTGGGCCAGACACAATAGTGGAACTGGATGGATTATTCACATTCTCAGGCTCAAAAAACGAAATTGATGTTGTAACGCAAGTTTATCGAGAAATACGCTGTTTTATGAGTTGGCTGGCTATGACTGAGCGCAGTACGGACAATATGCAAGAAATTGTTGACGAAGCGCCGATCGCATTTCAATGTTATGCTAATGGCTTTAGCACTGATGATGTACTCAAATACCATCAAGTCCGGTATCTCGTTGCACCCAGCAAATCTCAAACCTATTCGGTTTAGGGTTGAAATGCTGATTTACGTCATTATCTTGCGAGACTAGCTAAACGCTCACGCTGTTTTTCTTGTTCGCTGCAAGCGTTTAAAAATACAATCAAATTATTTGTCTATTGTTGGAATCGACGTCAATTATTTCATCGTGCCTATTCTACATATTCGCGCCCACTGATAGATTTTTTGCGTCCTTTTGAATTTTGACACTCCCATCTTTTGCAATTTGCCAAGATCAAGTGCCTCTTGAACCAAAGCATGGTTACCCCCAACTTTGGGGATTTTGTCGGCTGGCACTAAATAAACGAACAAGTCGGGGCCAGTCTCAACCTTAAAATTGCTAAAAGTGAGGTCGAAGCTGCCATTGATTTGTTTGCTCAGGGTGGCTGTGCCTTGGCCTTTGTGTATGAGATCATAAAAATTGCCACCTGCGATGCGTGTCGGCCCAGCAATGTTAGGCACAGAAGTCGGTTGGGGTGCAATTGTGGCTACAAGAGCAGGTGCAGTGGGGTGGTGGCGCATCACTTGGCTTGGGGGCTGCAACTTTGCTGGGGCTTCCGCTATGGTTGGCGAGGGCGGCAGCGCGGCTTGAGCCGTGACTGCACTGCCGTAAGTTGTGCTAAACAAAAGCAAAACTGGAAGCAATTGACGGATAACACGAATTTTCATTACAATGTTAATGCTGAACAGGATCAAAGTCTTACCCAGATTCAGCGCTAAAATTCACCCCAATGGCAATCGTATCAATCAATCACCTCTCCGAACACATCGGACAAACCGTCACCCTGCAAGGCTGGGTCTATCATCGCACCGGCAAGGGCAAACTCAATTTCATTCAACTGCGTGATGGCAGCGGTATTTGCCAGTGTGTGGTGTTTAAAGGCAATGTGGATGAAGCCACCTTTGATGCTGCCAGCAAAATCACCCAAGAATCATCTGTCATTATTACCGGCACGGTCAAGGCCGACCCACGTGCGCCGGGCGTGCCGGGCGGTTATGAGATCGATACCAGCAGCTTGCAAGTCATTCAACGCGCCGCCGATTATCCAATTTCGCCCAAAGAACATGGAGCCGAATTTTTGCTCGATAACCGTCATTTGTGGATTCGCTCATCCAAACAATGGGCCATGTTGCGGGTGCGGGCGACCGTCATGCGAGCCATTCGCGCATGGCTCGACAACGCCGGTTTTGTCGAGATGAGCACACCCATCCTCACGCCTTCTGCCGCCGAAGGCACCAGTAATTTGTTTGAAGTCGATTATTTTGACGAAAAGGCTTATTTGGCCCAAACCGGCCAACTGTACAACGAGGCTAATATCTTCTCGTTTAGCAAAGTGTATTGTTTTGGCCCCACTTTTCGCGCCGAAAAAAGCAAAACCCGCCGCCATTTGACCGAATTTTGGATGGTTGAACCCGAAATCGCCTTTTGCAATCTTGATCAATTGCTTGAAATTGAGGAACAATTTATCGCGCATATTGTCAAAAGCGTGTTGACCCAAAACGCCAATGAACTAAAGGTCTTAGGGCGCGATACTGCCAAGCTTGAAAAGATGATTCCGCCCTTCCCGCGCATCAGCTATGACGATGCCGTCATCAAAATTAAAGACATACAAGCCAAGCTACAAGCTGGCGAAACCATCATTAACGCTGACGGGCAGCCATTACAGGGGATTGATGACCCAGCGTTGCTCGATATCACGTGGGGCATGGATTTTGGCTCGCCGCATGAAACCGCACTGACCCAAATGTATGACAAACCACTGTTTGTCAAAGGCTTCCCCACTGCCATCAAAGCCTTTTATATGGAGCCATACCCAGAGCGCCCCGAGGTATGTATGAGCGCTGACTTGCTCGCACCCGAAGGCTATGGCGAAATTATTGGCGGTAGCCAGCGCATTTATGATGCAGATGTCTTGATCAAACGCATTCACGAACACCAGTTACCAATTGAAAACTATGATTGGTATATCGATATTCGCAAGTATGGCAGTGTGCCACATAGCGGCTTTGGCCTTGGTGTCGAACGCACCGTGGCATGGATTTGTGGCTCGGAACATATTCGTGAAGCAGCGCCATTCCCACGCATGTTAAATCGCATGAAGCCATAAGCATATTTAGAAATCGGGTTTCTTTAAGAACCCGATTTCTGCGAATTTTGCTAAATATTGCCCTGCAAAACTTCATACCCACCCAACACGATGGCTTGAAACTCGGGCGATAGCCGATGCCAATCTAGCACATCTACACGCATCGGCAATATTGACGCTTGAAATGCCTCGCGCAATTGACCATATTTACGAATACTAAGTGGCTGAACATCAATAATGACCAAATCAAGGTCAGAGTAAGGCTGAATTTTGGGGGTAATGCGCGAACCAAACACCCATACTGTGCAATTTGGCACATGGGCTTTCAGAATATCGTCAACAAGTTTAAGCTCTTGTGGCTTTAAATTAATCATTGTGCATCTGTAGATTCATCTGTAAATTTTTGGCCGCAATAATAAAGCAGATTTTGCTGAACTCATGATCACTTCGTGTTTGGGAATGGCAATACGCCTTTTTCAGAGGTTTAGCAAGCAAGGCTCGCAGAACCGCAACCCTTGACAAATCAACGCAATTCAACATAATATAGTTTCTGGTAACGTTACCAGAAATATCACCAAATCGTCAAAAGACAATAGCGATTTTGGCGAAATTTTTTTATTAAACAGCAAAAGGACACACCCATGCATGACTTAAGAGGCTTCATTGCCGCCGTGCGCGATCTCATTAAACGCCATGAAATTGACCAACCCGGCGCGTATCGGCGCTGGTTATGGCAAAAAGGTGAATCGGCACGCGACTTGGGGCTAAACCCCTATGGTTGCGCCGATGCCGCTAATATTCTTTATACCATCGGGTATTTTCCACAATCACCCACTGAGCGGCAAAGCTGGGTTGCCACCTTGCGCGATCTACAAAATCAACAAGATGGCTTGTTTTATGAGGTTACACATCATCCCATTCACACCACCGCACACTGTATCGCAGCACTCGAGCTTTTTGACGCCATGCCTGCTCACCCATTATTGGGGTTGAGCCAATATAAAGACCCTAGCGCCATGGAGGCTTTTCTTGATCAACTCGATTGGCGCAACAACCCTTGGCGCGAATCACATCGCGGGGCTGGTTTATATGCATCGTTGGTGTTGGCAGGCGAAGTAACAACCGAATGGCAAGATCGGTATTTTGCATGGCTGTATGACCATGCCGACCCCGCAACTGGGTTTGTGCGCAAAGACCATATTGGCCCAGTGCCACACCCACCCATCATCGTGCCGCATTTGCCGCCGTCTATTTTTCCACATTTGGCGGGCAGTTTTCACTATTTGTTTAATCAACAATATGCGCGGGTGCCACTACGCTACCCAAGCGCGATGGTCGATACCTGTCTTGATATTTATCGCAGCCGCGAATTTCCTTTGGCGGTCAATGTTGGTTTTGCCGAAATTGATTGGGTATTTTGCCTCACGCGCAGCCTGCGCCAAAGTGGAGGGCATCGCAATGCCGAATGTTACGAGGCGCTGATGACGTTTACCGATCAATATGTGCCATTTTTGCTGGGGTTAACCCCCAATAGCGATGAAGGGCTAAACGATTTACATATGTTATTTGGGGCCATGTGTTGTTTGTCCGAATTACAGACCGCCTTGCCCGGCCAACTCAAAACCGAACGCCCGCTCAAATTGGTGCTCGACCGCCGCCCATTTATCTAAGCTATGCGTGTCACGATTCGCGATGTCGCCAAACAAGCCGGTGTTTCAATCAACACCGTGTCACGGGTGGTCAATAATCACCCCGATACCAATAGCTTTACCAAAGCCAAAGTTGAGCAGGTGATTCAGGCGATGGGTTATACCCCCAACCACAATGCGCGATCTTTAGTCAGCCGTCAGTCACGCACAGTGGGGTTAGTCGTTACTGATTGCACCAACCCAAACACCGCACAACAGATTCGCGCCATGCAACAAGTGTTGACCGAAGCCGGTTACGCCGCCATGATTTTTGACACGCAAGAAGATGGCAAGCGCCAAAACACGGCGATGCGTGTGCTCGATGAGCATATTGTGGACGGCATCATATTGCACCCAGCAGAAATGAGTGATGAGCAAGTAAAACAAATTGCCAAACGGGTTCCAGTTGTGCTCATTAACCGCACAATCGACGGCTTTGAAAGCGACACTGTGTTAAATGACAATGTCGATGGCGCCGCTATGGCGACGGCGCATCTTATTGCAAATGGGCATCGACGCATTGCCTATCTCATTGCCAATCGCGCCATTTCGACCGTACGTGACCGTTTAGCTGGTTATGAATTGGCACTTAAAGCGGCGGCAATTGAGATAGATGATAGGCTGGTTGTGCGCACTGCCATCAGCGCCGAGGCCGCAATGGCGGCGACCCAACAACTTTTAGCCCAGCCCAATCCCCCCACTGCTTTTTTTGCTTATAACGACCTAATGGCCGTTGGGGTGATGGCTGCCGTGCATGAAGCTGGTTTATGTATGCCAAAAGACATTGCTTTGGTTGGTTTTGATAACATCGTTTATGCGCCCTATCTGCAAGTGCCGCTTACAACGGTGGCACAACAATCGCAAGAAATGGCCAAAGCTACCGCCAAATTACTGTTACAACGATTGGCTGGCGACAAAGCGCCTCCCCAACATCTGCGTTTTAAATCAAAATTAATTGTGCGTCAATCATCTGGAGGCCCACAATGAACAAACCCATTGCATCGATGAATCCTCACGATACCCCTGCTGTTAGCGACCCAATCATGCGATTTTTAGACCGCCATGCCGCTTATGTATTGGTATTGCCAACGGTTGTGGCCATTGTCTTAATCAATCTTTACCCTTTGCTTTATGCGGCGGTATTGTCATTTCAAGAAGCCAAATTGGGCACGGCTGCACCAATTTTTATCGGCCTCGACAACTATCGCCGCTTAATGGCTGACCCCGAAATCTGGAATGCCATTCGTATCACCCTCATCTTCACCCTGTTTTCGGTTGTTGGCTCGGTGTTAATTGGGTTAGGGCTGGCGCTACTGCTCAATAGTGGGTTTCGCGGGCGCGGTATCGTGCGCTCGCTATTTATCATCCCTTGGGCCATTCCGGCATTTGTGGCGGCGCTGATTTGGGCATGGATGTTTAATGACCAATTTGGCATTATTAATGCGGGGCTAAAACAGCTTGGCATTGCCCGCCCACCCATTTGGCTAGATCGCAATAATGCCATTTGGTCGCTCATTTTGGTCATGATCTGGAAAAGTTTTCCATTTCAGCTTGTCGTCATGTTGGCTGGGTTGCAATCGATACCGGCAGAAATGTATGACGCCGCCGCCGTTGATGGCGCAAACTCACGCCAAGCCTTTTGGTCTATTACATTGCCCTTATTGCGTCCAGTGGCAATGGTGTCAATTCTATTGGCATCGATTAACGCATTTCACTATTTCCCCATTCCTTGGATCTTAACCGGCGGTGGTCCGTCCAAAGCCACCAATGTATTGGCAATTGAGGCCTATACCGTGGCATTTAATGCCGGTGATATGGGCTATGGCGCCGCAGGGGCCATGCTGATGTTTTTTTTCATCATGATTGGGGCGCTCGTTTACGTGCGCTTGTATATCAACGAAATGCGCACCTACGAAAAATAAACCATGACTGTCAAACGCAAATTTCCAATCAAGTCTATTTTCACTGTCATTATCTTGACGGTAATGTTATTGTTTGCGCTATTTCCATTTTTTTGGCTCATGCGCACCGCTGTCACCCCTGCGCGTGAAGCCTTTAGCACCAAACCCCAACTATTACCGCAAAATCTAACCCTCGAAAACCTCGAACGGGTGATCTCATCGCCTACCATTCCCTTTACTCACCAATTTGGCAATAGTTTGATCGTGGCCGTCTCCACCACGATATTTGTCATCGTGGTGGGGGCATCGGGAGCCTATGCATTAGCACGGCTGAAATTTAAAGGGCAACAAACCTTCAGCCTATCGCTTCTGTTTATTCAACTCTTTCCGGCCGTGCTCTTGGTCATCCCGCTTTTCATCGTCATGGTCAATCTCAAGCTCACCAATTCATTGTTTGGGTTGATTTTGGCCTATAGTACCTCAAATTTGCCATTTGTAGTGTGGCTATTACGTGGCTATTTCTTGTCTTTGCCCGCCGAATTAGAAGATGCAGCCCGTATTGATGGCTGCACGACCTATGGCGTTTTGTTTCGCATTATTTTGCCTCTGGCCGCACCCGGCATTGCCGCTGCTGCAACGCTGGCATTTGTGAATGGCTGGAACGAGTTTTTGGTCGCCAATGTGCTCATCAACGATAGCCGGTTACGAGTGCTATCGATTGGCTTAACGTCTTATATCGACCAATTTGGCACCGATTACAGCGGCTTATTTTCAATGGCAATGCTGACAACGTTGCCTGTTGTGTTGGTATTTATGCTCTTTCAACGCTATATCGTAGGCGGCTTAACCGCCGGAGCAGTGAAATCATAACAATTAAGTTGTTTATCCATTTGTCAGGTGACAAATGGGTGGAATAAAAAGAAAGGAGAAACCGAGATGTCTCAATGCAATATTACCCGAAGACGATTATTAAAAACTGCATTGGTGGGCGCAGCCACTGTGCCAGCCGCTGGCCTATTGGCCGCTTGTGGTTCAGCCCCCACCCCTACCCCCGCCCCGGCCAAACCGGCTGAAGCAGCCAAGCCTGCCGCCCCTGCCGCGCCCGCTGGCCCCAAACTTAGTGGCGATATTGAATTTTGGAGCCGCGAAACGTTTGACAACGGCGCACGCCAGCCCTTGGTCGAGGCACGCCTAAAAGCGTTTGATGCCAAATATGGCACCAATTCACGCGCCCAATTTATGGTGTTTGCCGACTCGGTTAACAAAACCCAAGCCGCGCTTGCCGCTGGCACCCCACCCGACCTAGGGCAACAAGGCCCCGATGTAGCCCTACGTTTTGGCGCAGCGGGTGATTTGCTTGAACTAGATGATGTCTATAAAGAGATGGCAAGCAGCTATTTGCCTTTGCAAAAAGAGGCTTTTGTAAATTGGAATGGCAAAGCCTACTCAGTGCCTTGGCATCTTGAAACCCGTGTCTTGTTTTATCACAAAGATTTGCTAGAAAAAGCGGGGGTAAAGCCCCCCACCACATGGCAAGAATGGACCGATGCCGCTAAAGCATTGACCAAAGGCGATGACCAATATGGCTATATCTTCAACCCCGAAGGTGGTTTTCCGGGCCAAATCTTCATCCCATTGGGCACATCGGCAGGCGGCAATGTACTCGACAAAGATGGCAAAGTGCAATCAAACACACCCGAATTTGAAGCCGCTTTACAATTTATGGTCGATCAATATAACGCCAAAGTGATGCCAGCAGCATTGCCTACGTTAAAACAAAACGACACTAACCAATTGTTTTTGCAGAAAAAAGCCGCCATGTATATTCAAAGCGGGGCATTGGTGCAAACCATCAAAGCCAGCCAGCCCGAACTGATGAATACCCTAGGGGCAGTGCAAATACCGGTGCGCAAAGCCGGTGACATTTCGCGCTCATTCTTGGGCGGTTTCCAACTGTTTGTGTTTGCCAAAGGCAAAAACACCGCCGGGGCCAAAGAACTACTGAAGTGGTTGCTCGACCCCGTTTGGTATGAAGATTATGTCAAGCGTACCAACGGTTCGGCCTTGCCCGCCACCAAAGCGGTGGCCGCTTCTGATTTTTACAGCAAAGATCCCATCTTGTCAACGATCATGAAGCAGATCGAGACTGGTGTGCGTTATGGTGGCCCGCTCTACGGCAATGCGCCCTTCCTCGGCGAAGCCGAAGGCAAAGGGCTATTTAGTCAACCTGTGATGGATGCCATTACCGGCAAACGCTCAGTTAAAGAAGCGTTGGCATTTATGGATCTTGAAATTAAGAAATTAGCCAAACAAGCCTAATCGATTAAGGTCTTATAGGTATCTTCTTAATAAAACGGGGGTAAATAAAACAAATTTTTGTCTAAACCACAATATGACCTTTGATGCATAGGCTTTGCCCATGTATCGAGGGTCATATCGTGGTTTAGACATCAATCTTTATAGGTTTACCCCAAATTATTGAGAAGGTACTTGATTTGTTAATTAGCAAAAATCATAGAGGAGGTGAAATCATGCGGGGAAAAGTTGCTATTGTGACCGGTGCCGGGCGCGGTATTGGGTTTGGCATTGCCGAACGCCTGTGCCGCGAGGGCGCAAGTATTGTCATCGGTGAATTGGTGACTGAACGCGGTGTGGAAGCTGCAGCCCGTTTACGCGCAGCAGGATTTGAGGCCAGCGCCATGCCGCTCGATGTGCGGCAACCCCAATCATGCCAAGCCTTGGTTGCACAAGTGCAAGCCCAGCACGGGCGGGTAGATGTGTTGGTCAATAATGCCGGTTTATTTTCATTGCATCCCTCCGAAGCCATTCCCGAAGATGCATGGCGTTTGCAAGTTGATGTGATGTTGAATGGCACTTTTTTTATGACCCAAGCCGCCGCCCAAGTGATGATTAAACAAGGCGGGGGCAGTATCGTCAGCATCGCCTCAATTGGGGGGATGGGCGGTTGGCCTATGCGATCGGCTTATAACGCAGCCAAAGCCGCCGTTATTAACCTAACCGAAACCTTGGCAGGTGAATGGGCGCATTTTGGTATACGAGTCAATTCAGTATCGCCCGGGGTAACACGCACTGAAATGACCGCCGACCTTATTCGCAATGGCATTAGCGTGGCGAAATATGAAAACCGAACCCCCTTAGGCCGCCTGGCAGAAGTATCTGAAATCGCCAACGCTGTTGCTTTTTTAGCGTCTGACCGCGCCAGTTATGTCACAGGGGCCAATTTGCGGGTAGATGGTGGTTGGGTTGCATGGGCAAACCCCGACGCAGTGGGGTTCCCCGAGCCGGAGGCGCAAGCATGAGTGAAAACAAACGAATCAGAACAGTGGTTGTGACGGCATCTGGCACTAAACTTAATGCCATTATTGCGCAACGTTTTGCAAATGCAGGAGATCACGTTGTTAATCTTAGTGATGCAAGCGCGTATCAAGATTTGATCACCCGTCTTAGCCACGAAGGCGGGCAAATTGATGTTTGGATTAACGTCACGCCCCTGCCAGAAACCGATCGGGCCGAACATCTTCAAGCCTCAATATGGGATAACGCGCTTAATACTACCCTCTCAGGCACGTTTTATGCTTGCCAAGCCGTTGGGCGACATATGCTACAACACAAACAAGGTGTCATCATCAATTTGGCTTCAATTGCCGGTTATGCCCATCAACATGGTGCAATCACGCACAGTGTTGTCATGGCAGGCATGATTGCCATGACACAAGCGCTAGGGGTTGAATGGGCCGCACGCGGGGTGCGTGTCGCAGGGGTTGCAATCGCTGCAAATGCGGCAACACCCGCCATAAATTTACCGAGAATCCCTATGCGCCGAGTTGGCACATTGGACGAAATAGCCGAAGCGATCTATTTTTTGGCAAGTGACGAAGCGTCGTATATTGTTGGTGAGACATTAAAAATAGACGGGGGTTATTTGGCTTATCAGTTGTTTTAGTCATTTGTCAAAATCACTATTTGGTGGTTACCCTTCATTTTGGAGAAAATAATATGAAAATTACCGGTGCAGACCATACCAGTTTTACGGTTAGCAATCTCGATCGTTCACTCGCGTTTTACCGCGATATGTTAGGGTTCGAAGTTATTTGGATTCGCCCACAAATCACCAACCAATATTGGCGCGACATTGTTGGGTTTCCAGATGCTGTTGTCCGCGGGGCTTTTCTCGCCATTCCGGGCACAACCCATCGTTTAGAGCTTTATGAATATATGCACCCACGTGGCACACCCGCCGATGTGCGCACCAATAACCCCGGCAGCGTGCATTTATGTTTATATGTCGATGATGCACGTGCCCTTTATGCTGAACTCATCGCCAAAGGGGTGCAATTTCGCTCGGCCCCAGTTGATTTAAATGAGGGGCCGAATATAGGCGGCGTGGCAATGTATATGCTCGACCCCGACGGCATTACGCTTGAATTATTTCAAGCGCCGCGTAAAAATGCGTAAAAGCCAGAGGCAATGATGACAAAGCAACCCCAACCTCAAAACGCCCATTTACAAATTAATGCCAATGACCCACAAGGCGTTATTGAGCGTATTTGGGCTAATATTGGTTATGATGAGCTGAATTGGACTTATACGACACGTGGCAAAGCATTGTTGCGCACCCTGAATAACGATATTTTCACGCAAGGTGATTACACGGTGCGTATGCATAATACCTTTACAACTGGCAATGGCCTATCGTCACCGGCATGGGGTGCTGGCAATGTTTATCATACCCGCGTCGATGGCTCAGCCTATTACGACTGGCAAGTTTTAGATCAAGCCTTTGACGCTATCGTTAAAAATGGCGGTGTGCCTTTGGTTGAATTGGGTTTTACGCCGCTTGATCTTACGCCGCCCGATTTACGGGCCACTGGTTTTAAAACTGTGTCTGATCAAGGGTTAAACCAATATGAATTTGAGCTTTGGAAAAAGCCGCCTGCCGATGAGATGCGTTGGGGTGAATTGGTAAAAGCATTGGTGCAACATGTGGTTGATCGTTATGGGGCCACTGAAGTCAAAAAATGGATGTTTGAGTTGTGGAATGAGCCAGATATTCCCAATTATTGGCAAGGCACGGTCGAAGAATATAACCGGCTTTATGACGTAAGTGCCGCCGCCGTAAAGTCAGTTTTGCCCGAAGCGGCGATGGGTGGGCCTGCTACAACAGGTTTTGTATGTGGGGCGCAGTGGCTCGAACAATTTTTAGCGCACTTAAACACACAGGGAACTCGCCCTGACTTTATTTCATTTCACACCAAAGGCGCATTTTTTGCCCCGCGCCGAATTTACAACCCAGATCAAGCCGCCCCATACGAAAGCCATTCAACAACCTATATGTTGGGTGAAATTGAGCGCTCGCTTAAGGTCATTGAGCAATTTCCTGCTTTTCGTAATGTGCCGATATATTTAGATGAATGTGACCCGGCTGTCGGCACTATTTATGGGGTATATGACAATCCCAATTTCATCATCACCAATAGCGAACATTACCCGACCTTTGTATGCCAATTGGTCGCAAAATTGTTAGATTACCCACAAATTAAACGAATAACCCATTGGGCATTTTATATGGAGGGCAAACGCTGGTTTGAAGGCAACCGCACTTTGGTTGATAACGAAAATGTTGAAAAGCCAATTTTGAATGGGTTGCGAATGCTTGAAAAACTAGCCGGAACGCAACGATTACAAACACAATCTGACAATGAAAAAGTGGGCGTGCTGGCCGGAAAGACGGGTGAAACAATCTATCTATTGGTCTGGCATCATGATGATGACTGGCGTGCCGATGGGCTGGCGCATATTACCATCAGCCTAGAAATCAACGCGCCGAATAGTGATGCAACGATTTGGCGTATAGACAAAAACCACGCCAACACCTATCGCACTTGGGAAGCGCTGGGTGCACCTCAAGATCCTAGCCCCGAACAAATTGCTGTGATTCGGCAGGGTGGCCAATTACAGGCTGAACCGATTCCACTTGTGCGCAACCAAACACAAACACAGTTACATCTCGCCATGCCCATGCACAGTTTAGCGTTGATCGAAATTAAGCCTATTTACAGTCTTGCTCAAGACTAAGAGGGAATAAAATATAGACCTTACCCACAATCAGTAAAATCCAGACAAGTATGAATCATACCCACATCAATATAGATTGCACGCGACATTTAGGCGTTATCCAACGCATTTGGGCTGCCATTGGCTACGACGAGCTAAATTGGACTTACACCGAACGCGGCAAAGCGTTATATGACACACTGGGTAAAAATGTCTTTACCGCCGGCAATTATTATGTGCGTATGCACAACACCTTTACTAGTGGCAATGGCCTATCCGCCCCAGCATGGGGTGCAGGCAATGTCTATCACACCATGCCAGATGACAGTGTGCAATATGACTGGCACATTCTCGATCAAACCTTCGATACCATCACCCAAAATGGCGGCATCCCCTTTGTTGAATTGGGTTTTACCCCGCGTGACTTGACTCAAGATCATAATAGCGCCACCGGTTTTACCCCGGCAATGGATGTGGGGCGTGAACCGTATGAATTGGGTGCATGGAAACAACCGCCGTCGAATTACGAACGCTGGGGCGATTTGGTGCAAGCATTTGTGCAACATGTGGTTGCGCGTTATGGTGCGGACATGGTAAAGCGTTGGCGCTTTGAGCTGTGGAATGAGCCAGATATTGCCAATTATTGGCATGGCACGCCCGAAGATTATGTGCGTTTGTATGATGTGACTGAAGCGGCGGTGCGCTCGGTATTGCCCGAAGCCGCGGTTGGTGGGCCAGCCACTACCGACGAAGGGCAAGATTTTCTCGAACAATTTTTGGCCCATTTAAGCGCAACGGGTCGCAAACCCGATTTTATTTCGTTTCATACCAAAGGGGCTGCGTTTACCCCGCGCCGAGTTTATAACCCATTCGCCCAGCCCGCGCGTGATAGCCACAGCACCCCCAAAATGGTGGGCGATATTGAGCGCTCGTTGGCGGTGGTGGCTAAATTTGCTCATTTACACGATGTGCCTGTGTATGTAGATGAATGTGACCCCGCTGTTGGCACGGTATATGGGATGTATGACAACCCCAATTTTGTCATCACCAACGGCGAGCATTACCCTACATTTATGTGCCAATTGGTGGCGCGGATGCTCGATCATAAACAAATTGCCCAATTAACCCATTGGGCGTTTTATATGGAAGGCAAACGCTGGTTTGAGGGCAACCGCACCTTGGTTGACAACGAAAATGTTGAAAAGCCGGTGCTGAATGGCTTGCGTTTGCTCGAAATGTTGGCCGGGGCACAACGGTTGCCCGTGATATCAGATAACGAGCAGGTGGGAGCATTGGCCGCCCAAACCGCCGAGGGCTGGCGAATTTTGATTTGGCATCATATAGATGCGTGGTGGGAGGAGGGCATTACCAGTGTGACGATGGTTTTAGATGGGGTGACAACCGCCAAGCCAAATGCAACGTTGTGGCGTATTGATCAAACCCATGCTAATGCATTTCGGGCGTGGCAAGCGTTAGGATCGCCCGCAGCACCTTCTGCCGAGCAAATTACCATATTGCGCAAACAGGGGGCATTGCAGGCTGAGTCGTTGCCAATAATAAGAGAGGCTGCCGGTGTGCGGGTGCAATTAGATGTGCCGCTTTATGGCATGGCGATGATTGAAATCTCAGCAACGTAATGTGCGCCAAATGATACTCATTTGACACGGTCTCCTATTACCCTTAAAATCGGTCTATGACTACACCCTCAACCGATGAATTGCATCA
>JAGWYZ010000299.1 GCA_018969115.1 Chloroflexota bacterium | reverse complement strand
CGGCGGACGGTTTGGTGGGTGCTGCGGTGACACCGCTTAGGTTTGTGGCGCTTAAACTTAACACGCCAACTAATGATGCCATCGAAATGGCTCGCATCGTTTGATTATTGAACATCTTTTTTTTCCTTCTCTTAAGATTTATATTATTCCTCAATGCTATAAATGTTGCAAGCGAGACAATCTAATTTCATTATAGGTATGCCCAGTTTTGCTGGGCATACCTATAATGAAATTATGATCACTGTTTTGTCACTTTTGCCTTGAGTAAATATTTTTACTGATTCTATCGCGTAAACTCAATATAGATTGGGCGATTGGTAAAACTTGGGGTTCTGGTTATACCTTGAGCGTTGCCTGCCATATCGAAGATACCAGTTGGCGTGGTCACTAACTGAATACTGCGCAATTGTCCATCTAATGACCAGATAACCCAAAAGCGCCGATCTGAATTTTGGAACTCATAACCGCGTATATTTCCGCCATATTCAGTAACTGAGCGGATAAACTGAGCGCCACTAAATTTCTCGACCCCGGCTGATATTGCTGCATAAGCACGATTGGTTTGTCCGTTGCCCTCAATTAATTGTGTTTCGTGCCCGGCCCAGCCTTGCACCCCATACCAAATATTGCCTGCCAAGCCGAGCGCCGCTGCGGTTGCATTGGCTTGTGTCATATAAACGGCTTTGGTTTCATCTAAAATACTGGGATCATAAGGAACACCACTGCACCAGCATTGAATGGCCGATTCAGTATTCATGAGCTGTTTATTGCCGTGACCAAAACGGCTAAGTGTTTCGCGCAGATAACTGGTTTTGCCAACCACACTTGGGCCAGTGGTATTCCAGGCACTGTTCCAGTTTGGGTTGTTGTAATGACCGACTTGATTGCCATCTACCCAACTGTCGTAAGCATGAAAATTTAAGATATCAAACGAGCCACCAGCACCAGCTGCCAATGTCCCCTCGATAAATCGCGCGGCTGTGCAATCTTTGCCGGGTGGTGGATTGCGTGGGTCACAATCGAGCAATAACCCACCTGTTAACACTTTTGCGCTGGGGTCAGCAGCCTTAATACTTGGGTAAACCACCTTTAACATTTCGCCATAATAGGCCCCGCCATAATAGTTGCGGTCAGATGGTTCGCCCCAACAACCAAAGACTTGGTTGCTTATGCTGATCGAGCCATCTGGCTCATTACCGATCTCCCAATACTTAATATTATAGGGTGCTTGGCTATAACGCCTTACCATTTGATACATAAAATTGGCAAATGCTTGAAATTTGGCTTGGGCAATTGGGCCACAATCAGATGCGCCACCGCCGTATTTGCGTGCCCAATAGGGCGTACTACGCACAATTTGAATTACCTTTACATCATTATTATTGGCCAAAGCCCAAAATAATTCAGCTTCTCTCAGTGATTGTGCATCAAAATTGTAGCTACCTTCATCTGGCTCGATATCAGACCAAAGAATTGCATTATTATTGCTGCGCACAAAACTTAAATTTGCCCCCACTACCAGTTTGATAAAGGTTTGGTCAAATGCACTTGATTGATACTCGACCCCAATAATTGAACCCAGGCCTTTTAATTTGGCTAACACGGGCAAATAAACTGTGCTAGTGTCATCTTGCGCGTGCTTGGTTACGGCATTGGTAAATGGGGATGTGATATTGGCACTAACCAACAGCGATATCAACAAAAGTAACGCTAAGGCAGATCTGACCTTAGGTTGCCATAAAATAGCTTTATTCAAAAACTCCTCCGATTTATAAGCGTTGCATATTTTAGCAAAACTATTGTAAATAAAACACATTTTCGTTGAAATTACTATGTGACGTTTGGTATTAGGGGCACAAAGCCCCTAATACCAAACGTCACATAGTAATTTCGACATTACATCACATCTTTTGGGTGTCCGAACTATCGAGAGATACTTTGGCAGGATTAAATAGCATGTTATGGGGCGCAAATTTCGCCCGCTAAAGCACTGGCTGCAACGACGGCTGGCGATGCCAAATAAATTTCGCTATCGCGTGTACCCATGCGTCCCTTAAAATTGCGGTTGGCACTGCTGATCGTCACCTCACCCGAAGCTGGAACCCCCATATGATTGCCCATGCATGGTCCACAGCTAGGGATGCCGATCATCGCTCCAGCGTCTAACAGATCCCCGATATAGCCGAGTGTCGTTGCCTCGCGTAATACTTGGGACGAAGCTGGAATTATCAATAAACGGGTTCCAGCTGCCACTTTTTTACCGCGCAAGACCTCACATGCAGCGGCAATGTCTTCTAGCCGACCATTTGTGCATGTGCCAATAAAGGCTTGGTGCACTCGAATGCCTTTTAATTGGCTGACGGGGACGACATTATCAACCCGATGGGGTTGGGCGACCATAGGTTCAAAGGCTGACAAATCAAAGTGATGACGAGAGTGATAAGCAGCATCAGCATCGGCATAGATAGCCTGTGTTTGCAATTGTGGCAAATAGTTTTCGACTGTGCCGCCTAGCCGCTTTGCTAAACGGGCCGATAAATAGGCAAAAACGGTTTCATCGGGTGGCAAATAAGCGTTTTTAGCCCCAAACTCTGCCATCATGTTGGGGATGGTCATGCGGTCATTTAAGCTCATTTGTGCAACACCCTGGCCGCAAAACTCAATCGATTGATATAAACCACCATCTGCGCCCAAATTACCAATGAGTTGTAAACAAAAATCTTTGGCTGTGACCCCAGGCCGAAATTTGCCGGTTAATTCAATTTGCATGGCTTCGGGCACGCGCAACCACAACTCGCCTGTGGCCCACAATGCTGCTACTTCACTACGTCCAACGCCGGCCCCAAATGCCCCCATCCAACCATAATGCGTGGTATGGCTATCTGCTCCCAAAATTGTTTGGCCGGGCAACACCAACGCTTCTTCGCTCAAAACTTGATGACAAATGCCACGCCCGACCTCAAATGCGTGCTTTATACCTTGCTCTGCCACAAAACGCCGCACTTCGGCATGATTTTGGGCGTGTTGGGTAGCGGGTGCTGGCGCGGCATGGTCAAGAGTGATGCGCAGACGGTCTGGATATTTGACATTTGACACGCCTAATTGCTTAAAAAGTTTCCAAATCGCGGCAGTGTTATCATGGCTTAGCACTGCGTCTGGCGTGACATCGACAATTTGACCGGTAGAAACACTGGCATTACCCGATGCGCGGGCGAGTGCTTTCTCCGCAAAGGTTTTGGCATTCTGGTTTATGGTTTGCAAAATCAGCGGACTATGATACAACAATTTGTGGAAAGCATTACAAAAATTGAACCCAACGATTCCCCTACGACTGCACTCCTGCCTGAGCCGGCGCGTATCGACACCCGTCGAAACCTATTTGCCTATATTGCCGATATTCACTTTTTCAACCTCGGCACTTATTTTGCACCAGTCACGACGATTTTAGTGGCGTTGGCCTCGCGCCTCACTACCGATAATTTTTTGATTGGGCTTATTTCACCGGCATGGTCAGCCGGTTGGGCGTTGCCGCAACTCTTCGTGGCGCACTTTTTGCATGGCAAAACCAAAATGAAGCCCTATGTGGTCATTCCCGGTCTAATTGGGCGACAAACTTATTTTTTTATTGCATTGTGGATCGCGTTTACGCAAGCCAAATCGCCTAATTTAACGGTATGGTTGCTTATTTTGGCGGTGCTTATTTTTTCTAGTGCCGATGCGTTGGCAACGGTCGCGTGGTTTGATATGCTTAGCCGAAACCTATCGGCGCGGGCACGTAGCCGCGTATTTGCTGGGGCGCAACTGGCGTCGTCATTATTAGGCTTGGCGGCGGGTGTCTTTGTCATCGCCCCTATTTTTTCGGCAGATGGTTTGCCTTTTCCGCTCAATTATGCGGCTGTGATTGGCATTGCATGGGCTTGCTTCTTGTTATCGTGGATCGGCATTTTGTTTGTGCGCGAAAAAGATGGCGAAGTGGTGCACAAAACTGAGGCTGAGCTGACCGAAAAATTCAGCAAATTGTTGTGGAAAGCCGTGCGTTCAGATCAAGTTTTTCGGCGCACACTGGTTGTGCGGCTATTTACGGCCTTTGAATTTATGGCAGCCACGTTTTATATCGTTTTTATTCAACAGCGGCTCAACTTGCCCGATTCATCTACCGCGACCCTTAATCTAGCCCTAACGAGTGGCTCTATTGTGGGGCTGGCGGCATTTGGCTGGATTGCAGATCGTGCTGGCTCACGCCGTGTCATGCAGTTGGCTGCTATCGCGCAATTTCTAGCCCCATTCTTGGCCTTTATTGTGGCTGTTGTGCCCGCGATTGCCGACCAATTTCCGGCGCTCGCCCTTGGTTTGTTTGTGGTGGTGATGGCGTTTAATGGGGTGGTCGGGCATTCGATGGTGCTAGGCTTTCTCAATTACACCCTCGAAATCGCCCCGCCGGCCCAACGCGCCATTTACATTGGCACATTTAACACTCTGCAAGGCCTGATGGCCTTGACCCCGCCCTTAGCTGGGTTATTTATCAATGCCATGGCACCTATTTTGTCAATT
>JAGWYZ010000031.1 GCA_018969115.1 Chloroflexota bacterium | reverse complement strand
AAGCAAAAACAAAAGCATTTATGTCAGTATGAGTCAACAACGCATGTATGTTTATGAAAATGGAGCACAAATTTATACTTTCCCCGTCAGCACAGGTCAGGCTGGGCGCGAAACGTTGCCAGGCAACTATCGGGTTAAAACCCGTATCGATCATGCTTGGGGTTCGGCTTGGCGCATTTGGATGCCAAGTTGGCTCGGCATTTATAATGTTGGCAGATACGAAAATGGCATACACGCCGTGCCCATCACCGAAAATGGGGAAGTAATGTGGGAAAACTCAATTGGGCAACCAGCCTCATATGGCTGTGTGGTGTTGCGTACTAACGATGCCGCCACGCTATATCAATGGGCCGATTTAGGCACACCCGTCACGATCCGACATTAGAAATAGCGTATGATGTATGATGAAAATGGTCATCTTCATTTCTCCTCATCTCGATGATGTCACTTTATCGTGTGGTGGGTTTGTACATCAATGTGTGCAGGCCGGGCGCAAAACCGTCATTGTAAGTGTTTGCAGCGCCGATGCCCCACCACGCGCACAACTTTCGCCCACTGCCCTACGCATTCACGATACCGAATGGCGCTTAGGCGATCAACCCTATATTGCCCGCCGCGCCGAAGACACCCGCGCCTGTAACTTATTGGGGGCACAGGCCGTGCATCTTAATCTGCCCGATGCCATCTATCGCTACGATGCCGATGGCAACCCCTATTACTTAGAAAATTTTATGGGTGGGCAAGTCATACCTGCTGATTTTGCAACTCAAGGCCAACAGTTACAAGCGAGCCTACACGCCCTTCTAACCGATTTAACCCACAACCAAGATAAACACGCACTAATCGGCATTGTGCCCTTAGCCTTGGGCGGGCATATCGACCATGTCATTACCCGCCATAGCGCCGAGGCCGTGTTTGCAGAATGGGGTATTCCATTGTCTTATTACGAAGACTTCCCCTATGCCGAAAAAGACGATGTGTTATCTCGTGCTGAAATGCGTGGTAAAACTGCCCACACAGTCGCTTTATCTGAAGCCGACATCAGCGCCCGCATCAAGGCTATTTGGTGTTACACCTCGCAGCTTGAGGTGGTTTTTCATGTCGAGCAACATCCCAATGTCCCAGAGGCAGTTGCCCAACGGGTGCGTCGTTATGTTACCCTCGCCAATGGCGAACGTTATTGGCTTATTGGCAATCCATTTCAACGCTTGGGACACGTCTCTCAGGTCAATCAAAAAATATTTGGGACGACTCAGAATCGTCCCTAAAAGCTTCGCCGAGCATCCCCGAAGGGGGACGCAATTTCTGTCTGCATAGGCGGGCAATCGACGAAAACTTTAGGAGCGACTTCAGTCATAGAGCACTAAAGACGCCAGTTCGCCATCATCTTGCTTCTTTCAAAATGAGACAGATTTTGCTGGCTGATTCCGGTATTTATTTCTGTTGCGTAGCTGTAAATACGTATTTAAGGACGCGCACTAAGTGCCATGCTGAATTGGCTCCTCCCACGTTTCGGCATACATCAGGGTAATAAGATCACGCGCAAACCCCATCAACCGCTCGCCAGCTTCGCGGCCTTGCGGTGTATTGAGTGATTGGGTCAGCGTGGCAAAGTCGTTAAAAAACAGCTCGTGAATGAGGTAATAAGCAGCCTCACCTCTTGGGGCGCCAATGGTGCGAGTGACAGTAGCCCTCAGCAAATTGGGCACTTTGTTAATAAACGGCACATAGCTTTGCGAGAACACATTCTCAAACGATTCGATCTCGTTTGTGGGTGGTTTTTTAAACAGAATAATGAGTTTTACCATAACAGATATCTCAATTCTAAGCTAAACCATTACTCCCACTCAATCGTGGCTGGTGGCTTACTTGTGATGTCATAAACCACACGATTGATGCCCGACACCTCATTGACAATACGGCTCGAAATGCGGGCAAGTAAATCATAGGGCAATTTAGCCCAATCGGCGGTCATAAAATCATCGGTGGTGACAGCACGAATGGCGCATGTTTCGTGATAAGTGCGCCCATCGCCCATTACCCCCACCGAACGCACCGGCAACAACACCGCAAACGCTTGCGAGGTTGCACCCGCCCCGCGTAATAAGCCCGCCGCGCCCAATTCATCGGTCACAATCTTGTCAGCAGCCCGCAAAGTCGCCAATCGCTCCCACGTGATCGCCCCAAGACAGCGCACTGCCAAACCCGGGCCGGGAAACGGCTGCCGCCACACCAATGAATCAGGGAGTCCTAATTCTGTGCCAACTGCCCGCACTTCATCTTTAAACAAAAAACGCAATGGCTCGACTAGCTTAAATTTCATGTCGGCAGGTAAACCGCCCACATTATGATGACTCTTGATCTTGGCGGCGCTTTGTCGTTCTGGCCCGCGTGATTCAATCACATCTGGGTAAATGGTACCTTGGCACAAAAAGCCAGCATTTTTGTTGGTGCTGATGGCATTCTCGAAAGTACGAATAAATCTTTCGCCGATAATTTTGCGTTTTTGTTCGGGGTCAGTCACCCCGCTCAGCGCCTCAATAAAATCTTCGGCGGCATTCACCGCCACCAAATGCGCCCCCAAGTTGTCACGAAAAGTTTGCACTACCGTTTCCGATTCACCCGCCCGCATCATGCCGTTATCGACATAAATACAGGTTAATTGGTCGCCAATGGCGCGATGCACCAATGCCGCCGCCACCGCTGAATCGACCCCGCCGCTCACACCCGCAATCACATGCCCATCGCCCACCTGTTCACGAATTTTGGCGACTGCTGCCTCCACCATCGAGTCAGCTGTCCACGAGGCCTTTACCCCGGCCACTCGTAAAAACGATTGCAATAAAACCGTGCCATGTTCAGTATGATTCACTTCGGGGTGAAACTGCAAGGCATAAATCCCATGGGCTGGGTTTTCCATCGCAGCAATCGGGCAATCGGCAGTTTGGGCAGTTGCGCTGAAGCCGGGCGGCAACGCCTCAACTTTATCGCCGTGACTGGCCCACACATTAAATGCGCTCGGCAGTTCACCAAGGCCCAGCAAACGAGAGGGCGCTGTGCGCGTCAATCGCGCTCGGCCATATTCACGGGTGGCAGACCCTGCCACATGCCCACCCAGCACCCGCGCCAATAATTGCATGCCATAACAAATGCCCAACACCGGAACCCCCAGTGCCAAAACATAGTCGGGCAAAGTTGGCGCACCAATGTCATAAACCGAGTTTGGCCCACCCGAAAGAATAATGGCGCGAGGGTTTAACGCCACTATTTTGTTGGCAGGCGCATCGTGTGGGAATAGCTCACAATATACTTTGGCTTCGCGCACGCGCCGCGCAATCAGTTGTGAATATTGCGAACCAAAATCAAGAATAACAATACAGTCCATTTTTTTGCAAAATTTACAGATGAAACAAAATCAATACTGATTTTGCCATCTCTACTACGATCTACAACCGTGGTAAATAGGGTGAAATCGGTAGAAATATATTTTATTTATCAATATCATGAATCACACCCCACGTGCCAATATGCCGGGGCGGCTGCGGATAGCATATTACCGCGCCGCCACCACATTGGCACGTAGGGTGCTCCGGCGCCACCTCTAATGCATCAGCACCGCTCAAATTAATACAGCCGTGTGTACGGCAAGCACCCCGATCAAAATGACAATAAGATTCATGAAAAGCAATCCCCAAATTGGTGAAGTAATTTAGAAAAGGCACACTCGGTAAATCATAGGCATCGGCTCGGCCTTGAGCGCCACGCATATGCGTGGTTATCACTTTTTGAATGATGCTATAGCTACCCGCTGACGTATATTTGTTTGCCACCCGCTCACCACTGACACATTTGGCCTGATAAACAGCGCGATTATGTTCAAAGACCATCACCAAGTGGGTGCACAAATCAACATCTAGTCGTTTATTAGCGGCGTTAATATTGGCAGAAATGGAGGCTAACCCGGCAAGGGCAAAGTGCCACAAGGGATAGGCCGGCATATAACCGCCCCCACGCACCCCATCACTAATTCGATACCACCATTCGTTAGCAGTTTGCACCACATCGACCACGCGATAAACCGAGCTGTAATAAGCCGAATAATTTACCTTGGCCGAACGATTTGGCTGGGCTAAAATGCCGACATAAAGCACAGTGACCTCGGCCCCAAACTTGGCGTGGGCATCGGTCACCAAGACAGGCACATTCGGGCGGTTATCCACCAACTGCACGTAAGACGAATGCACATCACCCCCCATCGTACAAAACCATACCACGTTATTATTTTTGCCATAAGTTGTGCCCATTACTTGCTCAATAATGGGTAAAACGGTGTTGGCTGGCAACACCAGGCTGCTTTGGCTGCTGATGGTGGGCGATGAATCGAGCACATAATCGACTGTTAGTCGCAATTGGGTCAGCGGTGCTGGCACAACACTGTGGCGTGCATAAATAAGCCGACTCGGCAAGTTAACCACCATCAGCACCAAAGTGCTTTTGCTTATAACTGTGAGAAGTGAACGACATGAAATCATGGGAGCAAGCTATTAAACCATGATGTGTGAATTATTGTTGCCAACATTTAATCATTACAAGGCAATCTTGCCATCATCCATATTGACGATGGTCGCAAGCGTTTCAATAGGCACGCCATATTGCGCCAACAATGCCCGCCCACCTTCAAATTGCTTTTCAACCAATGCCCCAATGCCAACCAATTGGGCTTCGGCTTGTTGCACCAGCCGCACCAAACCCTCGGTGGTTAAACCGGTGGCCAAAAAGTCATCAATAATTAAAATGCGCTCACCCATATGAACAAACTCTGACGACACGATCAAATCAACCATCACGCCTTTGGTGTGAGATGGGGCTTGGGTATGATAAACCTTGGTTGGCATGGTGACGGGTTTCTTTTTGCGAGCATACACCACTGGCAAGCCTAGAAATGCCCCCGTCATCACTGCTGGTGCAATGCCTGAAATTTCAGCCGTCAATATCTTTTGTGCGCCCACATGGGCAAACCGTTGTGCCAGTGCTTCACCACAAGCTTGCATCAACACCGGGTCAACTTGGTGATTGATAAACCCATCAACCTTCAAAATCCCATTACCGAGATTACGACCATCGCGCATAATGCGCTGTATAAGTGCATCCATTTAGTTGGATAGTGTAGCAGACACACAAAAAGCAAAACGCCAGATAAAACCGTGTTGTTCTTTATAGTTAATCTACAAAAACCGGCAAATGACCAAGTGCAATAATATGTGACCATTTAGCGCGGTCGCCTTCGGTCAAAATAGCGGCATCGCCAATCACTTCGGCATTGGCTTTTTGCAAAATTAAGCGCATCCCTTGCAAAGTGCTGCCTGTGCTAATTACATCGTCTAACACAATGACTTTTTTGCCTGCAATGAGTTCGCGATCTTTGGCATCTAAATACAGTGTTTGGGGTTTGCCGGTTGTGATAGACAAGGTTTCGGCTGAGATGGCATCACCCATATAAGGTTTATAGGTTTTGCGCAATACCACGTAGGGCATCGCCGTGTTACGCAAAAGCCCCACCTCAACGGCTAGGGCATGTGCCAATGGAATACTTTTGGCCTCGGCAGTTACAAAGATTTCGGCTTGAGCAGGAATTAATTTTGCTAACGCCTTGGCCGCCGCTTGCACCAATTCGGTATCACCCAAAATATTCAGCACGGCGATCCGAACTCCGGGTGCAACTGTCATTAACGGCAGGTCTCGCTTAACCCCAGCAATCATAATAGGATGTGTATCTGACATAACAATCGTTAAATAAAGCAAATTCCTAAAAGATGAAAGGCCAATTTCAGTATCTCTCCTCCAAGCATGGCTTGGAGGAGAGATACTGAAATCGGCAAAACCTTTTATCAACTTGGAATCTGTTCTGTACTAAATAATTTTCTTCACCCATGAAATTCACAGGTAAATGGGCAACGGTATTGATACTGACAAAAATGATTTAAGGGTAAATTTTAGCGTGAGCGCCAAACGCCGTGTCATGGCATCGGCACTTAAAACATAGGCATGCACACGTTCACCAAACTTTAAAACACTGCGCGGGTGCAAAAAATTACCTTCACCTAATTCACTCGCGTAAATCAACCCCTCTAAATCTTCTTCGACCTGCACAAATGCACCATAATCGACAATGTTTGCTACCAGCCCACTTACCACTTGCCCTGGTTTATAGCGTTGTTCAATGCCAACCCAAGGGTCAGGTTTGGTGCGTTTAAGGCTAAGCGCTACTCGTTGTGTTTGTGTGTCAACACTCATCACATACACTTGCACGTGCTGGTTTAGCATTACAGCATCACGGGGATGGTCAATATGTCGCCATGATAATTCACTGACACGCAGCAAGCCATCATAGCCACCCAAATCGACAAAAGCCCCAAAGGCTGTCACCTTATTCACCCGACCCAACCTAATGTCGCCAACACACAACTGCATCAACAAGTCTTGGGTTGTTAAAGGTTTCACCATCCTTTTTAAGGCCAACATATCTTCTTCGCTCCGTTGGTCAACATTCGCCACGTAACACGTTGGCTCATGCTCCCATAACGCAGGCGGGTAAAGCGGTGGCGTATATAAGAAAGAGCAACTCGTCGTACGATCAACATCTTGTAATAATGTTCGCCAGTAACCCTCATCTAACGCATGATCTTCAATTTGGCTAGACATACATCAACATTTGCTTAGGAATTATAATGCGATTGTGTGTTTTGATGGATACTTTATCCTAAAACGTCTCTTGAATGCTGATACACTTTAATAGTTTATGGAACCTTTTTTACGCTCTCGTCTTCAATTTATTGTCGATCCCATTGTGAGCGTATTAGCTCGTTGGCGCTTTAACCCAAACACCCTCACGTTTATTGGGCTGGTGCTCAATTGTGTTGCTGGTTTGCTAATTGCCAATAGTTATTTGGCGTGGGGTGGGTTTGTGATGACGTGCCTAGCAATGCCACTCGACGGTCTTGATGGCCCATTGGCACGCAAAACTGGCACCCAAGGTAAATTTGGCGCATTTTGGGATTCAACCCTCGACCGCTACGCCGAATCGGCTTTGTTGCTTGGCTTGGCATGGTATTTTTTAAGTTTAAATGACCATATCTCAGTGCTCATAACTTTCTTTGCGGTCGTCGGCTCAATTATGGTGAGTTATTGCCGCGCCAAAGCCGAGTCTTTGGGGTTACATGGTGAAGTTGGCTTGTTTAGCCGTTTTGGGCGCTTTGTATTATTGGCAGTCGGTTTGTTTGCCAGTGGCTTGTTTCCGTTCGCAGCGGTCATTATGATATGGCTATTGGCGGTGCTTAGCAATATCACCGCGATGCAGCGTATGATGCATATTAGCCATATTACATAAGTGTATACCAATTTTGCAACACACCCTACAGCTTTGCTGTAGGGTGTGTTGCGAAATTGGCAAAAATGCTATACAAACATACCCTTACGAATTAACCCACCGGCGGCTTTAACCACTCGGCCACATGTTGCCCCAAAGCTGTGGTTGGCCCACGTCGAATAGTGGGGCTGGGCAAAGCATTTAAAAATGCCGCGCCATAACCTTTGCTAATAACGCGTCGATCTAGCACCGCCACAACGCCACGGTCAGTCTTGCTACGAATTAAACGCCCAAAGCCTTGCCGAAAACGCAACACTGTTTCAGGAATGGAATATTCATTAAACGAATCTTGAAAGGTTTCTGAACGGGCTGCAATAATCGGATCAGTCGGTACATCGAAGGGTAATTTGCAAATGGCAAGGGCACTTAGTTGTTCACCCTGCACATCGACACCCTCCCAAAAACTACGGGTTCCGAGCAACACACCCTTCTCGGCAGCCCGAAATTGCTCGAGCAAAGCGCGGCGTGATGTGCCCTCAGATTGCTCAAAGATCGTAATACCATATTTTTGCAATTCAGGGCCAATTACCTTGCCCGTCATTTTAAGGGCCGAATGGCTGGTAAATAGGGCCATGCCACGCCCCTGCGAAGCCCGAAACAACTCAATTAGCGCCCGCTCAAGCGCCGGTTGATACCCAGCCTGATTAGGTTCGGGCATATCGCTGACCACATACACCAAGGCCGATGTTTTATAGTCGAATGGCGACCCAACCGCCAACGTATCGGTATCGTGGGCACTTAAGCGGTTTTGAATGTAATCAAAAGTAGGTTGGTTGCGCGTCATTGCTGTTGCTGTGCGCATCGTAGCGCTGGTCAACACCACGCTTTTCTTTTTCTTCCACACTTGCTCCAACATCAGCGGGCCAATGTGCAACGGCGCGGTGAACAAGCGCACCCGCGCATTATTTACTGCTGCCGTTGCTGAGCCGGGTGCACGAATACGGCTGCCAATGCTGCCGCGCCCATAGCGCGGAGCCTCGACCTCGGCCCAATAAATACGATCATCGCTCGGTTTTAAGATCAAATGATGCAATTGTTCACTGGCCTCAGTAAAAAAGCGAATCATGCCCGTCATACGCGCCAATTGCAATTCAAACCCATCAATATTTTCGGCCTCTTCATTCAGCGCCACCATCAAAGCATGCAAGCTCTTAACAATAATGGTCAGCTCTTTATAAAAATTATCAAAAGCCAATTCAACCCGCGGCCAACCGCCCGAATTACGCGTGGCGCGGGTAATACGCAATTTTTGGGCATATTCACCCGCATCGGCGGCCAATAAATTACCCAAAAAGTCGGAGGCTTGGGCAAAAAACACCTCCAATCCATGGGCAGCCCGTTGCACCTGATCCCCAATCAAATTGCAGGCATGTTCAACCTTGGCGCTATCTTGCACTGGCAAGGCTTGTTTGCAGCGCCCAGCAATTTCGGGCAATAAGCCACTGGGTTTGCCGCGCCCACCGGCAGGCCGTGCCAAATCATCAAATTCGCGCAGCATCGTATCACGATCCATTGTATAGGTCAGTGAATCAGTGGCAGCGGCCTCCATATGATGCCCTTCATCTAACACCAAATAGTTATACTCAGGCAAAGCACGGTTTTCAACCGCAATATCGGCCAACAACAGCGCATGATTCACAATCACCACATGCGCACTTTCGGCTAAACGCCGCGCTTGATAAAAAAAGCAATCGCTGGCACTGCATGTATTGGCATTACAGGCTGGGCTTTGGGCCGACAAATGCGAAAATACGGCACGTTCACCCGGTGCCGGAAAAAATAATTCGTCCGCGTCACCTGTCACCGTGCTTGGCAACCAGATCAAAATTTTGGTCAGCAACCGCGCTTCATCTAGCGTGCGCGGGCCAGCCTTGCGCAAATCAAGCACCCGTTGCTGACAAACATAGCGGCCCTTACCTTTCATCACCGCCGCTCGCAATTCAGCCCCACCCATCAGGTTGTCTGGCCTTGGGCCATCATCATCGGCAAAATTGGCGTCTGCTGGCAAAAATTTGCCCTTAAGCGCCTCAATCACCATCGGCACATCTTTGTCGGCCAATTGTTCTTGTAGGTTAATGGTGTTGGTGCTAATCACAACACGCTCGCCATTTTGCCGCGCCCATAACATCGATGGAATAAGGTAGGCCAAACTTTTACCCGTACCAGTTCCCGCCTCAATCAAAAACTTATCGCCATCATTAAAAGCTTGGGTCACTTTGCGCATCATCTCAACTTGCTGCGTGCGTGCTTCAAAACCAGGCAACATTTGCGAAAAAGCCCCACCCGGCGATAATACTTGCGCCACTTCATCCACATTCAACACCACCACTGTCTCATTCGGTTTAAGCGATTTAGCGTTACGCAAAGCTTGTCGCCGCAATTGCGCAGCAGGTGAGACTGGGGTCTTTTGCCCCTGAATACGTTTAAATTGTGCCCCGGGTGTGGTCGAAAACACCCCGCGCGATTGTGCCTCTAGTGCTTCGTGCCAAAAATTTGCCAGCGGCCACGCCAATTTTTCGGCATGGCGGGTTATTTCTTCTAGCACATCATTCGGCAATTCAACTGCACGCTCAAATATTTTGGCATACAGATGAAAAGCCGTGCGTGCGTCATCTAACGCTCGGTGCGAATCACCGATATCAATACCCAAAGCCTTGCCCAATGATGAAAGTGAATAACGCCCTGCGTGCGGCACTAAGATGCTCGCCAATTCAAAAGTGTCGATGCTGTCGTTAGTGGTAAAAAGGCGCTGTTTGCGTAAAAAAGCCAGATCAAACTGAATATTATGCCCAATGATGGGGGTACTGCCAACTACCCGTTGGGTTTCGCGCAACGCATCCCACAGCCCAATGCCTTCGGTGCGCACCATTTCGGCGGTAATGCCTGTTAGCTCGATAATTTTAGGGGGGATATCGCGATTGGGGTTAACAATAGACGACCATTCTTCGATGATCTCATTGCCACAAAACTTTACCACGCCAATTTCAAGAATCGCATCGCGTTCTGCATCAATACCTGTGGTTTCAATATCCAGTGAAACAAGTGTTCTCATTGGGTGAGGATTATCTCACCACGATTTTCAAAATAATGTTTACACTTTAAATGAGTGAAGGTAAGAGCAATGCATGACTTGCCCTTACCTTCACCAACAGAATTAAATCATCATATATTTTTTATGGTATTGCCAAGCCTAATTACAAGCCAACAATTCATCGGTTTCGGTTGAAACGACATCGCGCTCACCGAAAATCATCTTGCGGCGCATCGATTCACCCATCACATTCAGTTGCTCATTTATACGTTTTGCCACCCGCGATAATGTGCTGGCATCGGGAATACGGCGACCCAACTCAAGAATTTGGCGTACCTGCTCACGTTCTCTTTTGCTCAGCCAAATCATCAATTCACGATAGCTCATGCTATAGTAGCTGCCGATAAGCACACAAGCGGCGAGTTGAGGGAAAGTAAAATGATGTGGGCTTTTTAAATGGGAATAAAGTGGTAATGATTCACGGGCAACAGCATAGGCTGCGCGTGTGACATCATGTTCATTCACCAACAAGTGAAGTGGGTGTTCCGGTCTTATAAACAAGCAATTTGGCGTTATCATGCTATTTGCTGCAAAGTTTTAAACTAGCTCGTAAATACTTAGCTATTTTAAAAAAACAACTATCTAGTATTCTTGCAATGCAAACTATCGTAAGTGCAACGAAACGAGTCAGACTTAGGATAGATTTTTAGCTGGAGGGCAAACAAAGTAAAACTTTTGCCACAATATTGGCCACGAAGATATTATATTTGCAACAGTTTTTTATAAAATTGTCAATCCAAATATATTTTAATCAAGATTTTGAAATGGCCTTTGTTGGCGTGGGCTGTACCCATGCCAGCAAAGGCCATTTCAAAATCTTGACATTATGTCTTGGGATCTAACTCAAAATTTGTTTTAGGCTACCGAATCTAAAGCCGCTGCAAAAATTTTCAATGATTCATCAATTTGCTGCTCAGTCACAACCAAGGGCGGGATCCAGCGGATAACATTGCTATAGCTGCCACAAGTGAGCATGAGCAAATTATGCTCAGTGCAATATTGGTTGACCTTATTCATGGTGGCGGCATCGGGCGAGCCATCTGGCTTGACAAATTCAGTGCCAACCATGCAGCCTAGGCCGCGCACATCACCAATTTGCCCAAACTCTTTTTTAAGATCAAGCAAGCCTTTGCGCAATTGTGCCCCACGTGCTGCCGCATTTTCTACAATCTTTTCATCACGCATCACGCGAATAGTCTCGACACCAGCAGCAGCACACACCACATTGGGGGCATAAGTGCCACCGTGTGAGCCGGGGGACCAACTGCCCATTACCTTGTGGTTAGCAGCGATGCCACTGATGGGCATACCCGAAGCCAAACCTTTGGCCATAATCACGACATCGGGCAACACATCATAATGCTCCATTGCAAACCATTTGCCGGTTCGGCCAAAACCAGTCTGAATTTCATCAAACACCAACAAAATGCCATAGTGGTCACAAATCTCGCGTAGCCCACGCAAAAAACTGGCAGGTGGGGCCACATAGCCACCTTCACCCAACAATGGCTCAACCACAATGGCAGCAGTTTCGCTAGGGGCCGATTGGGTCTTGAGTAAAAAATGCAATTGTTCAAGCGGCCAACCACAACAGGCCCCGCCATCATCAGGACAACTGGCGCTCAATTCGGCGCGGGCTTGGTCGCTCATGGTGCGCTTGGCAATAGGGCAGTGATAACAATGGGCATAAGGATTGCTAAACACGCCTGAAGGCAAGGGCTGATATTTTATACTGTAGCTGGTCTTGCTCTTGGTCATCGCCATTGTCATGTGGGTGCGCCCGTGAAATGAGCCTTCAAATGCAATTATGTTGGTGCGTCCTGTCACTTGTTTGGCCAACTTCACTGCCGCCTCAACCGCCTCGGCCCCGCTATTGCCAAAGTGAAACATGTCAAGCTGTTTTGGCAAAATAGTCATCAATTCATCGGTTAGGTCAAGTACACATTGGGCCTTACCAACGCCAATTTGGCCGTGAATGAGTTTTGCGGCTTGATCTTGAATGGCCTTGACAATGCGTGGGTGGGCATGACCAGTGTTGGTTACGCCAATGCCACTGGTAAAGTCAAGATAACGCTTGCCTGCGGTGTCATACAAATAGCTGCCTTCGCCGTGATCGATGGCAATGTCGAACGCGACTGCCCATGCGGGAGAGAGATTTTCTTTGCTCATAGGGCGATTGTAGCCTTTTTTTAGAGTGCGATACACTCGCTATCATGGCTTGTTTTTTTAATGTGCAAAGGCGACAACGCTACGCTATTTTTATCCTTATTTCCTTATTGTTGGGGCTTGGCGGTGAGCTTTGTGAGCGATGCGTTAGCAAAAGCACCCGCATGTAACCTTCGATTTACAAGCCATTTTGATCGCCTTCATATTAAGCTGGCGCCTACCGATATTGGCAGCAGTGCCATCGAAAAAGCGAAGCAGCAAATGCAAGGTTGGGTTAAATGGCTATGTATGACCGTAATTGACCTAGCAACGGTGGCCTTAGGCAACGCATTTCATAGCTTCATCCCCGGGTTGTTAATGTTGGGCATGGTCGATTTTGCACTAATACCTAATACTTTTGCTGGGCCGATATTTACCTTACGAGAAACCTTTATCCCGTCATGCTCAAATGCTCAATTGGGGCAGTGGTAGACATAATGATCAGCATTTTAAACCGCTTCAAATAAGATCATGCAGCAGATTTTCGCTGAACACCCTACATCGCCTTTGTCGGTATTGGCTACGCTATGCCGACAAAAGCGGCATTTGGCACTTATATCTTTGATCTCCGACAAGCCATCAAAAAAATAAATGGTCTTACCAAATGAGAATCTACTCATTTTTTATATTTTTATAAATGACGTAAAAAGTCTTAACTATGCTACGACTAACCCACATCAGGAACTAAATTATGGAAAAAATAACTGTATATGGCGCAACATGGTGCCCCGATTGCACTCGCGCCAAGCAATTTTTGGGCGAGCAACGTATTCACTACACATGGATCGATATTGAGCAACAAACCGAATATCAAACCTATGTCGAAAGCGTCAACAACGGTAAACGTATCATCCCAACGATTGTGTTTGAAGATAGCTCAATTTTGGTTGAGCCAAGCAACGCCCAACTGGCCCAAAAGCTTGGCCTGCAAACCCAAGCTAAGATGAGCTATTACGACCTCATCATCATTGGCGGTGGCCCAACTGGCCTAACCACTGCATTGTATGGGGCACGTGAAGGCATGAATGTGTTAGTGATCGAAAAAGCGAACTTGGGTGGTCAAGCCGCTATCACTGAGCGACTCGACAATTTCCCCGGCTTTCCCGATGGCATTAGTGGGGCAGAATTTGCCGAGCGTTTAAGCCGCCAAGCCGCCCGTTTTGGCGTGGAAATGCTAAAGGCACAAGAAGTAATTGGCATTCGTGCCGAGGATGAAAGCCGCTATGTCAAAACAGCCGATGGCAATGAATATGGCACCCGGGCTGTTCTTATCGCCACTGGCTCAAAATATCGTCGGCTCAATGTACCGGGCGAGTCTGATTTTATCGGCGCAGGTATTCATTTTTGTGCCACTTGTGATGGCCCGTTTTATAAAGGCAAAGAAGTGGTAGTGGTTGGCGGTGGTAACAGTGCCGGTGAAGAAAGCCTGTTTTTGGCGCGGTTTGTTGAGAAAGTGACAATTTTGGCGCGTGGCGAGGCACTTTCAGCCAGCAAAGTGGTTGCCGATAACCTTGCCGATAACCCCAAAATCAAAGTACTAACCGATGTTGAGGTGAAATCATTTAGTGGCAATGGTAAACTCAACACGGTTAATATCAAAAACCGCAAGACAGACGAAGAAGCAATTATTCATCCTGCTGGCGTGTTTGTATTTATTGGGTTGCAACCCAATAGCGCATGGTTGCCTGCCGAAATTAAACGCGACGAAGTCGGTTTTTTAATGACAAGCACAAATTTAGAAACCAGTATGGCCGGAGTATTTGCGGCAGGTGATGTGCGTAAAGGTAGCACCAAACAAGCAGCTAGCGCCGCTGGCGAAGGGGCAACGGCAGCATTGATGATTCGAGAATATCTGCGGACAAACTAAAGCGCTGCTTACGCCAGCGTTTCTTAAAATAATTTGTCGCCAAAAGCACGATCCCAAGGTTGTTTACAACAACCTTGGGATCGTGCTTTTGTAATCACAAAATCATCTTAATTTTCTAAGGCCCGTTGCTGCTAAAAATGGCGGCTCCCATTCCCAAAGCCAGAAAACCACAGATACACAGTAACAAGATTCCCCATAACGCAAGGCCAATCCACCCTACAATGACACCACCACGTGCAATTTGATCACCCGATTGTGTGCCAGCGCTATTTAAAATCTCGGTTTTGGCCTTGTTGCCCGTCAATATACCAATAATTGAGCCGATGATGGGTAAAAACCCAATCAACCCTAAAATGGAGCACACCAAGCTAATAATGGCCATTGTATTGGTAGGAGGCTGAACTGGGGGAGGCAATGGTGTGTATTGCGGAAGCGGATTAATCGAACTATTAGGTAGCTCAGGGGGGGAATTTGGATCTTGCATAGAATAACTCCTTTATATGATTGATTAATTAATTTACAATTTTTTATTCTTTGAATTGTATCTAAATTAATTACGTTTGAAGTAAGAATTAAGTTGCATTTTATATCTTGCCTCCCATGAACACAAAGTGATAGTGAGTTCGGCAAACATATGGTTTAGTGAACAGAAATTAAGAAGCGTTTAAACAATTAATATGCTACTTATGATGTATTGAAATTCATCCCATAAGCCGTCACGAATTTGGGAGTGCTCTAAGAATTCAGTGTAGAATTGTAATCTGAGCGTCTTAGGTGAGGGGATACATTCATGAACAATTATGCGGATAGTCAAGCCAAAAATGCTGAGTCACCAGCACAAATTAAAGTTATTGGGGTCGGCGGTGGCGGCCAAAATGCCATTAACCGAATGATTGCAGAAAAGCTTACTGGGGTGGAGTTTATCGCGGTAAACACTGACCAGCAAGCCCTAATGCTTAGCCAAGCACCCACACGGGTGCGAATTGGCGACAAGATAACCAAAGGCCTTGGCGCTGGTGCAAACCCAGATTTGGGTAGCAAAGCTGCCGAGGAATCGAGCGAAACGCTGCATGAAGTGTTACGTGGCGCAGACATGGTGTTTATCACCTGTGGCATGGGCGGCGGCACCGGTTCTGGCGCAGCACCAGTCATTGCCCGTATCTCAAAAGAATTGGGCGCACTCACCATCGGCGTGGTCACCAAGCCATTTACGTTTGAAGGAATGCCGCGTCAACGAGCGGCTGAACAAGGTATTGAACGTTTAAAAGAGCATGTCGACACCCTCATCGTCATCCCCAATGATCGACTGCTTGACTTGGTAGACAAACGCGCTAGCCTACAAACTGCTTTCCGCACCGCCGATGATGTATTACGCCAAGGTATTCAAGGCATTAGCGAAGTGATTACCGTCCCCGGCCTCATTAACCTTGACTTCGCTGACGTACGCACTATTATGTCGCAAGGTGGCGCGGCATTAATGGCTGTTGGCTCAGCCACAGGTGAAGATCGCGCGGTTGTGGCAGCCAATGCCGCAATTCAATCGAATTTGCTCGATGTCACCATTGATGGCGCACGTGGCATCTTGTTTAATATTACGGGTGGCTCTGACCTGAGCTTGTATGAGGTGAATGAGGCTGCAACGATCATCAAGACAGCGGCTCACCCAGACTGTAACGTGATATTTGGTTCGGTAATTGATGAGAACATGAAGGATCAGATTCGCATTACAGTGGTAGCAACCGGCTTCGATCAAGCCGATTCAACGCCTCGGCGGTTTATTCGATCAACCCAGACCTCCACTTCAGCCACCAACACCTTGCGATCCGAGTCTCGCACCCAACACCCCAACAACACCACACCCATCATTAGCTCCTCACGCAATGAAAGCCCACCTGCCGGTTCGTCGCGGTCAAGCAACATTGACCCTGATAATCTAGAATTGCCTTCGTTCTTGCGCAGACGCTCATAGGTAAAACGCCACTCAAGTTTAAGGTCTATTTTAAGATAGTTACGTCCACTTTTTCATAAAGGTGGACGTTTTTGTTTTACAATCTAGAACTTACAACACTACATATACGGGTTTCACAAAAAAATTTCGTATATCTGGTGTTTATGATGCAGAGCCTAGTGCATAAGACTAATAGTTTTGAAGCGCAAAATTACAAAAACAGAGGGCAAAATTACAAAGTAGCAAATAGCAAGCAATACAATAGCAATAACGATAAAGAGATGCTTATGCTCTTTGTTGCAGGTTTTTGTTGGCTGTATAACTTGAGGCTTGACACTTTGTTTTGCAGTTTTTATGCATTGTCCAGCTTGTGATTCCACCAATACGTATGTTGCAGATACGATCAAAGATGCTTCAGGGAGCATTCGTCGCCGACGTGAATGTAAGGCCTGTGGTAGGCGTTTTAGCACCATTGAACGCATTATTGATAATACGCCATTGGTGGTGAAACGAGGTGGGCGGCGTGAGCCGTTTAACCGCGACAAAATATTGGGCGGGCTACGGGTGTCTTGTGCCAAGCGTCCGGTCTCTGCCGAAGATATCGAACGGTTGGGAGAACTGATCGAATCACAAGTGATGGCACTCAACAAAGGTGAAATTTCTGCCCGTTGGATCGGCGATCGTGTCTTGGCCGGTTTACGTGAATTAGATGAAGTGGCATATATTCGTTATGCCATTGTTTATCTCAATCTTAAAGACTTAGAAAGTGTAAAAGGTGAGATTGAGAAATTGTTGGGTGAGCGCTAGATTAATTGCGCTAAAATAAAAGAACAAAAGTTCTATTATTGGTTTTTGTTGATTTGATGCTGCCTTTATTCCCCAGTTTGTTAAAAGCGCAACAAACAATCAACAAGGCATTTATTTACCCATTTGGGTATAAAACAGGAAGTTATTTTAATGAAAATCACGCGCCGATTTACGACTGTAGGGCAATCGCCTTATGCCACAATCGAATTTGTAAAGCGCAGCAGCGCTATCAAAAACCCAGACGGGTCAAAAGTATTTGAGATGAACGATATCGATGTGCCAGCACAATGGTCACAAGTGGCAGTCGATATCCTTGCGCAAAAATATTTTCGTAAGGGAGGGGTGCCGAGCGCTACGATACCCGTCGATGAACCCGAAGTGCCAGCGTGGCTACAACGCAGTGTTTCAGCACCAGATGCCAAGCCTAATGTTGGAGAGAGTGATGGCAAGCAGGTCTTTCATCGTTTGGCTGGATGTTGGACTTATTGGGGCTGGAAACATCATTATTTTGACAGTGAGGCCGACGCACGGGCTTACTATGATGAAATGTGCTATATGCTTGCCAAGCAAATGGCAGCCCCAAACAGCCCACAATGGTTTAACACGGGTTTAAATTGGGCTTATGGTATTTCTGGGCCATCACAAGGGCATTATTATGTTGACCCCATCAGCAAAAATTTGGTGGCGAGCGAAGATGCTTATACCCACCCACAACCCCATGCATGTGTGGCAGGTGACACATGGGTTCAAACCAATCAAGGTTGGATGCGTATTGCTGAAATTGTTGACAATAAACGCACCGATCTTAATATATTTGATGGGCAAGCGTGGGCCAAGCTACAAGCCGTAAAAAATAATGGGGTGCGCCAAACATGGCGTATGCAGTTAAAAAATGGGCAATATGTTGATTTAACCGATGACCATTTGGTACTTTCCTCTAAAGATCGTACAAAAGATGGCGGTAGCTATAGCTGGGTACCTGCTGGCGAAACCCTTGGACAGAAAGCATTATTTTCGGTGCAAGATGGACAATTAGAATTGCAGCAAACGGTATGGCGAGACAATATTCATCTTGCTACGGCTGAATTAGTTGGGTTTCATGTTGGCGCTGGGTATGCCGGAACAGATGATGGCATTTCGCATTTTGGGATTGTTGCAGCAACTGAGGATGAATATCAACGCATTACCAATTTGTTTGGCACCGTTTTTGGCAAATATACTGTTACGCATAAGCCAGAGATTAGCCCCGAATATCGGATTGTGCGTCATGATTTTAATCACACAATCTCATTGGTGACCCAATACGAATCGGGGCTTGGTAGCAGAAATGTGGGGGTGCCTGCCAAAATTATGGCGACAAATCAAGACGCACAGCGAGCATTCTTGCGTGGGCTATTTCAGGCTGATGGCTCGGTGCGGATACGTCAAGAAGGGGGGCACAATAGCGGCGATATTGTGCTGACCACAATATCACCCAAATTGGCTCACGATGTTCAAACATTGCTTTCGGGTTTGGGCATTTATTCACGAATTAGCAGCTATGATGACCTATGCAAAGGCAAAATCACCTATTATCAAGTAGTGGTGGCGTTTGCATCTGAACGCCTAAAGTTTGAACAGCAAATCGGTTTTGTATCTCACGCCAAAATCCAAGTACTGCGAATGCTCAATGAACAGGTCGAAGGAAAAGTAAAACCTAGCCTATCTGAAGAAGCTGTTATTGGGTTTAAGCCATTGGGTGAGCAACTTGTGTATGATATTCAAACATCTACTGGGCGTTTCGCAGCCAATGGGGTGATTGTTCATAACTGTTTTATTCACAGTGTTGCAGACGATTTGGTGAATGATGGCGGCATTATGGATTTGTGGATCCGTGAAGCCCGCGTATTTAAATATGGCAGCGGCACTGGCAGCAATTTCAGTAGCATTCGTGGTGAAGGTGAGCCACTGAGTGGCGGCGGTAAATCATCGGGCTTGATGAGCTTTTTGCGTATTGGCGACCGTGCCGCCGGTGCAATTAAAAGTGGCGGCACCACGCGCCGCGCGGCCAAAATGGTCATTTTGGATGTTGACCACCCCGATATTGAGGCGTTTTTAGATTGGAAAGTGGTCGAAGAGCAAAAAGTAGCGGCTTTAGTGACTGGCAGCAAACTCAATAATAAGCATCTTAATGCGGTTATGACCGCCTGTCATTCGGTTAGCGATGCTGCGATCAAATTTGACCGCAAGCAAAATAAAGCGCTGGGCAAGGCCATTAGCGCTGCTAAAGCCGCCTATGTATCGCCCAACTATATCGAGCGGGTGATTCAATTGGCCCAACAAGGCTTTACCTCGCTCAAATTTGCCGAATATGACACCGACTGGAATAGCGAGGCCTATTTGACCGTAAGCGGGCAAAACAGCAATAACAGTGTGCGCGTAACTGGCGATTTTATGAAAGCTGTAGAAAATGACGGCGATTGGGGGCTAATTTGGCGCACCGAAATTGAAAAAGCCAAGGCTGCCAATCGCGCGCCTAAAGCACGCAAAACCTTAAAAGCCCGCGATCTAATGACCAAAATCAGCGATTCGGCATGGCAAAGCGCCGATCCGGGCTTGCAATATCACACCACCATTAACGAGTGGCATACCTGCCCCACCGATGGTGAAATTCGCGGGTCTAACCCGTGTAGCGAATATCTTTTTTTAGATGACACTGCCTGCAATTTGGCATCACTTAATTTGGTGCAATTTTTTGATGTGGCAAGCGGCACATTTGATGTGGCGGCGTATCGCCATGCCGTGCGATTATGGACCATCACACTCGAAATAAGCGTGCTGATGGCCCAATTCCCCAGCAAAAATGTGGCCCGTCTGAGCTATGAATTTCGTACCTTGGGGCTGGGTTATGCCAATTTAGGAACATTGCTCATGATTCAGGGCATACCCTACGACAGCGCCCAAGGCCGTGCTATTACGGGGGCCATTACCGCCATGATGCACTGTGGGGCTTATGCTACCAGTGCAGAAATGGCACGTGAATTAGGCACCTTCCCGGGTTATACGCGGAACAAAGCGCATATGTTGCGCGTCATTCGCAACCATCGCCGTGCTGCTTATAACGCGCCAGCCCATGAGTATGAGGGGTTGAGTGTGTTGCCATTGGGGATTAACCCATCAGATTGCCCTAATGTTTTACTGATGGCTGCGCGTGAAGATGCTGATCGTATGTTGGCATTGGGCGAACAATATGGCTATCGCAATGCCCAAGTCACTGTAATTGCGCCGACTGGTTGTTTGGTTGGGAATTCATTGGTAAGCACCAATCGGGGTTTATTACGTTTAAATCATTTGGGAGATGTAAATGGCGCAAAGTGGCAAGATGTTGATTTTAGTGTGTTGACAGATGAAGGTGAACGTCGTGCTAGCAAATTTTATGTAAATGGGGTTGAGGCGACTCGTCGTATTACAACAGCAAGCGGGTACGCCATTCAAGGCACCCTAAAACATCGTATTAAGGTTGTAAATGCCAATACCGGTATGTTGGAATGGAAACGCTTTGCTGATATTGCAAAAGGTGATGTGGTTGCCTTGGCAATGGGGCAAATGGTAGGCGACCCCCACAATGTGGCCTTGCCACCACTTGGCGAAGCATATTGGACTGGCGATTACACCACAAAAGTGCCGCGAAACATGACCCCACAATTAGCCGAATTTATCGGGTATTTTATGGGCGATGGGTCATTGCATAGCAAAGGCTTGCGTTTGTGCGTGAGTAATGCTGATATAGATGTTGCAGAGGCTTTGGCGCATCATGCTAAGCAATTATTTAATCTTGATGCGACTCTTAGCGAACGCGAAGGCTATCTCGAAGTAGCCTTAAATTCTGTGCCACTGACGTTATGGTGGGAGGCCTGTGGCTTTGCAAAACTCGCACCTAGTGCATCGCATAACGGCAAGGGGTATGTGCCACGCATCCCAGATGCAGTACTGGCTAGTAACGATGCACAAATATACGCGGCATTTGTTCGTGGTTTATTTGAAGCAGATGGCACGGTGACGAATGGTGTGCCGTGCTGGAGCAGCACTCATCGTGAATTTAGCGAAGAAGTTAAAACATTACTGCTTACACTAGGGTTGCCAACAAACACTAACCACGATATAAGCGGTTGGGGACAAAGCAAAATGTATATCTTGCGTTTGCGCAATAGCAGTTATTGCGTAACCTTTAAAAAGCTTATTGGCTTTATGGGTGAACGCAAATTGATTGCGATTGAAACACCGCAAGGAGAACAGTCTGCCCTTTATGATTATGTATACCTTGTGCCCGAATTGGTAGAAACGCTTGTGCCGGTAGGCCATGAGTTGCGAAATGCAACCACATTGTCGATGAAACGCCACAATGGTGCAATTACTAGGCGCAGTGCGCAGGCGTTGCTCATGCAAACCGGTGATTTGCGGATTGCGCAGGCGTTGGGTTTTTATTATGACAGCATCGAATTAAATGAAGATGGTGGCGAGCAATTGACCTATGATTTGTCAGTGCCAGATAACGTTACCTATATTGCCAATGGGTTTATTAGCCATAACACCATCGGGCTGGTAATGGATTGCGACACCACTGGCATTGAGCCAGATTTTGCCTTGGTGAAATTTAAGAAATTGGCGGGCGGCGGCTATTTTAAGATTGTGAATCAGAGTGTGCCACCGGCCTTAACCAAACTGGGTTATAGCAATAATCAAGTAGAAGCAATTATTAAGTATGCCGTTGGGACAGGCACACTTAAGGGTTGTAGCGCCCTTAGCCATGACATGTTGCGGGCAAAAGGTTTTAATGATGATGCATTAGCCAAAATTGAAGCGGGATTGCCAGCCGCCTTTGAGATTCAATTTGCCTTTAACAAATTTACGCTTGGCGAAGCCTTTTGCAAAACGGCGCTTGGGTTTAGCGACGAGCAATTAGGCGATTACAAGTTTAATATGCTCAAGGCGCTTGGGTTTAGCCAAGCCCAAATCAACGCCGCCAACGATTATGTGAATGGAACCATGACCGTGGAAGGTGCACCATACCTTAAACCAGAACATTACCCAGTGTTTGACTGTGCGAATAAATGTGGCAAATATGGGCAGCGCTTTATCACGGCCGAAGGGCATATTTTGATGATGGCGGCGGCTCAGCCGTTTATTAGCGGGGCCATTAGCAAAACCATCAATTTGCCGAATGAGGCCACCGTTAAAGACATTTGGGATGCCTATATGTTGAGTTGGAAGGTAGGGGTAAAGGCCAATGCGCTCTATCGTGATGGCAGCAAACTAAGCCAACCCCTTAACACCACCAGCGATGAAGACGAAATCGCCGAAGCGCTGATTGAGCCAATCGAGACGATTCTGCAGCATCAGCCGACAGGCACAAGTCAGATTCAACGCGAAGTGGTTGAAAAATTGGTTATTCGCTATATTGCTAAACAACACCGTTTGCCAAACCGCCGGGGTGGTTATACCCAAAAAGCCAAACTGGGCGGGCAAACTATTTTCTTGCGCACGGGCGAATATGAAGATGGCACATTAGGCGAATTGTTTATTGATATGCACAAAGAAGGTGCGGCCATGCGTAGCTTATTAAATTGTTTTGCCATTGCTGTCAGCTTGGGTTTGCAATATGGTGTGCCACTTGATGAATATGTTGACACCTTCATTTTCACCAAATTTGAGCCAAGCGGCATGATTCAAGGCAATGATCATATTCGCATGTCGAGCAGTATCATCGACTATGTGTTTCGTGAATTGGCGATTACGTATTTGGGACGCACCGAGTTAGCACATGAAGGACGACCGCATCAGATGGCCGAGCCAGAATATTTTGCAGAAGAGGTTGTCGGGGAGGAATTGACATTACCTGTGGCTCAACTACGCTTGCCCTCGCGTGAGTTTAATGAACACAAAGCATCGATTATTACACCACAACCTACAGCAATAGCTGGGCAGAATACAAATGGGCATGGCAATGAATATAGTAATGGCAATGGCTCATTTGCTGCCTCACGTCCTATCAGCAAAAACGCCAGTGGTGTAACCGAGCTTAGCTCTGCTGACAAACGGCGCGAGGCCAAGCTAAAGGGTTATGAAGGTGATCCTTGCCCAGATTGTGGGCAGTTTACGTTGGTGCGTAATGGCACTTGCCTTAAATGTAATACTTGTGGATCGACGACTGGTTGTTCATAAGTTTGCTTTAATTATTACTATGCTGCACATGGGCAAAAATTGAGAGAGTGTCAATTTCATAATTTCTTTACCAAGCTATGTCTAGTGAAGAAATTATGAAATTGGTGAAAACCGTATTTTTCTATCTTTTTTAATACCATCTCAAAATCTCGAAAAATCGGGGAAATAAAACTATTTTTCGCCAAACGCACTAGGTGACCATTGAAGTTAGGGGCAAAGCCCCTAACTTCAATGGTCACCTAGTGCGTTTGGTATTACCTCTTTTGGGTTTACCCCGAATGATTGAGATGATACTTTTTTAGTGTAGTGAAGAAATAACTTTTATTTGTATCTTCTCAATAAAATGGGGCAAATAAAACAAATTTTCGTCGAAATCACTATATGGCCTTTGTGAACAGGGGCTTTGCCCCTGTTCACAAAGGCCATATAGTGATTTCGACATTACGCCGTTTGGGTTCATCTCGCATTATTGAGAAGATACTATAAACGCCTTTAGCACCACTAATTTAGCCGAAATTTATTATTATCTGAATCAGGTTAATCTTGCAACATTTTTTGCAAATGAGGCCATTGGGATTGAGGATAAATTTTATAGCCCAATGGCACAATATGTTTTTACCCGTATTCAAAGTGACAAAAAACATTTTGAAATAGCGGTTGAATATTGTCACCAAGTGATTGAAACCCTTAAAGATATTCAACATGCCGACGCATAGCGTGTATTGGCCAGTGCTTATGATGCATTGGGTGATATAAACCATTTCGCAATGCGCATTTTTGATCGTGCATTTTCACGGGCTTTAACGATTTACCAACAATTAGGTAACAAAAAAGAATACGCTCGAATTCAGCAAAAGATCAACCAATTTTATGTGTTACTGCAATTGGCGGACAGCTAATTTGAGGCGGGCAAAACCTCGCAAGTCTTGGCTAAAATCGCCTCAGCGCTCTAACGTCAAAGTCACCGGGCCATCATTCACCAACGCTACTTGCATGTCGGCCCCAAATTGGCCGGTAGCAACCGTTAAACCCAATCCACTGAGCAATTGGGCAAAATGAGTGATGAGTGGCGCGGCAAGGTCGGGCTTGGCGGCAGCAATAAAATCAGGGCGGCGGCCTTTGGCACATTTGCCATAAAGCGTAAATTGCGATATTACCAATACTTGCCCACCCACATCTAAGAGTGAACGATCAAAGCCAGAACGCCCGTCAAGCGCCGGAAAGATACGCAAACTGGCAATTTTGTTGGCCAGCCATGTGGCTTGGGCCGGCGTGTCACTGTGTGTCACTCCAACCAATAACACCACGCCTTGCCCAATTTGCCCAACCATAGTGCCATTGACTGTGACCGATGCCTGTAAAACACGCTGTAATACGATTTGCATGGGGCATACTATACCTATCTAACCCAGTATGACTTTTACAAATTTACGCCCCTATTGTGTGAATGAGGGGCGAGTTGACCCCATTCCCAATGGTTTTCGGCTCACTTTGCCACCCACCAACGCGATGGTCTATTCAAATTCCCAATTAGATGATTATCAAGTAGGCGGGCGTTTTCATTTTAAATATGTCGCCCCATGCCACTTGGCATTACAAGCGCGGTTTTCGCAGCAAGCCATGACCGGCACCAGCGGTTTTGGTTTTTGGAACCACCCATTTGGGCAAAATGGCGAAGTATTGGCCCCGCCGTGTAATGTATGGTTTTTTAATGCTTCGCGTGAATCAGACATGCGCACGGTGCGTGGGGCACCGGGTTGGGGCTTTAAAGCGGCTACGTTAGACAGTGCCGCTGTCGTGCCCGGCTTGCAAAACCCACGTTTTTTCAGTCTCATCAGCCGTGTGCTCAACCCTTTGTTACGTTTGCCAATGTTCAGCCGCCCATTAATGGCATCGGCCCAAGCCATGGTGCGGGCCAACGAAATTGTGCTCGATAATGATTGGACGGCGTGGCATCATTTTGAAGTTGATTGGCAAATAGGTGACACGCAGTTTCTTGTTGATGGACGCGAAGTGTTGCGTTGTAATCGTGCGCCGCGTGGCCCGCTGGGGGTGGTCATTTGGCTCGATAACTATCGGGCGGTAGCGAACAACGGCCATTATGAATTTGGCTATGTGGCTTGTGAGGAGGAACAATGGATAGAAGTGAAATTCGAGTGATAAAACGAGGGCTGCGGCGTGAGATGCGGACCAGCCGCGATGCACTTTCGGCCCAACAAGTGGCCGAAGGCAGCACACGGGTGTATGAAAAGGTATTGGCGCTGCCAGAATATCAAACCGCCAAAGTCATTCATACCTATTTAACCTTTGGCAATGAGCTTGATGTGCAGCCGATTATTCGGCACGCCCGCGCCCAACAAAAACGGATCGCTATTCCACTATTTATCAAGGGAAGCCAAGAGACACCGTGTATCGAGATTACATCGCTCAACGAGGCTGATTTTTATGTGGGTGAATGGGGTTTGCGCGTACCACGTATCGTTCAGCATGTGCCAATCGCTGATATCGAATTGTTTTTGGTGCCTTTATTGGCCTTCGCCCCAACTGGCTCGCCCCCAACGCTACAGACCACTTATGGCAAATCAGCGCGGCTTGGCTATGGCATCGGCTATTATGATCGCTTGCTCAACACCCGCCGTCACCTTGCCACCCCTGCCCCCACTGTCGTTGGCGTTGCCTTTAATCTGCAACTCGCACCCACACTACCCGTCGAGCCTCATGATGAATGGCTCGATGGGGTCATCGCCGGGCTATGAACCATGAGCTTTGAGCTGTGAGCTATGAGTCATGACTCATAGCTCACAGCT
>JAGWYZ010000298.1 GCA_018969115.1 Chloroflexota bacterium | reverse complement strand
TCGATGCCAATTTGCAAATGCAAATCAACAAAGTTGCGCGTAACGGTATGATCGCCAACCTCGGTTTTTACCCCTTCGGGGGTCATGGGTTGGTCAGACACCAATAATAAGGCCCCAGATGGAATATCATTGTGAAAACCGGTGACAAAAATGGTCGCGGTTTCCATATCGATGGCGGTAGCGCGAATACGTGATAAATAGTTTTTAAAATCAGCATCCCATTCCCAAACACGGCGGTTGGTGGTAAATACGGTTCCGGTCCAGTAATCTTGATTGGCGTCGCGGATGGTGGTTGAAACCGCTTTTTGTAAGGCGAAGGCCGGTAGCCCGGGCACTTCGGGCGGAAAATAATCATTTGAAGTGCCCTCACCACGAATGCCCGCGATGGGAAGCACAAACGCACCCACACCGATTTTTGATTTTAAACTGCCGCATTTGCCTAAAAACAATACTGCCTTGGGTGCAATGGCGCACAATAGATCCATGATGGTAGCGGCATTGGGGCTGCCCATGCCAAAATTGATGATGGTGATGCCATGGGCATGGGCGCTACGCATAGCGCGATCTTCACCGATGACAGGCACGTCAAATTTTTCGGCAAATTTACGCACATAATTATCGAAGTTGGTGAGCAAAATATATTGACCAAATTGATCGAGCGCCCGCCCGGTATAGCGAGGGAGCCAAGCATCTACGATGTCTTCTTTTGTTTTCATAAAAAGCCTTTAATAAAATAAAAACGCCGACTTCGTGCGAAGTCGGCGTTTAGATATAGTGATCCCAACGGGATTCGAACCCGTGTTTAAGCCTTGAGAGGGCTTCGTCCTAGGCCACTAGACGATGGGACCTTGTTAGGGGGTGTATTTTACCATAATGGGAAGTGCTAGAGTGCATTCGATTTCAGGGGGTAAGGCTGTTCAAAAGTCAGCACTTCACTTAACCCGTCATCTCCGCGAAAGCGGAGATCCATAACGAGGCTGGTCAAAATGCGGCAAACCAGTCAACCTACGCCTGTCTGGTTATAGACTCCCGCGAAAGCGGGAATGACGAGGCGACTTTTGAACAGCCCTGCCCGAAGTTGAATGCCCCCATCCCAAACAGGTGTATTTTTTTGGGGGGGGCAAATTAAGCGTTAGCGTTCTGAGATGAAGATACCGCCTAAAGCGCTTCAAGCGCTTTAGGCGGTCTTCATGCTATCGGGTGATCAACCATCATGACGACTTCTTTCGGCTTATTCCCATTCTGCATGTTTAAATCCAAGCGATTTTGCGTTTTCACTCACCGCGCGTTTGGTGTGGTCATTGGCCCCCTGTTCAAATTCGGCTTGAATCTCTACCGTGATGTTAATTTCGGCGTTTGGATCACTGGCAAGCACGGCGATGATTTCATCTGCGATGTCGCGCAAGCGCATCTTGGCCGTTGCAGCGCTGATGTCAACCGTGCCAATAAAATGGCGCGGCTTTTGTGACACAGGCACAGGGTCTGGGCGTATCGGCAAGGGGGGATCAACCGTGAGGCCCCCAGATTTAGGGGTGTTCACGGTATTCACAGGTGGCTTTGCCGTAGCAGGGTAAGCAGTCTGCTCCGTCGGTGAAATTGCTGTGGGTAATCTCACGTTCTGCGCAGCCTCAACTTGCTTCGCCCGTTCAATTTCAATCAACAACAGGGTGTCATCCAACTGCACAGTCGCGTCACCAAACTTAAAACCTTCAAATTTGCCATCGCGTTCGCCTAAAGCCGTGCCAAAAAATTCCTTGCTGCCTGCACCGGTCTTGATCGCCTGCTCAAGCACCTCGCGTGTTTTTAGCCGTGGCAAATAAATATAGCGCAAGGTATCTTCCCAGAATGTCATGGCTTTCACTACGTTTTTATCTGCTTTCCAATACAACTCTTTCAGTTTGCTTCGCAGGTGAATGGCAGACCAAGTTGTAATGACCCATTCATTATCCAGACATACCCGTTCTATTTCGGGGCCAATGGCCGAGCCACCCGTATTTAATGGCATCGACTCGACCTCTAGCTTGCTTATGCTGGCTTTTGCTTGGGATGGACACAATAGCCAGCGGTAACACTCACGCGCGACCCGTGGCAATACCTCCTCGGCAGCTTGCAACTCTTTTTTGGCCTGTCGAACTTGCAAGGTGTCGAGCACTAAACGCATCGCCTCAACATCCTCAACAATTGAGTTCCAAGCCAGTGCCACCCGCAGACAATCACGTAGCCGCGTTAACGCCCCATAATCGGGGGCCAAAAATAACAGGCGGTTGCCGCGATACCGTGGGCTATTGCCATGCTGACGCACATGATCGAGCACAGCATTGATCGCCATACGCCCCTCTTCGCGCGAAAATGACTGGTCGGGGGTTAGCACCACCAAGCGTAGCGCACTGTCATCTGGCACATCGCTGGATGGGGCGAAGACATGAACACCATCAAAAAACCGTATCCCCGCCGTTAGCTTGCTGATCACCTCTTGCATACGCGCCCGCACTTCGGTTTTTTCATCGAAACGTTGTTTGCGTTCTTCCATCTCGCGGCGTAAATTGGCGCGTGTATCAAACCAAAAACGGGTGACCTCTTGCGATTTGTCGCCACTTGAACTCAGATAATGCAATTGGTCGGCCAGCCGGTTGAGTGCGTCTGAGTAAATAGAAGCGGTTTGACCGGGTTGCAGACAACCCAACAGCACCCGCGACCGCTCGATACCCCGAATGCCGGGCTTGGCGCTCACTGAGGCTGGTGCGCTGCTTAAGAAGATGGTGCGTGCCACCCGCCGCGCGGCCTGCACCTGACCAAAACGCGGCTCTTTACTTTCCAAGGCTTTTGTTTCGGCCTTATCGCCATCAATATCTCGATCCATCACCGGATCCCAGCCAGTCTTAAGGTAATAAATCAGTTCGTTGCGGGCATTCCCATCATACAGCGGTAAGCTGCCGGGCAAGATCATCAGGTCTTGGTTATTGTCTTGCCACAAGCGATAAATGACCTTGGCCATCAGCTTTAAGACCCCACGCGTCCGTTGAAACCCCTCAATCGTTGTCCATTCTTCATACAATTGGCCAAACACTTCTGGGTGAATGGGGTAACTGTGCTGCATTCGGTCGAAGTAGCGCGTCTCTTGGGTTTCTTGTGGCACTTTGGCCCCTTCAGCCACATACATATCGGCAAAGGCCCGACACACCTGATCCCGCGCCTTGGCGTCACGGATGGTTTCGAATAGCCGTCGTCGCACAATTTCAAAGGCTTCTTCGGGGGCGACGGTTTTCCATAGGGCTTGCACGCGGTTGAACACGGCTTCGAGTGTTTTTAACGCGGCTACCCCGCGTGGCCCACCGGCTTGGCTGTCTGATTCTGGCAATGAAGCCAAAAGCACCACATTGGGAACCAGTTTGGCGGCCTCGGTGAGGGACTGGATAAATGACAAATTGCTGTCGAAGGTGCCGCCGCTCAGGGCTTGGCTCTCGGCAAATTGACGAATGTAAACGACCAATTCATCGAGCAACACCACGCACGGGGCAAAGCGGGTGAGCAAGGCACATAACACGTCTTTGCCCGGCGATGTGCCATTGCGATCGGCTTCTTTCAGCAGCAAATACCCGGCTTCGCCGCCCAATTGCCATGCCAATTCACCCCAGAGCGTATTGATCACCTGTTTGCCATGCTGCCAAGCTTGACCCGGCGCATGGGCTGCCCCATCCAGCACCGCCACCCGTGCCGATGGCACATCCATCACCCCAGCGCGATCGAGCAAAGTCGGTATTCCCTGCAAATCGCGCAAGGCGCAGCGCCGTGAGGCCAAATGATAAACCGCCAATAAGGTGTGGGTTTTGCCACCGCCAAAAGCGGTTTGCAATTGAATGACGGGTTCGCCGCCCTTGCCATTTAACCGCTGCACCACTTGGCTGAGCAAATTGCTCATGCCTTCGGTGATAAAGGTGCGCTGATAAAACGCCTGGGCATCGCCATACTCTGGTGTCGCGCGGCCTGTGCGCACGGCAGTGAGGTCAGCCGCAAATTCAGATTGTTGAAAGGTGCCATTTAATACATCGGGATGCGGCACGATCACTTCGCGCCAAGGTTTTAGGTTCATAGCAGCTTGCCTTTATTCGTTAAATAATCGTTCTTGGATGGGTTTGGCGGGTTTGCGCTCGCTAGCCCCCGCGGCGGTGGCCGCACTCTCGATGCCGCTCCAACTGGTGATCAGTTCATTGTAGGCGCGGGCATCTTCGGCTTGGCCGAGGCGTTCGCACAAGGTATAGAGGCGATAGGCCAGCTGGCGCACCGCTTCAACCTTGCCGCCCAAAACGGTGAGCATGGCCCCAGAGGCCGCTTCACCGCCATGTTTCAGGGCACGGATGAGCTGGTGCAGGGCTTCCCAGACCGGTGTACGCACATCCTTGCGCGGGTCCCAATCGCTGGGATACTCGGCCCACTTGAGCAGACGCACCTTGCCGCTGCCACTTTGCAGCACCCCAGCTTCCTTCAGCGCCCCCACGCTGGTGGATTTGGAGCGGGCCAGCACATCGGCTTCGCCAAATGCGCCGTCGCCCCAATGATGCTGCTCGAACCAGTGCAGGCAAAACTGGGTATCGGCATCGAAATCGTCTTCGGCCAGGAAGCGGTTGATGAGTTGGAGGGCGGTGCGCAC
>JAGWYZ010000030.1 GCA_018969115.1 Chloroflexota bacterium | reverse complement strand
GCTCCAGTTGGAACAATAAATATTACTAAAGATAATTGCTGCATTGGGCGTGGATTAGCTGCTATTAATAGTAAGCAAAACTTTAATACATATTTGTTGGAAGTCTTGAAAAATTTTAAGCAATTTTTTGAACGTCTAAATGGCAATGGAACAACTTTTGGCTCAATCACAAAAGATATTTTATTTTCATTAAAGGTTTTAATACCTCCTACAAGAAACCTAGAGATTTATGAGAAAATAATAAACCCTACATTTGAAAAGCAAAATCAGCTTGATCTTGAATCTCAAACCCTCACCGAACTCCGAGACTGGCTATTGCCCATGCTGATGAACGGACAAGCAACGGTGAAGACCCAAGACGACATTGGCAACTCCAATGCTGCCTAAAGACCCTGATTGTGCCGGACTCTGTGGCTTGTGCGTTTTACAACTGTAAATTTTACAAAAAGCATCCTGAGCGGAGGTCTGGCATGAAAACGAAAGGGTGGATATATCTTAACTGCCAGACCGAAGTCGAAGGATCGCGCTTTATGGGTGGCTTTTATCATTAGCATAGAGCGCCATCCTTCGACTTCGGTCGGCAGTTTGGCTTTTACTTTGACACAAATCACACGCCGACCTCCGCTCAGGATGCTTTTTGTAAAATTTACGCTTTGAAATTTGTAAACCACAGAATCCGGCAGAACGCGTAAAGGCCTTCCATGACGACTTAAAATCAAAATGTAGATTAAAGATTAAGAACTTGATTAAGGCCATTCAGCGACAATAAATGATTGATTGAACCGCTTAGCGGTCAGCCACATGCCATCTGCCGCACCCACACGAAGATTAATCCATCATTTATTTCTAAGGCTGTTCAAAAGTCAGCACTTCACTTAACCCGTCATCTCCGCGAAAGCGGAGATCCATAACGAGGCCAGTCAAAAATGCGGCAAACCAGTCAAACGACGCCTGTCTGGTTATAGATTCCCGCTTTCGCGAGAATGACGAGACGACGTTTGAACAGCCCTGTCATTTATTTCAGCACAACAGCCTAAATTTGGGCAATGCCAAAACCAACCCCCAATCCCTAATCCCCCAATCCTCACTCCACCATCGCCTGATACGCCAAGGTCTGAAAATCTTTATCCAAGAAATCGACCCCAATCATGAACTGGGCCATCATCACGCCGATCACTTCTTCTTGCGGGTCAACCCAATAATGGGTGCGAGCGGCCCCCGCCCAGCCATACTCGCCCACCGAGCCGGGTAAGCCCGACTCAGCCACATTCAACAACACCCGCGACCCCAGCCCAAAACCATAACCAGCCCGCGGAATGCCGCTAATTTCAAACGGCAACAGCTTGGCGGGCAAATGGTTCATGTGCATAAAGTCGATGGTCTTGGGGGCCAGCAACCGCACACTGTCTAATTTGCCGCGATTCAGCAACATTTGGGCAAAACGCATATAGTCGGCGGCGGTTGAAAACAAGCCATGCCCACCACGGGCAAAATGTGGGGCGTTGTGCGATGGGTATGTCGCCTCGACCTCCTGTCGCCCATTCTTACCGGCCATCCATGCCGCCAAAATATCGCTAAATTTATTTTGGGCAATATCGGGGTGTCCATACATCGCCGCCAGCCGATGACGTTTGTCGGCTGGAACCTGAAACGCGGTATCGACCATGCCTAGCGGGTCAAAAAAACGGGTCTGCAAAAAATCTTGCAGCGCTTGCCCCGAAATAACCTCGATCAAGTGCGCCAAAACATCAATCGACATACTGTAATGCCATTTGCTGCCGGGCTGAAACGCCAACGGAAAACGCGCTAGCTCGGCAATAACCTGCTGAAGGGTCGATTGTCCATCTCCCATCAGATTGGCCTGTCGATATTGTTCGCCAACCGGCGAATCTTCGAGAAAATTGTAGGTCAGCCCCGCGGTATGGGTAAATAAATCGCCAACCGTGATCGGGCGAATCGGCGCGACTTCTTTCCATCCGGCGCTGGTGTCATTCACCAACACCTTTACTTTGCCAAAAGCGGGCAAAAATTTGGCGAGCGGGTCGGCCAATTGAAAACGCCCTTCTTCGTGCAAAAGCATGAGGGCGGTGCAAATAATGGGCTTGGTCATCGAATAGATGCGAAAAATGGCATCTAACCCCATCGGCACCTTATTTTCTCGGTCTTGCCAGCCCACTTTGTCAAAATAAATCACCTGTCCGCGTCGCGCTAACATGGTGACAATACCGGCGTAGCCAGCGTTATCTACATATGATTGCATTACCGGCTTAATCCGTTCGAGGCGTTTGGCGCTAAAGCCAAACGCATTGGGAGATTGAAGATTGATCATTTTAATTATTTAGGACTTACGCTCATAAAAACATTTCACCACAAAGAACACAAAGATCACAAAGATAAGTTAGGATTTTTGATATAAATCTTTGAGTTCTGTGTGTTCTTTGTGGCAAAAATAAAGCCTTGCGTAAATCCCATTATTATGCTTCGGCCTTGGCAGCCCCGCCAACACCGCTTACCAACACATCATTGACACCATTAAGGCCACGCAACAACGTTATCACCTGCTCAGCGGCAGCCGCTTCGCAAATGCAATGAATATTAGGGCCTGCATCGATGGTAAAAGCCACCGGCACCCCCTGCCCACGCAATTCACGCACCGCATGCATTATGGCCAACGACCCCGGTAATAAATACATCAGCGAGGGCTGTGACGTCATCATGACCCCGTGCATCATCAAGGCATCTTGCTCCATCACTTCTGCCAACAGCGCAAAATCACGCGCAAGCACCGCCTTTTGGCACAGCTCAAAACGGCGCTGGGTGTCGGCCACCCGCGCCATTTGCAAGGGCGAGGTCGGCGCAAGCGCATGGCCTTCGGTGCTACCTGTTTTTTTATGCCCAGTCGAAACCACCCCAATCACATCCACTAAATCCCAATGCGCTGGTGGGGCAATACTGTAAGCATAGGCATCTTGCCACGCCACAAACCCACCGGGCACACTGCGGCTAGCACTGCCACTGCCCTGTCGCGCCAATGCCGACAATTCGGCCTCACTCTTGTTCAATTTTAGGGCTGCACAAGCTGCCATCGTCAACGCCGCAAACGCGCTGGCTGACGATGCGATCCCCGCGCCCATCGGAAAATTATTGGTCGATATCACACGCGCCACTGGGCGCGGGCTGGCAGTGGCAAAATAGGCGCTTCGCCAAATCAAATCAAGATGCTGACTCACACGCTGCGCAGCACTTGGAGCCGCCTGCTGTTCGTCAATCATCACCTCATCGTGCTGACCCATCGGGTCAAACACCACTTCGGTACGGCTAAACAAGGCTTGCAAATTAAATGAGATCGAAGGATTGACTGGCAACCGCAATGCATCATCTCGATTACCCCAATATTTAATTAACGCAATGTTGCTACAGGCAATGCCAATGGCCGAATTTGTCATCATAAGTTCACATTATCACCCAAGAAATACGATCTACAATTACATGATTCATTCTCTAAGAATCAAATCAGCCATTATGTCAAACATTGCATTTTTGCCCGCCACCGAGTTATCCCAAGCCATACGCCGTAAACAACTCTCACCTGTCGAGGTGATTGAGGCCGTCTTCGCTCAAATTCATGCTCACAACCCACAGCTAAACGCCTTTTGTACCCTGACCGAAGACCAAGCCCGCGCCGAAGCCCGCGCTGCCGAAGCCGCCGTCATGCGCGGCGACCCACTTGGCCCACTGCATGGCATCCCCATTTCAATTAAAGACCTCTTTTTTACCAAAGACGTGCGTACCATGCGTGGCTCGCGGCTTTATCAAGACTTTGTGCCCACCTTCGATGCGCCAGTAGTCGAACGTACCAAACGTGCTGGCGCGATCGTGATTGGCAAAACCACCACGCCCGAATTTGGCTATAAAGGGCTAACCGATAGCGCCGTGACTGGCATGAGCTATAACCCTTGGGATGCGTCGCGCAGTCCGGGCGGGTCATCGGGCGGGGCGGCGGCAGCAGTGGCAACGGGCATGGGGCCACTCGCCGTCGGCACCGATGGCGCTGGCTCAATTCGCATTCCAGCCTCGTTTTGTGGCATCTTTGGCCTCAAACCCACCCATGGACGTGTTCCAATTCATCCTGCCAGCGCCATTCCGTTGGTGGCCCATGCTGGGCCAATGACACGCACCGTCGCCGATGCCGCCTTGCTGATGTCGGTACTCGTCGGGCGTGATGACCGCGACATTTTTTCGCAGCCTGCCGATGACACCGCGTGGGCCATCCCACCCGCCGCTGACTCAGCCCAGCCCCTTAAAGGGCTACGTATTGCATGGTCGGCTGATTTAGGTTATGCGCCAGTTGCGCCCGAAATTGCCCAGCATTGTGCCCAAGCCACCCTCGTTTTCGCCGATCTCGGCGCGACGCTTGAGGAGGCAAACCCGGGCTTTGCCGACCCACAACACACCATCGATTTGTTGTGGGCTTGCGGCATGTATGCTACCTTAGGCAGTTATCTCAGCCATGCTGCCGACAAAATCGACCCCGGTCTGGTCAATTGGCTTAAATCGGCGCTCGGCTACAGCGCCGCCGATTATGCTCAAGCCCTCGTCACCCGCGCCAGCCTATGGGAGCAAAACCGCCAATTTTTTGACCGCAGCACCCCCAACGGCTACGATTTGCTCATTACACCGACCATGCCAACCACAGCCTTCGCCGCTGTGCCTGAAGAACCGACCAACATCGAGGGCCGCACAGTAACCGGCTTCGGTTACACACCACTTACTTACCCATTCAACATCACCGGCCAGCCCGCCGCCACCCTACCCTGTGGGTTTGCAGCAGATGGCTTGCCAATTGGGCTACAGATCGTTGGGCGGCGTTACGACGACCTCACTGTGCTTCGCGCCTGTGCCGCCTTCGAAGCCGCCCGACCTTGGTCACAGAACCGACCCACTATTTGCAATTTTTAGTGCAATTCTCTATCTATCATCTCAAAAAATCGAGGTAAATAAAACTATTTTCGCCCAACTCACTCTATGACGATTGAAGTTAGCGTTACATCACTGAGTTTTACCTCATTTTATTTAGAAATGGTATCCTCTAAATAAACAGTAGCTATTTAAAAAGATGTAATGCCGAACTCACGCTATCTCCAGCCACCTGCGGTGGCTGGAGATAGCGTGAGTTTGACGAAAATCTTTTACCTCTCATTATTGAGAAGATACAGAAAAAGCAAAACAAGCCTTGGATAGATCAATATCCAAGGCTTGTTTTTATTAAAAGTCAAAACTAATTCCGACGCTTACTCGCTAACTTCAATTCGACCAAGCTACGTGACAACTCTGCACTTGCCAAGGCTAAATCTTGTTCAGATTTACGATTCTTAATCAGCTCTTCTGCCCGTGCTTTAGCATCCTGTGCGCGAACTGCATCAATTTCATCGGTCAGCACACCAAAATTAGCCAACAAAGTCACACCGCTACTGGTAATATTTGCAAAACCCGACCCAACACCCAGTGAGATTTCACCTTTTTCAGTACGAGCAACAACTTCGCCGGGAGCAATTAGCGTATAAAGTGGTGCATGATTAGAATACACAGTAATCTGCCCATCTGAAGCAGGCAACGTAACTGAGCGGCATTCAGCCTCAAGCACAATCTTTTCGGGAGAAATAACTTTAAGATTCAGCATTTAGTACCGAAGCGATGTTTCCCTTCATATAGAAACGATCTTCAGGAATATCATCGAGCTTGCCATCAATCAATTGAGCGAACCCATTCACTGTGTCTTCAATCTTCACATATTGTCCCTTACGCCCAGTAAATTGTTCTGCTGTGGTAAAGGGTTGTGTGAGGAAACGTTGAATCTTACGGGCGCGTGACACAATCAATTTGTCTTCATCCGAAAGTTCATCGACACCCAGAATCGCAATAATATCTTGCAACTCTTTATAGCGCTGCAAAATACGCTTTACACCGTTTGCAACGCGATAATGTTCAGGACCAACATAGTTGGGATCGAGCACACGCGCCGAAGACGTCAACGGGTCAATCGCTGGAAACAAGGCTTGGTCAGCCAATGCACGATCAAGTGACATTTGGCTATCCAAGTGAGCAAAGGTGGCCACCGGTGCAGGGTCAGTATAGTCGTCAGCAGGCACATACACGGCTTGCACCGACGTAATCGAACCCTTATTCGTCGAGCTAATGCGTTCTTGCAACGCACCCATCTCGGCAGCCAAAGTTGGTTGATAACCTACCGCGCTGGGCATACGACCCAACAACGCTGACACTTCTGAACCCGCTTGTGCAAAACGGAACATATTATCGATAAACAACAATACGTCTTCGCCGCGCTCATCACGGAAGAATTCAGCCATCGTCAATGCCGTAAGCGGGGTACGCATACGCGCGCCGGGAGGCTCATTCATTTGCCCAAACACCAACGCTGTGGAACCCAACACGCCAGATTCATGCAATTCACGATAAAGTGCCGTGCCTTCACGAGTGCGCTCACCGACACCAGCAAACACCGAGTGACCGCTATGCTCGCGACCAATGTTGCTGATCAACTCAGTAATAATAACGGTCTTGCCCGTGCCAGCACCACCGAACACCGCGGTTTTACCACCCTTCACGAAAGGTGCAATTAAGTCGATAACCTTAATGCCTGTTTCGAGGATTTCGAGCTGGGTGCTCATTTCGGCAAAAGTTGGGGCAAGTCGGTGTATCGGCGCCACGATGTCTGTATTTACTGGACCCGCTTCGTCAATTACCTCGCCAAGCACGTTAAAAATACGACCTAATGTCGCATCACCAACTGGAACTGAGATAGGCTTACCATCAGTAGTAACACTCATACCACGAACCAACCCATCTGTTGGCCCCATGGCAATGGCACGCACCTGCTTTTCACTCAAAATCAAGGCGGTTTCAAGAATAAGATCATTGACCTTGAGTGCGGAATAAACCGGTGGCGCAACGGGAAATTCCACGTCTACAACCGGTCCAATGACTTGAACAATTTTTCCTATATCCATGTTTATGCTAATAAAGCTGCACTTGCAATGTCAGAGATTTCATTCGTAATTTTCTCTTGACGAGTCTTATTGTATTGAAGGTTTAAATCCTTTACGATGCTAGTGGCATTGTCGTGCGCATTTTTCATTGCCACAAATCGCGCACTATGTTCAGCCGCAGTTGCATCCTTAATTATCTGATTTAATGTGCTCTTCAGGTATTCGGTAATCACATAATCAAGCACCGACGCAGGGGTTGGTTCAAATGTATAAAGTGCATGTGGGCCAGATGCAGCCTTTTCACCAATAACATTTGCCAAGTTAACTGGCAAAAACTGCACAACCTCAGCCTGTTGTGTCATCGTATTGATGAATTTACTATACGAAATCCAAACAGATTGATAGACACCAGCTTTATACTGATCTACAACATTATTGGCCAAACTATCAAGCTGTGAAACCGGATAATCAGCAACCAAATTCACCTTACTGCGCAACGCAATACCGCCAGCTTTCCGCCCTAACGTAATTGCGTCTACATCCTTGCCTTTGCTCCACCGTGAGGTAGATCGATACAAGTTTGTGATTAATGATCCTGCCAACCCACGATCAGGTGCAACAATAATGATCAATTGCTTTTGCGATTCATTAGGCTTCAGCAATGGATTTTCAACATCGGATGCAGGGAGTGTGCGCAACGTATCAACCAACTCGCTCGAATACGGTCGGCTGAGCATCGCTTCAGTTTGGGCTTTGCGCATTCGCACAGCCGAAATCATTTGCAAGGCCTTAGTAACCTTGCCAATGTTTTGAGCTGAGCGAATGCGCTTCTTGATTTCGCGTAATGATGCCATTACATTAACTGTAAAGTTTTTTCACGTCTTCTGCCGTTGCCGTTAAAATGGCCTCAACATCGGGTGAAATAATCTTTTTAGTGCGGATGGTCTCAAGCGGATTTGCCTTTACAGTCCGCAATTGGTTAATAAAATTATCAGCAAAATCTGCCAATTTATCCAACGCAATCGTATCCATATAACCCTTTTGCCCCAGCCAAATCTGTGCCACCTGCTCTTCAAGCGACAGCGGTGCGTACTGAGGTTGACGCAAAAGCATGGTCATTGCCTTACCACGATCTAAACGTCGTCGCGTATCCACATCAAGTGAATCTGCGCCAAATTGTGCAAACGCAGCCAATTCACGATATTGTGCAAGGTCAAGCTTCAATTTACCAGCAACTTGCTTCATCGCTTTTGTTTGGGCATCACCACCTACGCGAGACACCGACAAACCAACCGAAATTGCTGGGCGATTACCTGCGTTAAACTGGTCGGGATCAAGGAAAATCTGACCGTCCGTAATCGAAATGACGTTCGTTGGAATGTATGCAGAAATGTCATTCGCTTGTGTTTCAATGACAGGCAACGCAGTCAAAGAACCACCACCTAACGAATCCTTCATGCGTGCTGCACGTTCAAGCAAACGGCTATGCAAGTAGAAAATGTCACCCGGATACGCTTCACGACCTGATGGGCGACGTAACAATAGCGACAATTGGCGATATGCCCAAGCATGCTTGGTTAAGTCATCATAAATAATCAACACATCTTCGCCACGATCCATGAAATACTCACCCAATGCACACGCGGTGAATGGAGCAAGATATTGCAAACTGGCAGTGTCCGATGCGGTTGCCGCGACTACAATCGAAGAAGCCATTGCACCGGTTTCCGTCAACTTACTGACCACCTGCGCAATCTTTGAGGCCTTCTGACCGATGGCGACATAGATGCTAATAACCCGCTTTTCACCGCTTAATAATTTTTGATTAAGGTTATGTTGGTTAATCATTGCATCAACAGCCAAAGCTGTCTTGCCAGTGCCACGGTCACCAATAATCAATTCACGTTGCCCACGACCCACCGGAACTAAAGCATCAATAACTTTAATCCCTGTTTGCAATGGAGTACGGACGTCTTGACGCTTGATGACCCCAGGAGCAATCTTTTCAACCAACATGCTCTGAGTATCTGCATCTTTAACAATAGGCATACCATTGTCAATCGGTGTCAACAACGCATTTGTCACACGGCCAATTAGTTGGGGAGAACAAGTCACCGACAAAATCTGACCGGTTGCCTCAACAGTATTACCCGTTTGAATGTGAGTAATCTCGCCAAGTGCGACAATGTCAACTTGGCCTTCTTTGAGGTTAAACACGACACCCGGAACATTACCGGGCAACATAATAATTTCGCCCATCTTGGCATCAGACAGGCCGTCAGCGACAATAACACCATCGCCAGCTACCGTGATCTTGCCCGTGCTCTTAAACTGGGGCTGATCCGAAGCCTGTTTGATCTGCGCCAAGATGTCTTGAGTGATCTGATCAATATTAAGCATAGATCTTCTTTAACTTGCTCTGCACAGACATATCTAAGACTCTGTCGCCATGAACAATCTTGAGACCGCCAATCAGCTCTGGATTGACTTTGAATTGAATTTCGCCCGAATGCTCTAAGTCAGCCACTGAGCTTATAATTGACTGCTTATCCGCCTCAGACAATACGATAGGGGATTCGACGATTAATTCTGGTAACTTTGCCCCAAGTTGCCTTTGCAATAAGGCTACTATCTCTGGAAGCAAATTTTGCTTGCCAGCTTTATCCAGATATTGCAAAAAACCAGAGACTATGGATGCACTTTCGGTGTTTCCGCTCATGACTTACTCTGCTTGAGGGTTTCCAAGCTCGCCTTGATCTGCTCTTGTTGCCACTGTGGGTCTGATGACTTTTCAGCCAACAATTGTTGAACAATAGACTGAGCAAGTGATTTAGCGTGCTTAGACACTTCGACTTCAGCATTCAATTTCTCTTGCTCAATGCGCTTTTGAGCAACTACAATCTCTGCATTAGCAGAATCTCTTGCCTTAGCAACAAGCTCAGCTTTAGTAGCAGCCGCAGCATCTTTGGCTTCCACCATCATTTTTTGAACTTCTTCGGCTGCTTTCTTATGAGCTGCTTTTTGTTCTTGCTCAAAAGCTTGCAACCGATGTTCAATTTCTGACTTATCAGCTAAAGTTTTGTTAACCGCAGCTGTGCGTTCATCTAATGCAGTTCTGATTTGTGAAAACAAGAATTTATTCAAAACGTAGTAGAGAACACCAAAACTGATGGCTTGAGCGATCAACAAAACGGGGTTAATACCTAACGATTCCAACATGATTTACATGGGTACAGCTAAATTTAGCTAATAATCAAAGAAATGACCAAGGCATAGATAGCAACGGCTTCAGTAAACGCCATACCCAAGATCATGATTGTTCGAATCTGACCAGTCACTTCTGGGTTCCGACCTACTGCCTCTACTGCCTTACCACCAATAATGCCCAGACCAATGCCAGGGCCGATAGCGCCAATTCCGATAGCCAATGCTTTTGCAAGTTGTGTAAGATCCATGGTTTTATACTCTTAGTTAATATATTTGAAAGTTGTTGAAATTACGGTTATTTCTCAATGATGAGATTCACTATTTTCAGTCTTGTAAAACAGACTTAAAAAGCTCAAAGTTAACATAGCGAATACAAATGCTTGAATGAAACCTACAAAGAATTCAAGCATGAGGAAAGGTGTCACAATAAACCCACCAATCACGCCATAAAGCAGCAGACTTTTGCCAGTAATAATCACTAAAATGCTAGCCATTGCAGTTAGCAACACTTCGCCAGCAAACACGTTACCAAACAAACGAAAGCCAAACGACAAAACCTTTGAAAATTCAGAAACAATTTCAAGTGGGTTCTTGAAGTGAGCTAAATGATGACTCAAACCTGCCGACTTAATACCCATAACATGAATGAAAACCATTACGATAATGGCTAACGCGAATGTCGTGTTCAGGTCAGCATTTGCACCACGAAACAATGGAACAAAAACTGGTTCACCAGAATGGTCATCTTTGGCAGGAGCAGCATGAGCATCTTTTGCAGCGGGAGTGGCATGAGCATCTTTAGCCGCAGGAGCAGCATGTGAATCTGAAGATGCAGCAACATGGGTTTCATAAAACCCCAAGGAACCCACACCCGGCAATACACCAAGCCAATTCGACGTGATGATAAACAAAAACAAAGTTGCCAGTAACGGCACAAATTTAGACCCAGCTTTGCCCATGACTTCAGTAGCCATACCTTCAAACATCTCATAAATCATTTCAAAGATATGTTGGATACCAGAGGGTATGCGCTTGAAATTCCCACCAACCACAATTGCCAAAACAATCAATAGCAGTGTGGCAATCCAAGAAGAGAGAATTGAATTTGTGACCGGAAAAGGGCCGAGGTTAAACAGTAATTCAGGCTTCAGAGAAATATGCATCTTAGCAATTATACCTTCTTAAAATTTTTTGACTCACATGGCTCTAATCAAAATCACTTAGCAGACTTGTCCGTCTGTAATTCAGATGATTGAGCTTCATTAACGTTTTTTAACTTCCACTCACGATAGACTTCTTGCGACTTTTCATCAGCCTCAAGTCCAACGCGATAGACAATGAACACGAGCAAAAGCGAACTCGTAACCGCAAGCAAGACAGTAAAAACAGGGCGCGTATTAAAACTGGCGTCTAAAAACATTCCCAAATAAACCAAGCCACCGGTTAAGAACACAACAATCAAAGCAACCCGAAAAAACATCGGGCCAACAATACGTGCCGGCAAAATTTCTGCTATACCAACTTTTGCAGGTTGTTTTTTGTTATTCATTCGGCACAATTATAGCTTGACGGTTCCTCATATTACAGGACAATCGTCAGTGAATAAACATGACTTAGCTTAAAAATGAGCGTGCTGCCTCAAGCGCAAGATTCCAAAATGGTGTAGCAATAACTGTTAATAAAATCAACGCGATTGCAGATACGCCAACCACCCAAGTTGTGTTTGATCCAATTTTAATTGCAGGAGCAGATTGGTCACCTTTGTCCGAGTACATCACACGGGTAACACCCAAGTAATAGTACACAGAAATTAAGACGTTAATAATACCAACAACCATTAACATAACCAAATTTGCATTCATAGCAGCCCTAAACACAAATAATTTACCAATGAAACCAATCAAGGGCGGTGCGCCTGTTAAACTCAACATACACCCTACCATCGCCAAAGCCAAGTAGGGTGATCTTCGGGACATTCCAGCAAAATCTGTAATATTCTCAGAGCCAAGATGTACTGATACAGCTCCTACAATTGCAAATGCAGCGATATTACAAATCATGTAGGTGCCAACATAGAAAATAATAGCAGCTAATGCATCAGCACGATCAGCAGACCAACCAAAGGCAGTGGCACCCATCAACATATATCCCGCTTGGGCAATACTAGAATAAGCCAGCATACGCTTAATGTTGGTCTGTGTTACAGCTAACAAATTGCCTAAAAACATGGTCAAAATAGCAATCGGCTGCATCATCACAACCCAAATATCCGAAACAGGAGACAAACCCGGTGGAAAAGCATAATAAATAAAACGCATCATTACTGCAAAACCGGCGGCTTTCGATGCTGTGCTCAGGAACCCAGAAACAGGTGTTGGTGCACCTTCATAAACATCGGGAGACCAAAAATGAAATGGAACAGCTGATGTTTTGAACATAAAACCGACCATTACAAACAACAAACCAAACGATGCTAATGTAAACATATCAGGGTATTGAGACACTAATGCAATCGTTGAGGGTGACTGTTGTTGAAATACAATGCTAAGTGGAGGGTAACCAGTCATACCACCGCTAGCACCATAAAGCAAGCTCAATCCAAACAACATTACAGTTGAAGCAACAGCCCCGAATACAAAGTACTTCATACCAGCTTCAGCGCTGCGTGGGGTGTCGCGCATAAAACCGGCAAGCAAATATAGAGAAATTGATGCAGCCTCAGTTGCTAGATATAACATAATAATATCAACCGAAGCAGCCATGACACACATTGACATTGTTGCCAAAATCAACAGTGCATAAAATTCGCCACCAGCGCGTGCAATTTTAAAATCACCTGCAATTAAAGCCGTAATTGCCCCAGCGACAATAAAAATAGTGCGAAAGACAAAGGTATATAAGTCATTACGAATCAAGGCCCCTAGAACAGTAGGGGTGATTTGACCTGCTTGTGGCATAGTTATTAAAGAGATAATTAACACGCCGACCATACCGATGGCAGTAAGCAAACCAAGAGTCCGCCGTTTTATACCACCAGTAATCAAATCGGCAGCTAAGATCACAAGTGCCCATATCACCAATGCCAATTCTGGCAATACTGCCAAGAGTTCTAAAGGGTTAAACTGTGTTAGAGTCATTGTTCAAAATTACAGAACACAAAGCGAGATACACATGCTATCTTGCTCTAGGATCTAAAATTAACCACCGATTGACTTTACCATCGCCTGTACGCCAATTTCGATAATATTCATTACACTATTTGGAAGAATACCAACCCCAATACACACGATACACGGCAAAATAATGGCAACTTTCTCGATTCCGGTCAATGGCGGCAACTGTTGCCATTCTGGTGTGCTTGCATCCGTAAAAAACATCTGTCGCCCAATGCGTAGTGTCCATGTAGCCGTAATCAAAATTGTTAAAACGCCTACAATTGCAATAACAGCCAGCCACCAGTTCAGCTGTCCTGCAAACATTAGGCTATTTGTTTGAGACGCAGACCAAAGCCCCATAAAAATCTGCATTTCAGCAGGAAACCCTGAAAAGCCGGGCATCCCCATTGCCGTTAATGAACCAATCACAAACCCAACGGCAGCCAATGGCATTACTTTAACTAAACCATTAAGCTTGCTGAAGTCACGTTCATGCGATCGCTCATAAATGATACCCACCAATGAGAACATCAAACCTGTCATCACCCCGCCAGCAAACAATTCAATACCTGCACCATTCAAACCATATACATTCAAAGCACAGATGCCAAGCAAAACTAAACCAAGGTGGGCGACTGAAGCAAAGCCGATGATATATTTCAAGTCCTTCTGCCGAAAAGCAACCGATCCAGCGTAGATCACATTAGCAAGGCATAAAAATGCAACAACAGGCAACCAATATTTTGCACCTTCAGGCATAATTTGCACGCCAAACCGAAGAGCCGCATAGGCACCAGTTGCTTTTAATACACCACCATGCAACATAGAAACTGCTGTGGGGGCTGAAGCATAGCCATCGGGTGACCAGTTGTGCAAAGGCCAGATCGAAGCTAGTACACCAAACCCTATAAAGATAGGTAAAAACCAAGTGCGTTGCAGGGCAACAGTATCTTTGACTGCGGCAACACCACGCTGCATATCATCAAAACTAAAGCTGCGGCCTGATGCGTAGTAAATAACCAATAAGCCTAAAATTGACGCTAGCGAGCCTAAAAACAAATAAATCGTCAATTTCATTGCTGCATATTCACGTGGGCCACTCCCCCAACCAGCCACGAGCACATAAACTGGGAAAAGCACCAATTCGTAAAAAATAAGAAACAAGAATAAATCAAGCGACATAAAGGCACCAAACACACCAGCCGCTAACATAAGCAAAAATGCAAAAAACTCACGTGCGCGATCTGTCAAGTTCCATGTGACTAATACTGCACAAAATAAAACGATACCGTTTAGTAATAATAGTGGAGCGCTGAAGCCATCTACCGCCACATAATAACTAACACCCAAAGAAGGAATCCACGACGCTTTTTCAGTAAATTGGAACCCACCTTGAGCACGGTTGTACGCAAACACAACCAGTAATGACAACAACATTGATACCATTGCTGAAGCTGCAGCGACCGTTTTGATTGCATCGTTACGATCTTTAGGAATGAAAAGAATAATCACGGCACCAATAACTGGCGCAAGCATGATAAGGCTAAGAATTGGAAAAATCATGTTATGTTGATTCGTCTGTTAATTAGCAGATTGGTCAAAATTTTGAACCAACCCACTGATTAACCAAACAGCTTAGATACCCCTAAATTAATCAAGTTCATTACGAATGCCGGTGCAATGCCTAAGACGAGCATCGCAAGCATCAAAGGTGCTACCGCAATTATTTCAGTCCAATTCATATCGCTTAATGGGTGATGTGCCCATTCATGCCCAAGCGGGCCATGCAGAACTTTTTGCAAAGCTTTTAAAATATAAATACCTGTTACAAGTAAACCAATCAGCGACAACGCAGTTAATCCTGTGAATGCAACCCAACCAGAACGGATTAATAAAAATTCGCTCACAAATCCAGCCAGCCCCGGTAACCCAAGCGAACCCATCGCACAAAAAATTAATACGGCCCCATAACGAGGCATTATGTTCCATAAACCACCGAGTTTCGTTAAATCACGTGTGTGAGCACGTTCATAAACAATCCCTACCATCGCAAACATTGCGGCAGATGAAAGCCCATGGGTAATCATCTGAAACATAGCGCCGCTCGCCCCAAGCACAGGAGTTAAGGTGTCTTTCACAGCATGGGGGTCAGCACCTGCAAACACAGCAATATCATGCAATTTTGAGGAGGCATGTGGGTCAACTGCAGTTGCAAAAGCACTTGCAGTCACAGCAATCCCAAGAGCCACCCAACCCATATGATTTACAGATGAATAAGCAACTAATTTCTTAAAGTCATTTTGCCCCCAAGCCGCAAAGGCACCTAACACAATACTCAGCATAGCTAAAATTGCTAAAATAGAAGCGTATTGCCCGGCAGTTTCAGGAAAAAGCGGGATGACTAATCGCAAAAAACCATAACCACCTAACTTAAGTAAGATGCCTGCAAGCATCATAGAACCACCTGTAGGTGCCTCAGTATGTGCATCTGGCAACCACGTATGTAAAGGCCACACAGGAATCTTAAGCGCAAAAGCCAAAGTAAACATCCAAAATGCTATCCCTTTCCAAGCAGATGGGTCTGCAAACAAAATATTTACTTGATTATTGCCTGTAAATGGTCGGCCTGCCGCCGACAACAAATACATAAGATCAAAACTTTTTGAAGCCAAGCCCAATACTTGAATTGCTAACAACATGCCTAAGCTTGCGGCAATCGTATAAAGCATAAATTTAAAGGAAGCATATTTTCGATTTGCTCCACCCCATACACTAATTAGAAAATACATGGGCACTAAGCTCAACTCGTAGAACATGAAGAAAACAATCAAATCGAGTGAAACAAATACACCCAGCGTTGCTGTTTCAAGCAAAAAAAACAATGCAAAAAAAACTCGTACACTCTTATCTACTGTGAACGACATGAGCATAGCCAAAGGCGTGAGAAAACAAGTAAGTACCACCAAAGGCAAACTAATCCCATCGACACCAACCTGATAGATAGAGTTAATTTGTGGAAACCAAACTGCCTTTTCAACAAATTGAAATCCGCTCTGTTTCATGTCATAACTAGCCCAAGCAATGATTGAGAGCGCTAGCGGCAACAAACTAAACAGCACAGATCCCCAGCGAATCGTATTCTTAGAACGCTCTGGAGTAAGAAGGACCAGCACCATGCCGATGAGTGGCAGAAAGGTGAGGATGGAAAGAATGTTAGGAATCATTGCTTACTTTACAAGAAGTTGAATATCACATAGATAGACAAGCTCTTGATTTTATTGAAATACCAAGAAGAACACCATCATAACGACTGCCGCAATCAACGCCGAAAGTAGATAATTTTGAACCTGACCCGTTTGTAATTCTCGCCCTTCTCGTCCAACACGGCGGAAAACATCGCCAATCAAGTTAGATATGCCAGTAACAATATTTTTATCAAACCATCGAAATACTTCAGCAATGTCACTCAAAATGGCATACGCAGCATGTAAGAAGACATCAATAAACCCTTTATCGACATTATTCGAATAATAATCTGCAAATCGTTGCAAACGATTAATAATTAACTTGCGATACAACTCATCGAAATATAACCGATTATTAAGCGCTGTGAATATTGCACCAAGGTTCTCTACAGGATCTGTCTCGCCAGCTTTCAAAGGCTTCAAACCATAAAACCATAATCCAAGAAACCCACCCAACAAAAAGATACAAACAGAAAACACAACAGGAACTGAGTTGAATGGGAGGGTCGCCTCAGCGACAGGTAACATTCCACCAACAAAGTGCCCAAGCCAATGGTCAATACCAAAACCGTTAGCAATTGCACCAAACTTAATATAGGCAAATTCAAAATCCTCTGGGATATTCATATACCCAACCGTCAACGCAAAGAAAGCTAACACAACTAAGGGGAAAGTCATCGCAGCAGGATTTTCTGTAGCATGAGCAGCCGCCTCACTCCGTGGCTCGCCTGCAAAGGTCATGAATATTTGGCGTGCAGTGTAAAATGCAGTTAATACTGCGGCAACGCATAACGTCCAAAACACGACTGTCGAGAGTGGGTTACCATGTGTCATTCCATGATAAGCATGTCCTAAAATTTCGTCTTTGCTCCAGAAACCAGCTGTAATAAACGGCGCACCCATTAAGGCTAAGCCACCGATTGTGAACGTAATAAAAGTAACAGGCATTCGGCTCCACAACCCGCCCATGTTACGCATATCTTGTGGATCAAATTCAGTATGACCATGATCATTGGCAGCATGATCATCATGTCCGTGACCAGCATTATGTGAATCATGCGAGGAGGCATGATCATCATGCCCGTGAGCATGTAAATGGTGATGACCATGTTCGACACCATGAATCACTGAGCCAGATCCTAAGAATAAAAGAGCCTTAAAGAAGGCATGTGTAAGCAGGTGAAATGCAGCGGCCACATAACCACCAATACCAATTGCGGCGACCATAAAGCCCAACTGGCTGATCGTCGAATACGCCAATACACGTTTAATATCATACTGACCCACCGCAATCAATGCGCCAAGTAGTGCAGTGATTGCACCAATCCACCCAATGATTGTAAAAGCCGTTGTGTCACCGACATGAGCAGCACTCTCATATAATGGGAAGAAACGCAAAGCCATAAAAATACCTGCGCTAACCATTGTGGCAGCATGAATCATGGCTGAAACTGGTGTTGGGCCTTCCATTGCATCAGGTAACCATACGTGTAGAGGGAATTGCGCACTTTTACCAACTGTGCCACCAAAAATAAACAGACCAATTAATGCAGCCGCCGTCATCCCCGGAATGATGGCTGGTGTTGCTGCTAAATGATGCAACACTTCTTCATTCCGCATGGTGTCATAAAAATTCAACGTTCCTGTTTGGCTATAGAGATACACCATCCCCATAATCAAAAACATATCACCAACACGAGTCGTCATGAATGCTTTGACAGCAGCCTTATAAGCAGATGGTTTAAAGTAAAAGAAACCAATCAATGAATATGAGCAAAAACCCATCAATTCCCAAAAAATGAAAAGGGAAAGCAAGTTATCTGATACAACCAGCCCCATCATTGAACCTGCAAATAAGCTTAGATAAGCCATAAAGCGCGTATAACGAGGGTCATTCTCCATGTACGAAGTGCTATAAATGAAGATCAATGTAGCCGCTAGCGGCACCATGAACAGGAAAAGAGCACTTAAGGGGTCAACCGCAACGCCAACGTTAAAAGTAGTATCGCCTGTAGGTAACCACGCAAATTGGCTACGCAACGGAGCTTCACCGAGTTTGTGGTCTCCTGCTACATTAAAAAAAACAATAAATGAGAACACAGTCGTAAGCAGCATGCCACCAACGGCTATCAGCGTGGTCAAGCTACGGCGCTTATTCGTAAACAACGCAATCAACATAAATGCGATGATTGGTGGAAATGGCGCTAGCCAAGTGAGGGTTAGTAAAAACTCTTTCGACATTGGAACAGTCGTAATTTGATAATCAGTAATTCAGCATTCTTAATTCGCAACTACTAATCAACAATTCTATAGCTTCATTAAATCTAGTTTTTCTGGGTCAATGCTGTTCATATTACGGTAAACCGAAATAATAAGCGCCAAACCAACAGCAGCCTCAGCAGCTGCAACAATAAATACAAATGCGGCAAAAGCTAACCCTGCTGGACTCTCAGGTGTAAGATAACGCCAAAATGCCAATAAATTAATATTCACAGCATTCAACATGAGTTCTACACCCATCAAAACTGCAATTGCATTTGTCCTAGCCAATGCACCATATAGGCCGATGCAAAACATTGCAGCCGCAACAATCAAATACCAATAAAGAGGAATTCCGTTCAGCATAATATGACTTTAACAGTCGAGTGACTTTAAAAATCGCCCAACCATTTAATTTCAATGATGAGAATCATGTGCAACTACAACATCTGGGATTTTTGTGCCGACCGATTGTCTTGCAGCTTCCGATGCTTCTTCGGCAGCCATACGTGCCCGCTCAGCTAAAATCTCACGTGGTTTTCGTTCACGGGCAACCCAAATTGCGCCAATCATACCAATCAACAATAAAACACCTGATAGTAATAAAGCAATTCCATATTGATTAAGGTCAGACAAGGCACGACCAAAATCTAAAATTGACGAATCTGGTACGGATCGAAGCACACCGGGCTTACCAAGAACCTCAGCAAATTGCCAATCTACACCACCAAATGTACGATCTGATCGAGTAGGCAATGAAAAGCTTATTGGGCTAAACATTACAACCATTGCAACAAATAAAACCACCGCGATAAATAAAGCAGCCTGCCATTGTGAATTTCTGGGAACCATGCCGCGAACTGTACGAGTTAACATGGTAGCAAAAATAAACAAAATTGAAATAGCACCAATGTAAACTAAAAACTGCACTGCCGCAAAAAAACCAGCTTCTAACAACACATAAAAACCCGACACAGCAAAAAATGAAGCAATCAAATAAAGGGCTGCATGAAACAAATTTCGTGTCGTAACCACTAAAAACGCGGCCCCCAGCCCGACAATTGTCAAGAGGATAAAAACGATCTGAGCTACTGTCATGTTTATTGATTAGATGATTTGGTTGATCAAGTAATTGATATCTATTAATTGATCAACCCACCATCGCTTTAATGTACTGATGCCGCAATTTGTTGATTTGTCTCACGGCGTTGAAGCAATATCCTTGCCTCTGCCATTCGATCCTTGCGTACTCGTCTTGTCACAATTGCCAAAGCAATCATTAACAACACAAAGCTTGATGCCCCCATGATCAATGCCTGTGCCAATGGTTGAATCAAAATCCCACCATTGGCTTTAAACAAAGCTGGGTCAGACACAAAAACCTTGCCAAGAATCATGACCAAAATCAAATTTACAACCGAAAGTGGCACAAAAAACTTCCAGTTCATATTGAGCAATTGGTCAATGCGCACGCGAGGCAATGTACCGCGCAACCACATTAATACCAAGAATACGCCAAAAGCCTTCAACACTAACCAAAGATAAGGAGGCAAAATGGGGCCGGCATAACCACCAAGAAACAACACTGAGAACATGACTGCCACGCCTAGTGCATTCATATACTCGCCCATCATGATCAAGCCAAATTTCATACCACTGTATTCAACGTGAAAACCCGCAACAATTTCAGATTCAGCTTCAAGCAAGTCAAACGGAGAACGACCAGCCTCAGCAATACCGCTGATAAGAAAAGCCAAGCCGCTTAATGGCAAAATAACGATAAAGGGCAAACCCCAGCTTCCATTCCATCCAGCTTGACGTTCAATGATGTCAACAAGGCTCATCGAGCCAGTCAGCATAATCACAGGCAACATATTGAGCAACATTGGCACTTCATAACCGACCAATTGCGCCACAGTACGGAAAGCACCCAACAAAGAATATTTGTTGTTGCTGCCCCAGCCGGCCATCAAAATAGCAATCGTGCTAGCAGAACCGATTGCGATAATATAAAATGCACCAATATTAAGGTTTGTGCCAACAACACCCGGTGCAAATGGCACAACAGTAAAAGTGAGCGTGGCAAACACTGCAACAATGATTGGAGCCAAGTTATACACCCAGAAATCGGCTTCAGCAGGCGTAGTATCTTCTTTAGTAAAAAGCTTAACAGCATCAGCGATAGGCTGCAAAATACCATACGGGCCAGCCTGATTAGGCCCAACACGGTCTTGAATACGCGCTACAATTTTGCGCTCAGCATAAGTTAACCCAGCAAAGCCGCCTGATGCAACCGCAAAAACAGCGATAGCCGCAATAACCATGATCAAAATATCAGCGGCAAGCCCTTGCCCTAATGCGCCATAAATCCCAGCGGCAATCCCATCGCCAAGATTTTTAACAAGGTTGTTGATGATGTCCATAATTTCTAGGCTGAAAAGTCCTTAAAGATCTATTCCCAGTTAAGGGCCCCTTTCTTAATAGCATAACCCAAAGATGCAAGCAATGTCAACACGAACAATGACACGACAATCACGCCCCACAAATTAACACTGTTATAGGCTACAGCAAATGGAAATAACAACACCCCACCAACATCAAACAGCACAAAAATAAGGGCAAAGAGATAATATTGTGCACGAAATTGAACCCACGTATCACCCACAGTTTCCATACCGCACTCGTAAGTTTCACGTTTGGATTTGTTAGGGGTTTGAGGAGCAATAAGGTAGTTGAGAATAGGCACAACACCAATTAACGCACATGCGACAACCAAGGTAACACCGATAAATGCATAATCTGTTCTCATAGCTTTGAGCGGCGAAATTATAAACGCTAATCTGTCATTAACCTTACGCGATATGTCATGGGGGTTCTATGACAAGTGTCAGGAGACTTGATCCCCCCCGAAAATAACGCAAAATTAGTATTTTACCGATAAAAGTGTTTCATTTTTAGATGCACAAATTATTTAAAACATAATTTGGTCTAATGAGCACACTAAAATTGGCTTGGGTACAACACACAATACGGAACGTAAATCCTTAAATCCACTCGCAGTCATTTGCAATACAACCTCGTCATCGGGTCGGATGGCCCCTAATTGTCGCGCCTTTAGCAAACCAACATAAGCGGCAGCACATGAAGGCTCACAAAATACAGACGTTTCACGCGCCATCGTTGCAACCGCCTCAAGCATTTCTTCATCAGTAGCTTCGACAAAAATACCACCTGTATCACGGATTGCCCGCAAAGCCGCGACCCCATCTTCAGGCACATCAACACTAATGCCGCTGGCAATCGTTGTCGAAGGAATTTCATGACACACCTCGCCACCTGACTGCCAAGCACGATAAAGGGATGGGGCTAAATGAGCCGTTACCCCAATAAATTTTGGCATTTTCTCGATCCAACCCAATGCGAACAAATCACAAAAACCCTTATAAATACCGCTAACAATATTGCCATCACCAACGGGAACAACAATAACGTCAGGTGCACCAAATGGCTTTTTATTACCTTCACCTAATTGTTCCGCAATTTCAAATCCGGCTGTTTTTTTGCCTTCGCGAGTGTAAGGGTTGCGGCCTGTATTGCGATTGTGCCAACCAAATTGAGCAGCAGCCTGTTGGGCTAAATGTACTGCCCGGGTATAACTACCTTGCACCGAGTAAACCTTAGCCCCATGAATAAGCGTCTGGGCTAATTTACCCTCTGGGGTGCCTTCTGGACAAAAAATTACGGCTTTCACCGTTGTGCCGCTACACATTGTTGCAAGTGCTGAGGCCGCATTGCCAGTGCTAGCACAACAAATGGTCTCTATATTCTTAGTCAGCGCATAAGCTACCACCATCGCGCTCGCACGGTCTTTGAATGAAGCACTTGGTAATCGCGTATCATCTTTCAACCAAATTTTACGCGTTGCTGTGCGAGTTTCAAGGTTACGCGCTCGGTAAAGTGGTGACCAACCAATAGTCGAAAGCGGTGTCGGCACTTGCATAACAAAATCAGGTGGAATTAACGGCAACAAAGGTGCATAATGCCAAATTGATCGATTCTTATCCGCTACAATCTGTTGTGGGTCAACCTCACGTTTGATCGCTTCATAAGCATAAGTAGCATCTAAATTGCTGCCACATTTAGGGCAGTTATAAATACCACTGATATCAAAATGGCTATTACAGCCCAAACAACGAAAACCAGTATGAAAATGCTTCATATTACTCATTTTAACGTGTCTTATTCAATAAATTTAATCCATCCTGAAACATATGATACTGCATCTTCCGCAAAAAGATGTAGTATCATGATTTTAACAAAAATTTGTTTTACTTGTTTGATTGGGATGTAACTACAGCTTTCAAAACAGATGAGGTATAAACATAACAATGCAATTACAGGTATTTTACGTGCTTCTTACAATATTCCAAGCCGCGTCAAGCATTGAAATGTTAGTATTTTGCCTAAAGTTTTTAAACTAAGTGCATTGACTCAACACTGAGAGCAACAAAATACTTTTCTTGTTCTTGTCGATAAATTCTATTGATTTATTGTGTTGAGAAAATAAGTCTATCTTATGAACAGGTCGAAATTTTCTCGATTAAGTATCGTCATAACCATGTTATGGCTTGCAGTATTTCCTCAACCTTTACAAACAACACACGCAGATGTAACCTTACCCAATGGATTCGTCGTCGAACAACTTGCCAGCGGCTTATCAAATGTAACAGCTATGTCAATAGCCAAGGATGGACGCATCTTTATTGCCTATCAGGCCGGTCAGATTGTCTTAATTTACCCCGGTGAAGGCCCTATTCATATTGGCTCAGTGAATGCCTCTCCGAACTGGGAACGTGGGTTAGATGGATTAGTGCTTGACCCCAATTTCAAGACAAATGGCTATATGTATGTTTCATATACAACCACAACTCCCTATTTACATCAGCGCATTTCGCGGTTAACAATTATTGGCGACCTTGTAGTGCAGGGGAGCGAACAAGTTATTTATGAGCTTGATGAAACTTCACAAAATTATCACTTGGGCGGAGGCATGGCTTTTGGCGGCGATGGCAAGTTATATGTCGGGACAGGTGATGCCAATGGTGGCAACCCCCAATCTCTGCAAAACACGTCTGGCAAAGTGTTGCGCATCAATTCAGATGGCAGCATTCCAACAGATAACCCATTTTATAACCGAACAAGCGATAAATATCGAGCAATCTATGCTTATGGCTTCAGAAATCCATTCACCATTGCAGCGCAGCCCAGCACAAACCGTATTTATGTAAATGATGTTGGAAATAACACCTGGGAAGAAATCAACGAAATTGTACCCGGTGGCAATTATGGCTGGCCAATCGAAGAAGGCATGTCTGATAAAGGGCAATTTATAAACGCCCTGCACACTTATACCCATGGCACAACCAATTCAACGGGTTGCGCCGTTATTGGCGGCACATTTTACAACCCGGAGCGCCAAAATTTCCCATCAACTTATCTTGGCAAATATTTTTTTGCCGATTTTTGCCAAGGTTGGATTCGCATAATCAACCCCGACACAGCAAAATCATCTCCTCATAGTGCAGATACATTTGCCACCGGCTTCTTTGGGATGGCCGTAACCAGCTTGTTGACAGGCCCAGACGGCGCACTTTATATGTTAACCCGCGGCGGAACCCGCGCCGAAGAAGGGTTTAGTAATCTTGATAAAGGCATCCTATTTCGGATCCGTTACACCAACTACAATGGCCCCAGCATTGTTTCGCACCCCAACAGCAAAAATATATCGGGCGGCACCACGGCAACTTTTCAAGTCGATGTTTCTGGCAATCCACCTTTTACCTATCAATGGCAACGAAATGGTGTAGATATTCATGGCGCAAATTCAAACACCTATACAACGCCCTATGTCAATATTGAAGAAAATGGGGCACGGTATCGCGTCATTGTAAGCAATGATTTCGCCACTGTCACCAGCGAAGAAGCGGTGCTTACTGTCATAGCCAATCAACCGCCTGAATCTTACATTTATTTACCATTGCCCAACCAATTTGTAAAGCCAGGCGATGCTATTCAATTTAGCGGGCACGGTATCGACCCCGAATCAGGCGAACTTTCTGCCGATAATTTAATTTGGTCAGTCCGCATGATTCATGCCGATCATACTCACCCGATTATGTTACCTGTGCGTGGTTTAAAAGAAGGTACATTTACAATCCCGACCGATTCACATTTGCCAGAAGATATTTTTTATCGGGTTTATCTGACCAGCAGCGATGGCGCATTTAGCAATATTGCAACCCGTGATATCTACCCATTGATATTAGCCGAAACACCGCCCGCAACTGACCCCACACAAACCCCGATCCCGACCGCCAACGAGGTCGAAGGCAATGCAACCATTACACCAACGCCCAATCTATCGCCGGCACCAACAGTCACATTGACGCCAACCCCAACCCAACAGCCTATACAATCTACAGATATCTACTTACCCTTTTTACGAATGAGAAAATAAATATATGGCTTCTTTACGTACAATTCAAATTAGCAATGGTTTTCGTGCCTTTCGTGTCCGCAACTATCGATTATTTTGGATCGGTCAATTGATTTCATTTTGCGGCACATGGATGCAAACAACCGCGCAAGCCTGGGTTGTATATGACATTACAAAGTCACCGTTTTCGCTGGGTTTGGTTAGCACGCTACAGTTTTTACCCATTATGGTATTAACCCTATTTGGTGGGGTGATTGCCGATCGGGTTCCCAAACGCAAAATAATTATCCTCACCCAAATCTTAGCACTTATTCAAGCCGCAATTTTTGGGTTATTGGTGGCAACAGGTTGGGTGCAAATTTGGCATGTATATATTCTGGCCACCATCCAAGGCATGATTAATGCCATCGATAACCCAGTCCGACAATCATTTGCCGCCGAATTGGTCAGCAATGCTGACCGGCCTAGCGCTATTGCGCTCAATTCGGTATTATTTAACACTGCACGAGTGCTGGGGCCAGCCATCGCAGGGATCTTAATCGCATCAGTTGGTGCGGCAATAGCCCTGTTTTTAAACGCCGCAAGTTTTCTTGCTGTTATTTCGGCGGCATTACTCATGAACCCTGCCGAATTTATTGTAAAACAAACAACTCGCCGTAATGAAGCCCCCATTGGTCAGCTTGTTGAAGGGCTAAAATATGCACGCAACACCCCTGTTATTTTGGTGCCGCTCATCATCATCGCCGCAGTGGGCACCTTTGGCTACAACTTTAGTGTGGTGTTACCCCTCGTTGGCGGGTTTGTCTTACACACCGACGCCGCAGGTTTCGGTGCTTTGTCTTCAGCCTTTGGCGCTGGTTCACTCATCGGTGCATTGCTCAATACACTTAACGGCAAAGGATCATTACGCCGCTTAATGTTTGGCTCAATTGGCTTCAGCCTATTGTTGGCAGTGCTGCCATTTAGCACAGACCTGCGTTTGTCGATGGGCCTACTAGTGCTGCAAGGCTTGTGCGGGGTGACATTTACTACCGCCGCCAGCACGCTCATTCAAACCACTGTGCCCGATCAATTGCGTGGACGCATCACCAGTCTTTATTTTCTATTATTTGCCGGCAGCACACCTATTGGTGCACTCGTCATCGGCAGTTTATCTGACCTTTTAAACGTGCCCGATGCTTTATTAATTTGTGGCATCTTATGTTTAGTTGGCATCGCCATCAGCGCAATTTATCGCCAACGCACCCTACGTTCATCTGTTGCTCCCTAACAACAGCCAATTTTGCTTGTAACAATACCCTTTAAATTCATAATTTCGGGTTACTACTCAGGGCATAGACGGCATGATAGGATCGCCATCAAAAACGGAGCGCAGAGCACCCAAAATATCCATACCCTGCTTACCTAAAGTAGAAATATAGCTGCGTGTTCGACAAAATATTTCAGCACCTAGCAGACT
>JAGWYZ010000029.1 GCA_018969115.1 Chloroflexota bacterium | reverse complement strand
TTTAATGTAGTGTCAAAATTGCAAACGCCTCCACAATCGGCCCCACCAGCACCCATTGCACCCGAAATAACCTCACAAAGTGCAAATAATGACGAGATCGTGATCGACTTCGGCAAAATTTTCTTAACCCTCACCCGCTTCTGGCAGTTTTTGTTGATCTGCGCCCTAATTGGAGGGTTATTGGGAGTTCTTTATATCCGTTTATTCCCCACCCCTTACGAAGCGGTTGCGACCATCGCCATCGTCAAAACCCGCACCGATATCGAATTTGATCCCAAATTTAAAACAGTTTCACAAGATAGCTTGGGCGGAACCGGGCAATCGAACTTAGATAGCCGGCGTGCATCATTGGTCGGGCTGGTACAAAATGGGCTAATTGCGCAAGCAGTGGTCAATAAACTAAACGACAAATTAGACATTGCAGACCGCAATCCCGCCAAACTCATTCAAAAAATTAAAAGTGAGGCTCCCACCCGCTCTGATTTAGTGTCGATCAAAGTTCAAGATCAAAACCCAGAGCTGGCCGCCGCCATTGCAAACGCTTGGGCGCTTGAATATGAGCAATATGTCAACTCAATTTATGGTGGTGCGCCCGTTGATCTTTCGCAAACGATCAAAACCGAATATCAACGTGCCGTACAAGAATATGAGGCGGCCCAAACGGCTTACGAAAAATTTATCGTCAATAGTAAATATGACGAATATTATCGCGTTATCAGCGAAACCCAACAAACGCTCGACGCGCTGCAACGTAGCCGCCAAACCGCGCTCTTGGCCTCGCTCGAATCTGAGCAAAAATGGCGACAATCAGTGCTCGATGCCTACCGCGATGCACAAGCCCAAAATCGCGTGATCGCCTTTGTCAATGAACAAGAAGGCAAACGTGCCGTCATTCACGAACAAACACAATCACAGCTTAAATTGCTAAACACCTATTCAGCCGCCCGCATTCGCAATATTGACTTGCTCAATCAGGCGCAAGGTATGAGACAACAAGTGAGCGCTGGTGGTGATGCCGCCGCCACCACCAACTATTTCGCCCTACTTGGCATCAAAGCCCAAGTATATGGGGCCAGTTTGCCATCAATTCAGTTTACAATCGTGCCAGTTAGCACAGCCACTGCTCAACTTAACGATATCGATGCACTGATTGCCACCATTACCGCCCAAATCGCCAATTATGAACGACTGATCAAAGAAATATCGGTAGCACTGAGCAATGGCGATTATGTCAGCAGCAATGTAACAAATACCACCATTGCACTCACCAATTCATATGCTAGCCTCTTTGAATTGGGTGAAACAGCCAAATTAAGCAGCGGTATTCCTACGACCAACGCACTAGCCTTAGCCTCAGTCGAGCAAACCAAGGCCTTGGCCCAATTGCGCAACTCATTGGTCACCGGCAACGTGGTAGCCGATGAATCTACCTTGAGCCTGCTAAACACCATGCGCGAAAACCAAGCCAAATTAGAACAAGAATTGGCTGCCCGTTCTAAGTTGATTCAAACCCGTGATGTCGCACGCGACACGTATACCACCCTCTCGCGCAAATTAGCCGAGGTATCAATCGCAGCTGCTGTCAGCAATACTGAAGTTAGATTCGCCGCTCCAGCTCTCTCGCCTGTCAGTCGAGTCAGCACCCAGAGCAACTATCCCATCATAACAACATTCATCGGCTTACTTATCGGGGGTATTTTGATCTTTATCTTACGTTTTAAGCATGAAGTGCCCCCCTACAAATGGAGTCGGAAATAATGGAAAAAGAGATGAAGTTAAGCCACGAAAGTAGCAAAATGGTGGTCAAAGTCGCCCATGATCTTGGGGTCGCACAAAGTGCGTTTTATGAATGGCGTGCGCAAGCAAGAGACAGCACACCCTCTGCAACACCCCACACTGTGGGCATTCATGGAATCACTGATGGAAAGTCTGGGGGCAAGAAGAGGAAAATCGCACCCTGCGTGAACAATTACACATCATGACGATGACGCGTGACATTTAAAAAAAAGCCATCCAAGTATTGGGGAGGTAGAAAGCGCAAGTCATGAACAAAAATATGGTTTCATCTGGGAAAACGCAAAAGCATTTGAAGTAAAAGTAATGGCAAGGATGTTAGAGTGGGTATTATGCATGGCGCAAACAAAGTCAAGCCATGCAAAAACGATGTGAATGATGATCTGAAACAAGAAATGTTGCGGTTAAGAGGGAGTAGCCACAACAGCTATGGATATCGCTAAGTGTATCTAAAATTAAGGGACGCAGGACATCGAATCAATCGAAAACGGGGACAACGCATCATGTAAGAGCAAGCCTGAGTGTCAGCCAAACTTGACTTTTTTAAATACATCGAAGTACATTACAATCGCCGTGGTCCGAAGACACGTTTAGGTGGAGTATCCCCTGCCCAATTTAAGGCAAAACACCTTGCAGAATTCCGTAAGTAGTGACTCGATTTTTAGGGGGTCACTTTACAATTAGACAATACAGATTCACTGGAATTTATTACAACGGCAGGCAACAGCAATATGGAACTTAATCGCCTTCTCACAGCACGTATTCGTATTCCACCGCCACGCAAAAAATGGATAGAGCGTGCACGCTGTATCCGAGTATTGGAAACGTCAATGGATTACCGCTTAACGTTGATCACAGCACCTGCAGGTTATGGCAAAACTGGGGTGTTATCACAATTTGTTCAGCATGGGGGCCAAACATTTGCGTGGGTTACGCTTAGCGAAGATGAATTAGACGTGCAAGCGTTTAGCCGTGCCATCATTGTTTCGATCTCACAGCATTTTCCAAAATGCCGTGCGGCCATTTCGTTTCAAGGCGATGCACTTACCTTGGCAGCAGCACTAGCTGATGAGTTCTTACTCAGCATTCCAGCGCAACAACAAGTTTGTATCATCCTTGATGACTTTCATGTGGTTGAGCCATCTCAGGCCATTATCGATTTGCTTAATCGGCTTATTTCGTTGCTGCCCGACAATGTACGTTTGGTGCTATCAGGGCGCGTGTTGCCCCAATTGCAATTGGCACAACTCATCGCCGAACAACAAGTCAGCTCAATCGGCATTGGGGTATTAAAGCTCGATATCGAAGAAACCCGCCGCCTGCTCGCCACCATCAGCGAAACATCATCAATAATTATCGACGATGCGAGCCTCAAACGCCTATATGCCGAAACCGAAGGCTGGCTAGTCGGCATCATCATGCAAAGCCAAGTCAGTGCCATGCGTGACCAAGGGGGTGGCAATGACATACGATCAGACAGCTTGCTCAATGATTATCTAAGCCAACAGGTACTAAATAAGCAACCCGCCGAGATTTGCCAAACGCTATTACGGTCTAGTATATTTGCTGAGATCACATCTAACCAATTTTCAACATTCTCAGATACCGGCGACGGCGCAAAAGTGGCAAAGCTCATGGCTGAAATTGAGCGTCGCAACCTATTTATCCAGCGCCCACCCAATACCGACCCCCGCCAAGTAGCCTATCGTTATCACCCTCAGTTCCGTACTTTTTTACAAAATCAGTTCAAGCTCGAAGAGCCAGCTAAATATGATGAATTGTGTGCAATCTATCACCTCAACGAGCCACAGCTAACCCCTGCGCCACAATCACCCGCCCAAACCACTCAAGAAGAACGCCAAAGCCCACAACCGCCAGCGAACCCAGCGGGCAAAGTTACCATTGTTGACCCATCACTACCGGTGCAAATTTATGGGTTTGGTCGTGGCAAAGTATTGGTTGGCGGTGAGTCAGTCACCACCCAGAAATGGGGCTGGAACATCCCACGCGAATTGATGTATTTCATGCTCAACGCGCGCCAATCCACCCGTGAACGCATCGGCAGCATTTTCTGGCCCGATGCCAACACCGCCACCATGCAACGTGGTTTCCACAACGCCAAATTAACCATCCGCAATGTCTTGGGCACAGTTCCATTCACCTATTTCGATGGCGTTTATTCGGTCAACCCACAACTCAAATATTATTACGATGTCGATGAATTTGAGCGACTCATGCGCGAATCACAAAAAGCTGAACCACGCCAAGTGTTACAATTTTTGCTCAAAGCCGCCGAGGTTTATACCGAAGACTTTTTAGTTGAATCAAAGATGGAATGGGCTGTGCACACTCGCCGTCGTCTGCACGAGAAATTCCAAGCCTGCTGTTTAGATGCTTCTGCCGTTGCCCTAAAAACCAACGAAGAAGATGCCGTGGTAAGTTTGATTGAACGCGCCTTTTACATGGATATGCTAAACGAAGATGTGGCCCGCATGTTGATGATGTTAAACGCCCGCATGGGCAAACGCTTGGCCGCCATCGAAATCTATAACCTGTTGGTTTCAGGGCTAAAACGTGATTTAAACGTCGCACCCGACCAACGCACCGAGCAACTCATTCAGATCATTCGATCAGAGCAAACCATTGTCTATGCATAATAAATGAAGGTGTCAAAACAGATTTTCGCCGAATTTACTATTACTTTGTGTTTGGGGAGGGCAAAGCCCTCTCCAAACACAAAGTAATAGTAAATTCGGCATTACATCTTTTGGGTTTATATTGAGAAGATATACAAATTCTCCCCACGAATTTGAAATTCGTGGGGAGAATTCGTTATAGGCATGATATTATTAATGAACCCATTTACTGGTATAACTAGGGCAATAATTTTTGAATGAGCGACCTCAGACCCCCCCCACTCCCCTCTGACCTTTACAACGAACAATATTTTTTAACTGCCTGCGAAGGCTATCAAGAATACCTTGATACCGAAGGGGCAGATTTATCACGCCGATTACGGCAAGCATTTGAATGCACAAGTGTGCGCCCCGGCATGTGTGTGCTAGACCTAGGCTGTGGACGTGGTGAAATTGTGCGCCATGTTGCCCGTTTGGGTGCTGCCTGTTTCGGGGTCGATTACTCTCGCGCCGCGCTCGCGCTTTCGCAACAAGCGCTAAAAGATGAGGCTGGTATTCACGGCGTTGGCCGCAGCGATGCAAAATTTTTGCCATTCCCAACCAACGCCTTCGACCGCGTGCTTATTTTTGATGTGGTTGAGCATTTGCACCCGTGGGAACTAAAAGCCTGCCTAGATGAGGCTTATCGTGTATTAAAAGTAGGTGGGCAAATTATTGTGCATACCGCCCCAAACCGTTGGTATGACGCCTATGCTTACCCTTGGGTGCGCCGCATGCGCATTTTAATGGGACAGGGTGATAAATACCCCGCCAACCCACGTGCGCTCAATGTTGAAATTAACACCGAGGTGCATGTAAACGAGCAAGATTTGTGGCGCATGAGAAAAGTGTTACGTCAATCAAACTTTTCGCCAATCAAAGTATGGCTTGATACCCCACCCCAAAACCGCAATGAAAATGGGGCCATGTCATTCATGCGACATATTGCTTTTAAGTGGGCACCCTTCTCATGGTTTTTCCAGCGCGAAGTATTTGCAGTCGGCACAAAAGCCCGCTAGCGCAAGCACTTAGTGCGCGTCTCAAGAAGCGCACTAAGTGCTATCTTATTCAAAAAAAAGCCCGCTGATTTTAAAAAATCAGCGGGCTTTTTTTAATTGGCTATATTCATTATGGGCGCGGTGTACCTGCACGGGGTGTGCCCGGCGCACGCGGCGTGCCATTTTGTTGATTAGGATTATTCGGGCGCACCGGTGCTTCGACAGGGGCAGCCCCAACCGGTGCGGCAACAGTAATCGCTGCGCCAAAATCATACATACGGGCGCTGGTTTGAATTTCGATGGCTTGATCGGCGCGTTGAGCCGAAGTTAAGGCAAAATTGGCTTCATACTTGCGCACCAAATTATCCTCGCAAGCCCACAATTTATAACTGCCCGATTTAATCGTCAATTGATTGCGACCGGCATTTTGACCAGCACCAGCTTGCCCCTGACTACCAGCTGGGCCAGAACCCCCCGGGCCACCCATCCACCCTTGGCCCAAACCACCTTGGGTGCTCTCATAAATTCGCTGCAATGCCGCCGCATCGGCCTCATAAATATCACAACGCTTACCTTCAATCATTTCGCTACTGGCTTTCTTAAAATCAGCTGGCTCTAACACCCGCTTGCCATCACGCGCAAACAGCCCATCGGCTGGGTTACGTTGGGCACGCTCAACCGTCAATTCATACCATTTGGCTTCAATTGCGCCCATATTTGGGTTAGGGCCTTTAACAAAGCTTTTGCCATCGGCAAAAATAAATTCTTGCCCAGCATTGCCACCTGCACCACCGCCAAACCCACCCTGTGTGGTCACATGCGCATTACGGCCATTCATTTCGCCAATGCTTTTTATCGTGCGATCACCTTGGGAGGCAGCGGCTTGTGACTTTACTGGCCCACCTTGTCCCGGCACACCCAAATTACCTTTGGTAGTTGTGCTACTTTCATAACGAAATGGCGTTTTAATTGCCACCATATTGTCTAACGCCATTAATAATGCGGCATTCGCCCCAGCGCCAGCGATTGGAGCGCTGCTGCTGGGCGCATTACCCGCTGGGGCGGCGTTGCCGCCACATCCCACCAAAACCAATGTGCTGGCTGCGATCAATCTCATTATTTTTAAAGTTGTCATTACTGTTAGTCTATCGCGTTTAACTACATTTGACAATCTTTAAAGCCCTCACCACATCACAATTTTCAAAAATTTTACGGGCACAACACCACATGAATATATTTTGGGCCATGCACTCCCACCGTCAAAGTCATTTCAATATCGGCAGTGCGGCTAGGGCCACTGATAAATACTAAATTGCTGGCATCTTGCATTACGCCGGGGTGCGCGGCAAAAAATGCTGCCATCGTCGGGTAAAGCCGATTGATCGGCAACAAGGAAATGTGTGTCATCGGCAGCAATGAGGCCAAGCGCGGACGAGTTGGACTGCTAATCACAGCAAGACTGCCAGTATCGGCTAAACCTGCCGAAGCGCCAGTTAACCCCACCCGCAACGCACTTAACGCCGCCAATTTTTGCTTGCGCCCGATATCATCATTAGGGATGCGATGATCGGCGCGACGAATACCGGCCTTATGCAAGGCGTAGGGCAACCCAGCCAATGGCAGTTCAGCGTCATCCCACGCCAAAATTTCATTGCTACCCAATTCCTGAATCAGGTCTACCACCAAATCCACCGCCGCAAAGTCGTTTGCGGGTCGGTGAATTTTGGCACCGACGGTCTCCATATCGCGCTGAAAACTTTGGCTCATAGCGGCATAATCACTGCTAGGTGCGGCTTCGCGGGGTGAAATGCTGGCACGGGCCATCGGCAATACGCTGGTTTTTAGGCTACTGCGAATACGATCAAGGACAATTTGTCGAGAATCTTGCATGGGTAAATGGATGGGTGATTGAATACAATCGCTTATTTTCTATTTTTAAATTGTTCGCTGAATGACTTAGCCGCAAAAGGAGGGAAATCACGATGCTCAGTCCAGCCTGAAAGTGGCGGGGGCAATTTGTTGAGCCAACCACCATTACCCTGTATTTTTGCCAACATACGTACGCCAAAACCCGAGGCTTTAATCACAAATTTAAACAAGGCTGGTTGAGTCGCCACAAAGCGATACATCGGCAAGCCCATTTTTACCCACGCTGGAGCCAAGCCCTTTTCATGGCCTTCTTCGCGCAATTTCAACAACATGCGCGGGATGTCGATACGCACGGGGCAAACCTCTTTACATGCGCCACACAAACTGCTGGCATGTGGCAATTCTGCCCAAGGGCCAATACCACGCAAACCCGGTGTGAGCACTGCCCCCACTGGCCCCGGGTAAACACTGCCATAGGCATGACCACCAATTTGCTGATAGACAGGACATGCATTTAAACAGGCCCCGCAGCGAATACAATACAAAATTTCGGCCAATTCAGTGCCAAGCACTTTGCTGCGCCCATTGTCTACAATAACAACGTGCAGCGCATCTGGCCCATCGGTCTCGCCAGTCGTTTGCGACTTACGGCGGGGGCCAGTAAGCAAATTGGTATAAACCGACAACTTTTGCCCGGTTGCCGAACGTGCCAACACTTGCAACATTATGCTCAAGTCATCCAGCGTCGGCACAATGCGCTCAATCCCCATCAAGGCAATATGCACCCGCGGCACAGTGCTGGTCAATCGTCCATTGCCTTCATTTTCAACCAACGCAAGGGTTCCGGTCTCGGCAACGCCAAAATTGACCCCAGTGATACCCATATCGGCCACCAAAAACTCTTGGCGCAATTTTTCGCGCACATGCCCCACGATCACGGCTGGGTCGTGCGAAAGTGGAATTTTGAGCTTGTCGTGCAGCAAATCGCCCGCCTGCTCACGGGTGTAGTGAATGGCAGGCGCAATGATATGTGAGGGCATTTCGCCAGCTTCTTGCACAATTCGTTCACCAAGATCACTCTCCCAAACAGTGATACCCATTTCCTCAAATTCGTGGTTCAGATGCATTTCCTCGCTGACCATACTTTTGCCCTTCACGACTGTTTTTATGTCATACTGTTTCGCCAGTTCCAACACAATGCGGTTGGCATCGGCAGCATCATCGGCAAAATGCACATGTCCACCCATTTTCTCGACATTAGCGGCAAATTGCTCTAAATAATCAGCCAATTTGCTAATGGTATGAGCGCGAATCAGGCGGGCGCGGTCACGCACCCCATCTGCATCGGGCAAACTCGCCAAGGCATTGATGCGCAACCCGCCCAATTTTGAGGTTGTGCGTGTCAATGCCACTTTCAGTTGCTCATTATTTAGGGCATCTTCAACGCGGTCATAAAAAGTAACGTTACTCATCTATTAAGTGCAAAGTGCAAAGTAGAAAGTAGAAAGTAGAAAGTGGAAGTGCTATCTTTTTACTTTGCACTTTCCACTTTGCACTTTCACTTTTGCGCTAAAATTTCTGCTAAGTGTTTGGTTTCGATGGCTACGCCGCGACGATGAAGGCCGCCGCCCATGTGCAATAAACAGCTGACATCACATCCCACAACGGTGTTGGCGCCAGTTGCTTCTATGTTGTCGAGCTTGCGGTTGAGCATTGCGCCCGAAATATCGCTCATTTTGACGGCAAACAACCCACCAAAGCCACAACATTCGGTTGCACCATTCATTTCAAGCATTTCGATACCAGCTGTCTCACTTAACAATTTTTGGGGGGCCTCAGTCACTTTTAGCCCACGCAATAAATGGCATGATGGGTGATAAGTCACTTTTTGGTTGGCAGTTGCAGTTTTATTGGCGCTTAATGCCACATCACCAATTTGGGTGACACCTAATACATCGACCAAAAATTGTGAGAACTCATAGGTGCGGGCCGCAATTTGCTCGGCCAATGGGCCATAATGCGCATCGGCGGCCAATATCGCTGGATAATGATGCACCAACATGTCGGCACACGACCCCGATGGTGTAACGATTGGCGAAGCCGAGCGCGATAGCACCTCTAACGTATGCCGCGCCATCGCACGTGCATCGGGCACAGCGCCTGCGTTAAATGCCGGTTGCCCACAACAAGTCTGATCCGTCGCAAATTCAATTTGTACACCCAACTGCTCCAATACCATCACTACGGCCATCCCAACTTCGGGCCTAATAGCTTCGACCATACAAGTGACAAATAATTGAACCGATTTGGGTTTTTCGGCAAGTTTTGCCGATGCGTGATAGGATGCCTGCACCATAATATACTTCTACTGACAATTCTACACCTAATATAGCTATCCAGAAAGTCTTTTCTAAAGGTTTTCGCCGATTTGAGCATATTGATGGGTAGAGAAACAGCAAGCCATGCCCCTTCCTATCAATATGCTCAAATCGGCATAGGTTCTTTTAACATGACATTGTTAAGAGATCGCATTTTTGAAAAAATACATTGTCAATAAAATCAAATATAACGGTACAATCATTACAATTTATTTCAGGAGCAGTAACATGTTAAAAATTGGAGTCATCGTCGGGCGTGAATGGTCTTGGCCGCCTGCATTTATTGAAGAAGTAAACAAACGCAACGACGGCGTTATCGCCGAGTATGTCAAATTGGGCGGCACCCGCATGGATGAACCATGCCCCTATGCCGTAATCATCGATCGTATTTCGCATGAAGTTCCCTATTATCGCAGTTACCTCAAAACGGCCATGTTACAAGGCACGCATGTCATCAATAACCCATTTATGTGGACAGCCGATGACAAATTTTTTGAGTCGATGCTCGCCACCAAACTTGGCGTAGCCCACCCCAAAACCATTGCTTTGCCCAACAAAGATTATGTGCCCGGTATTGTGCATTCAGAAAGCCTACGCAATCTCAGCTACCCCATTCCCTGGCGCGAACACATCGAATATTTGGGTGGCTTCCCTGTTATTCTAAAAGATGCACACGGTGGCGGCTGGAAAAATGTAGCCGTGTGCCACAATTATGATGATTTGTGGGCGCGTTATAACGAAAGTGGGTTGCTCACGATGGTGTTACAAGAATTTATCAAGTGGGATGCCTATTTGCGCTGTATGTGTCTTGGGCAAGAAGAAATTTATGTAGCGCGTTATGACCCCAATGCCCGCAAATATTTAGCGCATGACCTCTCGCCCAAAATGCATGAGCGCGTGATAAAAGATTCATTGACCTTGGTAAAGGCGCTAGGCTACGACATGAACACCATCGAGTGGGCCATTCGTGATGGCATTCCCTATGCCATCGACTTCATGAACCCCGCTCCCGATATGGATATCAACTCAACCGGCTATGCTTATCATCGCTGGTGTGTCGAGCATATGGCCGATATGTGCATCCGCCTCGCCAAAAACCCTCAACCACAACAAGCGCCATATCGCATTTAATAAAAAGTTGATCTACATTAAGCGGTTTGCCAATTTCACTATACCGGCCCCAACAAAGTTAAGGCCGGTATAGTGAAATCAGCCTATTGATCTTCTGGCTCTAATACATAATTATGAATCTTACGAAAGCCATCGAGCATTATCACAGCTTGCTCACACCCGATATTGCGGCTGAATCACAAGCGCAAATGGAAGAAATTCAGCACAAAGGCGGTATGTTTTTCGGCACACGACCTTTGTGTTCAGTATTGCGCCCACGCTTTTTAAGCACCGCACAATATCACTTTTTGCAGCAAGCTTTAGCCACCATGATGCCCGCCTTCAACAAGGCAACCCATGCCGCGCTACATCATGATGCCATTCGGCAACAATTGCGGCTGGTCGATTGGGAAGAAAAGCTCATTCATTTTGATCATGGCTACGCAGCAGCTTCGCCTTTGGGCCGCATGGATGAATTTTATATACCCAATATGCAAGACGACAGTCTTGGAAGTTTGGCCATGACCGAATATAACGCCGAAGTGCCCGCCGCACCCGCTTATAACGCCTTGCTCACCGAGATGTTTAGCGTCATGCCCATCATGCGCGAATTTGAGAAAACGTATGAAGTGCGCCCGCTCCATGCCAGACATCACACGCTAAATGTGCTGCAAGATTGCTATAACCAATGGCGCAGCAGCAGCAATGCCAACAATTTGACCACCAAGCCGCGCATCGGCATCCTCGATTGGAAAGAAGTGCCGACTTATAGCGAATTTGTCATGTTCCGCAATTTTTTTATTCAACATGGCTATGAATGTGAAATTTGTGACCCGCGTGAAGTAACTTACGAAAATGGCAAATTGCTCACACCTAGCGGCTTTCACATCACCCTTATTTACAAACGAGTATTGTGGAGCGAATGGGTTGAACGCGGTGGACTCGATCAACCCTCGATTCAAGCGTTGCTTGATCGCAACGTATGTGTGGTCAATCCACCGCGCTGCAAACTCATGCACAAAAAGGCCAGCTTTGCCGTGCTGAGTGATGAACAAAATGCCCATTTATTCAGTGCCGCCGAATTACGCGCCATTCACAGCTATATCCCTTGGACCCGCGTCGTAGAAGAGCGCCGCACCCAAGTGATGGGCAAAGACATTGACCTCGTGCCGTATATTTCGGCCAACAAAGACCAGTTGGTGCTAAAACCCAATGATGACTACGGTGGCAAAGGGGTCATTTTGGGCTGGACGGTTGACCAAAGCACATGGGATGGCATGTTGCAAGATTACCTAAAAGAACCAGCCATTGTGCAGCACCGCGTGCCTGTGCCCAGCGAGCCATACCCAAGCTATGCCGATGGCAAACTTTATGTTATTGATCGTATGCTCGACACCGACCCTTATTTGTTTTATGGCACTCACATGTCAGGCTGTCTCACCCGTCTCTCGACGGCGGCCTTGCTTAATGTCACCACTGGCGGCGGCAGCACTGTGCCAACGGTGATTGTCGAAGAACGCTAGAATTAATGGTTAATGGTCAATGGTTAATGGTTAATGATTCATTGCGCATTAACCATTGACCATTGACCATTAACCATTAATTATTGATCATTAATTCGTCGCCCACTTTTAGCACACCAGTTTGGGTGCCAAGGGCAATAAGGTTTTGGCCAAACATGACATCGCTGTTTTGCAAGCGATATTTAGCAAGTGTGGCAGTGGGTTCTTTGCCCATAGGAATACCGGTAGATTGATCAATCGTTGGCACAGCACAACGCGCACAGGGTTTTACATTGCCAAAATGCATCCCACCCGATTCCAGCTTGCCAATTTGCAAATCCTTCCAGTCATCATCAGCATAAGGCTGATCAGGATCACCGTCTATCACAATATTTGGGCGAAAACGATCCATCGGCAATGGCCCAACCCCAGCGGGCAACCGTAAATTGAGGTCAGCCAATGCTGCCTCTGACGCTAATAAATATGGGTAGCCATCGGCAAACCCAACTTGGTCACCAGCCTGACGCGCAAATAGTGGGTTCACGGCCCGCACATGCCCATCAGACATACGCACCAAACGCACTTTTGCGTCTAAAAAGTCACTCAACCATTGCCCGAACAAGTCACCTTGATCAACCGCCTCACACGTGCTGCGCCACACCACCACCTTATATGTTTGTCCACGATCCCCCACCTCAGCACTCAAGGGCTGCATCCCGGGGGCGGTCAACGTCAGTGTGTCTTCAAACATCGTCGGCGCAATGAGCGCCATGCGCGGCAAAACACGCTGTGTCAAAAATTTTCCATCGCCGTCTACCAGCATCATACTGCGGTCATGTTCAATCCCGCGCACGTTACACGGTGCATGGGTTAAATGCGTGCCCTTGCACGATTTGATCGGGTAGGTAATTAGGTCTGTGATTTTCATACGAACTTGTTTACTCTGACTTGGATAACGACAACCATTGCCGCGCTTGATCAACTGAAGCAAAATCAAGCAATGCCTCGCCAAACTCGGTGAGGCGATCAATGCTCAGTTGTCGCAGTTGCAATGCAATATCTAGCGGCAAATTGCCAAACCGCCGTTGAAACAAACGGGTTGCTATTTCGATCAAACCCGCCTGCTTGCCCTCTAGCAAACCCGCCTGCTTACCCTCTAGCAAACCAACCTGCTTGCCCTCTAGCAAACCAACTTGCTTACCGTGAATTTCCCCTTCTAAGAAAAGTTGTTGCGCTATTGTCATTGCACCCTCCTGAGCTTGCTTATCGATAAATTCTTCTTGAATTGTTTGTTCAAATTGATCACGCGACAATTGTGTCGCGCTTGTCATGACGTATCGTAGCATAATTTGCATATAACGCAACATTTTTTCACGTGGCAGCTCGTGCAACCACCATAAATGTGACTAAGGCGCAACCGTAATTTTGCCAATCACCAAACGATTATCATAAACCGGCGAGGTGCTGCGAATGGGCAAGCGCTGCCCAGTATTGGCGTCATACATGCCGACCAACACGGCATATTCGCCCGGCGGCGTGCCCAGCTTGAGCCACACGGCACGTGGATCAACCACCGACTGACCTTGCGCCCACTGGCTGGTGGGTCGATAACCGGCTGCGGGTTCGGCATCATTTTGCGCCACCGGCGGCCCATCGACCGGCCCAATATGCACAAACACTTTGTAATTGCTGCCTAATGGCTGGGCCGCGTGCCATTGTAAAGTCAGCGGCACAAGTGCCCCAACTTTGTAAACCATTGGTTCAAACTGAGCCACATCCAACACAATCTGCGCTTGAGCGCCCAACGCCGCCGAAATAGCCACACTGGGTAATGTATTTTGCCGCGCCGCATATTGCGCCAAACGAATATTGCCGATCCATTCATCACCGGCTTTATTGGCATACAGCCCCAGCGCTTGCTCATACCAACCATTGGGGTCAGCCTCACGCTCAGCAAAATAAAGCACAAACAAGCGTTTGTAACGCTGGGTCAATTGCTGCACCTCAGCCGTTACAGCCGCCTCTGAATTGGGCCGATAGCTGAGTGGGATAGGTGGCGCAATTTCACGTTCGGGCTTGTGATAATAGGTAAACACTTCCCATTGGTTGGGCGCGTTAAATAACACGGCATCGCCCGGCTGCGCCAGCGCCTGCACCAGCCGCGCAATGCCGCGATAATCATCGCGGGCGTAGGCGGGGTTGAAATATAAATTACGCAACGATGGGTAAAACAACAAACCCAGACCAAAGATAAAACAGAAATTAAGGATTAAGGATTGGGGATTGGGGATGCGCCTGAACAATCTAAAATCTAAAATCCAAAATCCAAAATTCTCTGCGCCTTTGGCGACCAACAACCCCAGCGGCGGCACACACACCAGCAGAAATTTGAGGTAGGCATCGCGGTAAAGGTTGAAAACGAAAAGCAAGGCGACAGGCACAATCAACAAGAGCAGCAAAATGAGCGGGGCATAAGGCTGCGAGCCATGCCGCGACCTCGGCCATAGCCCAAGCAGCGCCAAAACGCCGACAATCACCATCGCCCATGTGCTATTGCCCAACGGCAAGGTGCGCCCCACCACCAGCCAACGCGCCACATCGAGCAAGGCCGTGCGCAAAACATAATCTTGGGCCGCCACTGACCAGCCTAACACTTGGCGAAACGCAATCGGTAGCCAAGGCGCGTAGGCCGCAATCGCCAACCCATTCACCAACGCATAGATTGCCAACGGCTGCAAAATTTGCCCCATGCGGTCAAATTTGCGCGAGTGCATATAGCCGTAATACCACACGAACACGCCCAAGCCTTGCGCGATCATGGCGAAGGGGTAGGCATATTGGGTATATAACCCCGCGATGGTGGCGATGAGGTAAATCAGCCACCGCCGCCATTCAGCAAAAAAAGGCTGTGACGGCGAGGCATAACCTGAACCATGCCAAACAGCGGGGGCCAAAGCGGCCTGTTGCATATGGCCTAGCGCCGAAAATAAGGCCCATGCGGCGGTGCTGGCGCACAAAGCCAATGGCGCATACATACGGGCTTCTTGGCTGTAATACACCGCAAATGGCGATATCGCCACAAAAAATGCTCCCAGCCACCCCACCCTGCGCCCAGCCAAGCTGCGGCCCAAGGCAAATGTGCTGAGCACGGTCAATACACCACACAAGGCCGACAAGGCACGCAAGACAAATTCACTCTCGCCCAGCAGCGCCCGCCATGCCGCCAAAGCAATGTAATATAACGGCGGGTGAATGTCACCCGCGGCGCCTTCGATAATCAGCCGCAGCGAACGCTCGGCGATGCGGGCACTATTCCCCTCGTCATACCAAAACGATTGGGCATCGAGGCGATAAAAGCGCAACGCCAACGCAAAACTTAAAATGGAAAATTTAAAATTTAAAATTACGGGCAAAATCCCCAATTTTAAATTTTTAATTCTCAATTTTAAATTTTTAGCTGCCTCGTTGTTCAAAACGTAATCCATGCCCGCGCACGGTGACAATATATTCGTGATCGGGGTCACTTTCGGCAATGCGGTCACGCAGGCGGCGTACCAGCGCGTCAATAGCTTGCTCGCTCACGCCGTAGGCGCTTTCGCCTTCCCACACCCGCTCAACAATTTCTTGGCGGCTGACCAAATTGCCATTGGCATTAATTAACATCTCGAGCAAACGATATTGTTGCACCGATAACGGTGGGTCTAGCTCTTGCTCAGCCAAAAAGGTGCGGCGGCCCTCTTTATCGAGGCGGATACCGCGCACCAAGGCCGACATGCCTTGGCTGATGGGACGTGCGTTTAGCGGCGCAGTGGCATCATTGCCCACAAAAGCAATTTTGACACACAAGGCCACCTGTATTTCGTCGCCGTCTTGCAATTGCACTGGCTCGCGCACTTCTTTGCCATTTAAAAATGTGCCATTTTTGCTGCCGAGGTCTTTTAGCCAAAAACCGTCAGGCTTGCGCACAATCTCAGCATGGCGACGGCTAATTTGGCGTTCGGGCAAGAGCAAGTTAGTGCCGCCAACCTCGCGGCCCATCACTACATAGTCGCTGTCTAATAGCCAGCGTTGGCCTGCCATCTGCCCGTTTTGAATCACCAACATTGGGATATCTTGGTTCATCTTTTATCTCGTCATATTGTATAACAGCTAGGAAAGCCATGAGCCATGAGCCATGAGCGCAGTGAAGGCAAACGCTGGTTTAGAATTTTTTCACGCAAAGACGCAAAAGCGCAAAGGCCTTTTTAACCTTTGCGCTTTTGCGCCTTTGCGTGAAATTTTCCCCAACGCTCACGGCTCATGGCTTCTTCACGGCTTCAAAATCAGCTTGCCGGTGGTGCCACGCCCGTTGAGGGCGCGGTGGGCGGCAGGGGCATCAGACAAGACAAACTTGCCACCGATATTGACCTTGAGTTGCCCACTGGCAACCCAGCCAAAAATATCACTGGCGCGGCGCTCAAGCTCGGCGCGGGTGGCGATGTAGGCCCCCAACGACGGGCGCGTGATGAACAATGAGCCTTTGGCGTTAAGGATTTGCAGATCGAATGGCGGCACAGCGCCGCTGGCCTGCCCAAACAAGGCCATAAGACCACGCGGACGCAGACAATTTAGGCTGCGCTCAAAGGTGTCCTTGCCGACCGACTCATACACCACGTCCACGCCTTTGCCGCTGGTCAATTCACGCACGCGGGTGTCGAAGCCATCATAAAAAATCACCTCATCAGCCCCAGCAGCCTTGGCAATGACAGCTTTTTCGGGCGTAGACACACAGGCGATGACCCGCGCCCCGCAAATTTTTGCCATTTGCACAATGAGCGCCCCTGTGCCACCAGCAGCGGCATGAACCAGCGCCGTTTGCCCCGCTTGCAGCGCCCATGTATCGTGGGTTAAATAGTGGGCTGTCATGCCTTGCAACATCAGGGCCGCCGCGTGGTCAGCGCTCACGCCAGCGGGCACGGGCACCAATTTGTCGACAGGCACGGTGGCATATTCGGCATATGCGCCGAGGGTAAACCCATAGGCCACTGCATCGCCCACCGCAAATGTCGTCACATCCACCCCCAGCGCATCGACCACACCCGCCGCCTCGAGGCCGGGTGTATAGGGCAGGCTCATCTTATATTGCCCGCTGCGCTGGTAAATGTCGATAAAGTTGATGCCGATGGCTTGGATGCGCACACGCACTTCGCCTTTGCCGGGTTGGGGCATGTCAATGTCTGCGAGCCGCATTACTTCTGGCTCACCTTGTTGGGTTACACGTATTGCTTTCATGGTGTTGTTTGAGGGGTTGTTAAAAAAATGAGTATAGCAGATAAAACACCGACGAGAGAAGCCATTCTCAACAAATCTCACTGGTTACAATCGAACTAAACTCGCTGTATTTCGGTCATATCGAAATTGGTCAATCGTTCCCAGCTTTATCGCATCAATCTGAAGTGACCCCCTAAAAATGGAGTCACTACTTGCGAAATTCCGCAAGTAGTGACTTCATTTTTAGGGGGTCACTTCATTTCGTTATTTTCTCATTTACACGAAATTCCTGACACCCTCTTTCACGCTGGCTTTTGCTTGCCTTGACTTCGAAGTGGGCTTTATTTGTCACTTACTCGGGTTATTTTGTCAAATCTTTTTTAGACTAAACTACTGATATTGAATTTGTGCTTACAAAAGCTACTTCTGCCGAAGTGTGCTGAATATAGTCAGCAGCCTTTATAAACCAACCACCCACATAGTCAATTTGTTTAGAAGAGATTTTATAAGGCATAAATACATGACCAAGATCTGATTTCTGCTCCTTCGTCTGCGTCTGACTGCCCTTATACGGCGGATTGCCACAAATATACGTCTCCCCGCCCTCATTTTCAAAATCAATCTCGATCTGGTTGAGCGGTGTGCTAAACAAATCATGGGCGACCAACTTCACCCCTGTGCCGGTCGGCGGGCAAATACTCAGCCAATCGAGCCGCAAGGCATTGCCACACGTAATCCAGTTGTCCTCTTTCAGCGGCAAAAACTCGGCCAGCGCCAGCTTTGGCCCGCGATACAACACATCACATTGGTATTCGGCGATGATCAAGGCCAGCCGTGCAATCTCGGTCGAAAAATGTCGCAATTCGATCCCGCGAAAATTGGTCAGCGGCAATTCTGAGCGGCGCTCTTTCTCATTGCGTCGCTCGTTGATCTCGGCCTCAATCGCCCGCATCGCTTTGTAGGCAATCACCAAAAAATTGCCAGAGCCACAGGCCGGGTCAAACACCCGAATGTGGGCCATGCGTTGGCGCAAGTTGAGCAATTTGCGCGGGTTGTTGCCCGCCTCAGCCAGTTGGGCACGCAAGTCATCTAAAAAGAGCGGGTTCAGCACCTTGAGAATATTGGGCACACTGGTGTAGTGCATGCCCAATGCCCCGCGCTCTTCGTCATCTGCCACCGCCTGAATCATCGAGCCGAAAATGTCGGGGTTGATCTTCGTCCAATCGAGTGTGCCGATATGCAACAGGTAAGAGCGGGAAATTTTGCTAAAGCGCGGCACCTGTATATCCCCCGAAAAGAGACCGCCATTCACATAGGGAAAGCCATCGGCCCAAGACTTAATCTTGGCGGCGGCGCGTTGGTTGAGCGGGGTACGCATAGCGCGAAAAAGCTCGGCCAACACCTCATGTGTATTCGACGAATCGCGGGCGCTCATCTGCTCAATCGTGTCGGTAAATAGCCGATCACTGTGAAAAATGTGCGTATCTTCGGCAAAAAAGCAAAAGATCAGCCGCGCCATAAAATGGTTGAGGGCTTCACGCTGCTCGGCTTTGTCCCAGTCTGGGTTATCTTTGAGCAATTCAACATATAGGCGATTTAATCGCCCGGTCGCCTTAATATCAAAGGCATTTTCACGAATCTGCTTGACTGTGGTAATGCCAGCCAGCGCCAAGAAGAAACCAAAATGTTGGTGAAAATCGGGGTAAGCACAGGCAACCGTTTCGCCATCGGCTAGGTTTTCGGCCTCAAAGCTCTTACCATCGGTGGCAAGAATAAATTTTGCCGCATATTTCGTCGTTGCGGGGCTATTGCGCAACGACGCCAGCGTGGCTATTACCTCGCCTTCGGCGCACACTTTTAAATGAATATTGTTGCGCTGAAGCAGCCCGCCGGATAAGTCAGATTTATTCGTCGAACTTTTGCCTGTGTCTGCCAGCCGCTTTAGTGTGGTCTGTTTATTGCCAAAGGCTTCGAGAAAGTCAAATGGGAACGTCTGTGCGACAAAAGGCGCTTCAGCGAGCTTTGAAACGGCTTCTTCGATTTCAACTGCATTCATATTTCAACCCTATGCGATGAGGAAAGATTTGTAATTATCGCTTGATGATGCAATATGGAATCATAACTAAACCATTTTCCCACTACCGCACCTCAACCTCACCCAACACTACCACCTCAGCCCCGCCACTATGCCGCAAGCGCTGCCCAGTGTTTGGGTCATACAACCCCATCACCAGCCGCAGCTTGCCGCGAAAATCGGCGGGCAAAGCGAGGCCATGATGATCGATCACGGCTTCGCCGACCGGCAGGGTAAAAAATGGGCGCAAGTCATTGAGCGGTTGGGCATCGTGTTGGGCCAGCACCCGCCCATCAGGCGCAATGGCATGCACAAAAATTTTATACCCAACTTTAATGGGGGCATTGGCCTGCCACGTTAAGCCCACCGGCACAATCGCCCCGGCCTTTAATTCGGGGGCAAATTGTGATTGCCGCAATTCCAAATCGCCCCATGTTGTGCCAGCGCCGCCACCGGCCTGCATTGGCTGCGGTGCACCATACAGCCCAATAAACACCTCTTCTGGCCCCCAATCACCACTGGCCGGGTAAAAATGGCTGTCGAGCCAGCCGCGCAGTGGGCCGTTTTGCCCAGCCAACCCGCGATACAACACCAGCCACAACCGAGGGTGTTGTTGGGCCAAGGCCAAAATTCGCGCCTCCCAACGCTCATGCCGCTCGATGACGGGGTCCCATGTCAGGGCGTATGACCATGTCGGGTCGTTGGCGCGGCGGTCGAGCGCATAAAACCCAGCCGGGCTGAGCACATTAAAAATGGCAACATCGCTAGCCTGTGCTTGCGCTGTAATGCGCCGATGATATTGATGCGGGTCGTAAGCATCGAAGACTTCGAGCGTTTTGTCAAACACCACGCCGGTGCTGGTTGAAAAATAGAGTGCGACCAACCCGAAAGCCGCCACTGCCGCCAGCGGTTTGGGCAATTGGGCCAGCGCCCACGCCAAGATTAGCACCAAGGCCGGAGCTGCGCCGACCAACATGCGTTCATTCAGCGCCCAATTGCGGGCTGCAAAGGCCACGCCAAACAACGTCAAGCCAATCATCAAGATAGGCAACAACACCGGCGCAAGCGAGATTGCCGCACCACGCCGCCGCCGAACCGCCCACGCGATACCACCCGCCAACACGATGCCCAACATCAGGCCAATCCCCCACCAACCCACCTCACGCGAGAGGGTTAATCCTTTGGCGGCTTGCTCTAGCCAATAACTGAGCGGCAATTGTTGATTGGTGTTGCGGGTAGCCTCGGCGCTGGCCCGCCCGATCAGTTGCGGGATGGCATAGATGGCCCAAGGCAGATAAAGCGCCCCTGCAAGCAAGGCCGCCGCCATGAAATTTCGCCGCCCGCGCTGCAAGAGCGCATACACAGCCAGCCCCAACAGCGCCCACACCGCGTGATACAAGGTCAGCATCAACGCCGCCGCGCTCAGCGCAAAGCCCAACCCGTTGCGCCATGACCAGCGCCGCCGCTGCGCCAAGCCTAAGCCAAAATACATCGCCAACAGCATCAACGTCGGCACAAGCGCATACATGCGCACCACCCCACTGTAATACACCGCCAGCGGCAACCAAGCCATGAGGAAAATGGAAAATGGAAAATGGAAAATGGAAAATTTTTTAGGAGACTGGGGATTAGGGATTGGGGATTGACCATTGACCATTAACCATTGACCATTAACCGTTGCCCAGCGTTTAGCGACGACGTAGGCCAAGGGGATGGCGGGCAGGCTGAGCATGATGGACAAGTAACGCGCCCCAAACAGATTGACCCCAAACAGATTTTGCCACACTCCTAGCACAAGATAATAAAGCGGCGGGTGCACATCGGCTGCCGTGATCGTCAACACATCGGCCCAACTTAACGCAGCATGGGCCACCGACCAGCCCTCATCCCAACGCGGCAGCACGTCGCCCAGCTTGACCATACGCAAACCAAAGCCAACCAAGATCGCCACCACTGCTAACTTTTTTAAAGTGCTGAGTGCTGAGTGCTGAGTGCTGAGTGCTAAGTGCTGAGTCATAAGTGCTAAGTGCGTGGTATTTGCATCTTGATTCTTGGTTCTTGGTTCTTAACTCTTACCTCTCCCCTACTCCCCAAACACACCCCGCGCCCCGACCATATCACGAATGGCACGCAAATGGCTATCGCCCTCATCCCCCACCAACTCTTGGGCGCGACGATAATCATATTTGCCGATCAGCACGCTCAACTCATCTTTAATGGCCTGCCATTTTTGTGATTGCATACTGACCAACAAACGGGTAGCGGCAGGGTCGCTGGCACAAGACAACGCACCGCGAAAATGCGGCAAACACAAGCTGCTCGATGCCGCATACCCTGCCTTAAACGCCTCATCGCCGATAAACTTGGCGACTGTGTTTTGATATTCATGCTCGGCCTTGGCTTTGCCTTTGCAAATGGGGCATGGGCCGGTTGGGGCCAAGGCCTCGGCCAAGATGGCGGCGCTGGCGTCTGGTTTCTTGAGCAAACGGCCCAGGCGTGATGTAGCCGCCGTTGCCGCAGCCGTGCTGGGCAGCGCCGCCGCGCTGATCGTCAAGGCTTCATCCACTGCTGCCCGAAACAAAATTGCCATGCCCAAGGTGTGCCCGCGCAATTCAGTCAATTGCCAACCATGTGCATTGCACAAGCCTCGGCGTTTGCGAATGATCTCATGCATCTCTGGCTCGGTGACATGTTCATGAAATATCGCGTCGAGCATCCGTTGGGCATCGCGCTGCAACAAAAAACAAATGGGGCAGCCCTTGTGCTTAAAGGCATCGAGCAGGCTATAGTAATCGAGTGGCAACATTACAATTTGGTCGTAAAAACAAACTTGACCGCGCTAAGTTAGAACTTACGCGAATCAAAAAAATTCACCACAAAGAACACAAAGCGCGCAAAGAAAAGAGATGTAATTGGCTTAATCTTTGAGGTCTTTGTGTTCTTCGTGGTAAAAAGCTAAGTTGTTCGTAAGTCCATGAGTATAGCAAAAAGCGCTATACTCATGGCTTATGGCAGACCCCCGACTCGACACCGAGCGCAATATTTGGCTCGCCACCACGCGCCCCGATGGCCGACCCCACCTCACCCCGATTTGGTTTGTATGGATGCATGACAAGATTTATTTTTGTACCCAAGGCAAAGCCGTTAAAACCCGTAATTTGACCGCCAACCCCAATGTGGCGTTTTCGCTTGAGAATGGCGATAAACCGGCCATTGGCGAAGGGGTCGCCAAACTGCTCGAAGCGCCCTTCCCTACTGAGATTGTGGCGGCCTTTAAAACCAAATATAACTGGGATATGAATACCGACCCGGGCTACACGGCTTTGTTTGAAATTGCGCCGCAAAAATGGTTATCGTGGTAGTCATTGGGTTAGTGCGCGTCTGGGGACGCGCACTAACCCATATGCTCATTTTTTGCTTTAAGCCTATCGTCTGATAGTGATCCAGCAAAGTCTTTTCCAGAGATTTCGCCGATCTCACACTATCCCTAACAAGCTATGCTTATTAGGGATAGTGTGAGATCGGCATTACGTTTTAGAGACGCCCTCCAAAATGCTAATCCGAAAGCACAATCACCTTATCACCCGCCTGAAAGGTGAATTTTTGCGATTTGGTCGGGTTAAGCACAATGCCGTGCGTCACAGGGTCATGAATTTGGGCGTAGCGCCGAAAACCAATCGCGCTATCGCCACGCCGCCGTGCCGATTCAACCACCGTGTAAAAGGTCATGGGTGCATCTAATTGCACATAATCGTCGATGGATTTCAAATAAATTTCACAGCCATCGGCATCAAAAAGCTCATCAAACACCACACTCAGTCGTTTGTTTTTTGAAACCTGCGCCAACATCAAACTGACCAAGCTATCGCTGACGATAAAATCATCGGCGCGGGTAATTTCGGCCAACTCGCGGTTGCGCAAATCCATCATTTCGCTCACAATACTCAACTCGCGGCCTTTCGATCTCACCACCCGCTCGGTAATTTGCCGCAAATGCAACAAGGTCACCAAGGTATGCGCGTCGGCCTGTTGACAATCAAAAATATCGCTGTAGCACAGCAAAATAATATGATCATAATGCTGAATCGACATCGCCTCTAACACTTTAGGGTCGGTGATATCGGCCATAAAAAAAAGCAATTGTTGGCGTGCCAATTGCTCACGCAGCTCACTTATTTGGCGCTCGGCCAAGGGGTGATTCGCCACCACCGTCACTTGCGACCCAGCCGTCACATAGCGATCCAATTCACGCAAAATATCGGCGGCTTGTGGGTTCCAGCCCAACAACAAGGTGCGCTCGGGGTGCAAACGCTGCTGATCGGCTTCACACATCAAATCGAGGCTGCCAATCGGCACACCCCCCGGCTGCACCATCGCCTCAGTCTCGGCAATCGCCACAATCTTATCCCCAGCCGCAATCACCGTGCCCATCGGCGGGTTCAAAACCGTCCGCCCACTCGCATCACAAATACCAATCACCGCTGCTTGCTCAAACGACAATATCGCCTCGCCATAGGTTCGCCCCGCCAAACTACGCACCTCACGAAAATAAATTTCAGCCCCCTCAAACGACAACAATTCGAGATAAATGGTGCTAAGACCGGGTTGGCGGCAGGTTTGGGCGGTGATGCTCGTAATCAAATCCGACGACAACACCACTTCTAACTCGTGCCTGCCCACCATTTTTGCCACCTCGGCGTTTTTTAGGCTGTGCAATTCAGCCACAATATGTAATTCGTGCTCGGCCTCATTCACTCGCGCCGGGTTGTTGGTGAGCGCCAATAATTGCTTAATGACGTGCGTGTCAGGGTCTCGATCTTCGGGGGCCAGCAAAATAATCGCCTCGGTCTGATATGGGTTGACGATTTCAATATCGCGCACATCAATCGGGCTGCCGGTACGGCAAATCACCCGCATCCGCCCCAAACGCCCACAATGACGCCAAATCTCCTCCTCCATCTCCAGCTTGTCTTTATCGGCCAAAATCACCACACACGGGCGACGGCGTGTGCCTTCATCGGCCAACGACAATTCGGTCAAAATTTGAAATATTTTGGGCGACCAACCGATGATTAAGGTATGGTTGTGTTCAACCACAAACGAGCGCCCCTTGCGCAAACGGTCAAACGTGCCCTCAAGGCCATTGCTCATCACCCCGATCAAGGCGCTCACAATAAAAATGCCGCCCATCGTCACGCCCAACATCACCAAGCGGTAGCTCCAGCCATAATCACTGGCCATCGTGCCCGCATCTAGGGTGTGAATGAGGCTAAGCCATGCTGCCTCGAACACATCTGGCACCTCTTGTTGCCCACCTGGCACAATACCCAGCCATTGAATAATGACCACTGCCCCTACAATAATCATGCCAGACAACACCCCCAACGCCCCGATCAGCGCAATCGTGCCATAAGCCATGTAATTATCAAAGGCATAACGCACCCGGTCGGCAATGGTGATCTTCTTCATGGAAGGGCGATTATAGCGGGGGCGAGCCGTGAGCCGTGAGCCGTGCGTTGTAACTCACGAACAGTTTTAACGCAAAGCTCATGGCTCATGGCTCATCATGGCCAATGGTACCCTATAGTTATATATTGTGCCCCTCCCCACCCCAGATACAATTCCCCCCTATGCTCGACATCACCCAAATCCGCCCACACTTCCCGGCCTTGGCCCGCCTACAACATGGCCGCCCTATTATTTTCTTCGACGGCCCCGCCGGCACCCAAGTGACGCAATCCTGCATCGACGGCATCGTCGAATACTTCACCCGCTCGAATGCCAACACACATGGGCAATTCATGACCAGCCACGAAACCGACGCCATTATTGTGGCGGCGCACGAATGGATGGCCGACATGCTCAATGCCCAACACCGCGAAGAGGTGTATTTTGGGGCCAACATGACCTCGCTCACCTTCGCGCTCAGCCGCTCGCTTGGGCAAACGCTGCAAGCCGGTGACGAGATCATCTTGACCAAGCTCGACCACGATGCCAATTACTCACCTTGGCACCTCATGGCCCAAGACAAAGGCGTAACCGTGCACAGCGTCGATGTCAACGAAGTCGATTGCACCCTCAACCTCGACGATTTCGAGAAGCACCTCAGCCACAAGACCAAATTGGTCGCCATCGGCTGCGCCTCAAACGCCGTCGGCACCGTCAACCCGCTCAAGCAAATCATCGGCATGGCCAAGGCCGTCGGGGCGCTCACCTTCCTCGATGCGGTGCATTACGCCCCGCACGCCCCCATCGATGTGCAAGACCTCGGCTGTGATTTTCTCGGCTGTTCCACCTACAAATTCTTCGCCCCCCACATGGGCGTGATCTACGGTCGCAAGGCCTTGCTCGAAAGCCTACCAGCCTACAAAGTGCGACCCGCCGACAATGCCTTGCCTAGCAAATTTGAAACCGGAACCCAAAACCACGAGCACATGGCTGGCCTCAACGGCACAATGGCCTATCTCGAATGGCTCGGCCAAACCTACCCCGCCGAGGTCTCAGGCAATTTCCGCAGTGCCCGCGCCAAGACCCTGCATCAAGCCCTGCAATCGATTCAAGATTACGAAGCCGACCTCAGCCGCCACATGTTGGCTGGCCTGAGCAAAATTCGCGACTGCAAGGTGTATGGCATCATCGATCCGGCTCGCATTCACCAACGCACCCCCACTTTCGGCATACGCCTTGATGGCGAAAACCCACACGACACCGCCAAACGCCTCGGCGAAGCCGGTATTTGTGTGTGGAGCGGCAATTATTATGCCCTCAACCTGACCGAACGCCTCGGCATCGAAGCATCGGGCGGCATGGTGCGCGTCGGCTTCGCCCACTACAACACCCATGCCGAGATCGATCGCTTCTTACAAATCCTGTAAAAAAAATTACGAATTACGAATTATGAATTACGAATTAGCCTTTTGGGTGACTTAACGAGTTACCTGGTTACACTGAGCACGATTTAGTTTAAGGATGTCAGCTAAACCTACATGGGCTCAACTGGAATTCAGGGGGTTGAAGAATCGGTTTGATGGGTCATTCCGAAGCCCTTCGACAAGCTCAGGGTAAACTGCGAGGGGTCTTTGCGGAAAATCAACACGATGATTAAGTTTACCCTGAGCTTGTCGAAGGGCTTCGGGGTGACCCATTAGATTTTAGGATTACCCTAAAATTAAAAAAAGTCAACCCCTTGAATTCCAGTTGAACCTCTAAATGGCATCTCACCTCAATTCGTAATTCGTAATTAAAAAAAAGATGCGTTTCCTCGCCCCTGCCATCCTCACGTTATTGACGTTGCTTGCCACGTGGAAGCT
>JAGWYZ010000297.1 GCA_018969115.1 Chloroflexota bacterium | reverse complement strand
AAGCCATTAAATGAATTGCTGATGTTGAGCAAAGAGGCCATTAATTATTTAGATTGGTCACCCGATGGCAGCCAATTGGCCTTCAGCAGCGAACGCGCTGACCAAGCCCAACGCACCGATACCAGCACCGTTTCGCTCAATATCGTATCGACGGCTGGGGGCAAAGCCCGCCAAGTGTTGAATGGGGCCGCCGCTGTTTGGCATTGGAATTCGGATGGTAAAACCTTATTGGCAAAGATCGATGCATCGGGACGTGCCGGATTATCGGCCTTGTCATTGCTCGACACCCAAACCAACGCAACATCGGCGTTGGCTTCACGGGCGCGCCTGTCATTTCAAACCCCACAGTTTTCACCCGATGGCAATAAAATGCTGATTACGACTGAGCCAAACAATGGCCGCAGTGATTTGCTGGTGGCCAATCGCGATGGCAAAGCCGAGCGTCGCCTCACCAGCTTTAGTGGTCGGGTCAGCTTCACTTGGTCACCCGATGGCAACAAAGTGGCTTATATGATACGCGAATCACCCACTGCTATTGGTGGCGTGTTACACATGTTCGATCTGTATAGCGGCGAAGACAAAGTGCTTTCGCAATTGCCGGTTGCGGCCTTCTTTTGGTCGCCCGATAGTGTGCGCGTGCTCACATTTAGCCCCACCCGCCCGCAAGATATGAGCGCCGATTTCCCCGGCATCGATCTCACCAACGACACCCCACAATCGGTGTTTACCCTCGCCACCATTGATGTCATGACACGCAACTCCCGCCAATTGTTTTACATTGAGCCAACTGAGCCTTTTGCCAATGTTTTAACCCAATTTGATCGTTTTAATCGCGCCATCAACTTGTGGTCGCCTGACAGCAAACGCATCGTTTTCCCCATCACCTATTACAACGGCATGAATTTGATTGTAGAAAGTGAGGCCACTGGGAGTATTTATCCACGTTCATTGGGGCCAGGCACAATGGCGGTTTGGTCACCCAAATAAAACCAGCGGGTTTCTTTCAGAAACCTGCTGGTTTGCTAAGAAAAGCTTAGTGCCGATATTACTATTCCTGTGCAAGCTATGCTTGCGCAGGAATAGTAATATCGACGTTTTGTATTAGCGCCCCATTGCCTGCTTTAATGTTGCACACGCTGGGCAAGTACCATCAGGCCGGAAGATACTAAACCCCGCTTGTGGGTCTGAGTTCCAAGCGCGTTGGTCAATATTCCAAATGATCATCAAACGCACTTTGCCACTCTGTTTTGAAAGGGTGGCGGCCCGTGCCAACCAGGTCGCCTGATTCGCCAAAGTGGTATTTTGCGCCCAGGTAAAACCATTTGGCAAAGGGTCAGCAATACCCTCACCGGTTAAATAACCTAACTCAGTCCAACATACTTTGGTACGACCCGCAAATGCGTTGTAAGTGACATCGAGCGTGCCCCAGAAATACCATGAATAATGATTAGATGACCCTACTGGCGCACCGCTGCGGGTGTCTGGCCCTACCATTGACCCATTGTGATGTGCCCCCATACAATCCATATAACGATCAGCCCGTAAGGCGCTCATACGGTTGAGAAAGAAATCATCGCCACAACCTTCATCGGTGCAGCGTGAGCCAAAATAACCAGTTGGGGCCATTGCCCCGCCAACAACCAAAGTACTGGGTTTTACTGCCTTAATAGCTGTATGCGCCTCACGCAGCATATTGACATAATTATCGGGGTTTACTTTCCCAAAGCCATATTCCCGATCCAAATTCGGTTCATTCCAAATTTCAATCGCATCTGCCCCTTGACGCGCCAACGCTGCGACTTGTTGGGCAAAACGTTTATGATAATTGGTGTCACTGGCAATACTACGATCCCCGACTGCACCAACCAACACCCGCATTCCGCCTGAATGAATGGTATTAAACAAATTGCTAAAGTCTGGCACATCGTCGTTTGGCATCACTACCTGATATTTGACCCAAGTCATCCCAATATCACGCATTTGCCCAAGGTATTGCGTTCCAGCCACGTGCCCACCCAATTCAAACGAACTGAGCGAGGGCAGGCCGGGCGTTGCAGTCGGTTGTGGACCGGCTGGGGTGGCGGTGGGCGGGGTCATGGGTGCGTCGGTTGGAACTGGGGTCGGCGTAGTGGCCGCAACATCGCTGGCGCGGGTATAAGCGGCTGAAACCCAACCGATCCGCCCGTTATAGTCGATACGCAGCCATGCCCCATCAGCCGATTTACCGGTCATTTGCACGATGACGTTATTGTTCAGCTTGCCAATAATCGTCGCGTAAATGCTAGGCATGGCCCTCACATTGAGTGATGTAGCGATCACTCGCACCGAGCCACCAATCCCCGGATCAACCGGCATAGGGGTTGGCCCCGGGTCGCTGCTACTCACGGCGCGGGTGTAAGCCGCATAAATATAGGCTTCGCTTCCCTGAAACGAAATTTTTAACCATGTGCCGCCGCCCCAAGGCGCAAGCACTTGCACGACATTACCCGCCACCAATTTACCCACAATGCGTGAAGCGGTGCTAGGATAAGCACGCACATTAAGCGTCGCCGAGGTGACAACCACACTGCCAGCTGCCGCAACCGCCGATGTATTCAGCATAGCTTCGGCTTCAACACCTGCCGATTCAGCGATGGCGATCGCTTCGGCATAACTCATCGTTTCGGCGGCGGCTTCGCCCGAAAACATCACCACAGATGTCATTGGCAGTAGTACTATTGCCAGCGCAATTGCAAAATTGAGGAATAGCTTCATGATATTTCAATGCCTCCAAATAAATTTGTTTTAATTTTGGCGTTACTTTGTGTAGGCTAATAGTGTAACTGAGAACAAAAGCTTGTTTTAATTTTTTGCGCAAAAAGCATGCAATCTCAGTAATTGAGGGCAACCCCCAAGATGTAATGTTTGACATCACTATGCAGCCTTAGATGGCATAGGCTTTGCCCACGCCATCCAAGGAGACATAGTGATGTCGACAAAAATTTTTTTTATTTGCCCCACTTTATTGAAAAATACCCAAAAGGCAAAAAAAGCAGGGCATGATGCACAATTCTTGTGCATCATGCCCTGCTTTACAAACAAAACGCGGCGAGTTTAGCGCCCCATAGCGCTCTTAATATAAGGGCAAGCCGGACAACTGCCATTAGGCCGGAGAATGGAATAACCAGCTTGTGGATCGTCGTCATATTGGCGGAAGTTCCAGTTCCACACGATCGCCAAACGGGCGCGACCACTGCTGCGCAAGTTGGTTACCAATTGACCCAACCACTCGGCTTGATTTTGTTGGGTAATGTTATTACCCCACGAGAAACCACCGGGTAACGAACCAGAAATACCATCTTTGGTCACGTAACCCATTTCAGTAAAACAAATGGGCTTTCCAATGGCGTTATAGGTGGTGTCAAAGGTTCCCCAAAAATACCACGAATAATGATCACCGGTTGGACCACCACTACGCATATTGGGTGGGTTCGGGCTACCGTTATAGTGTGCACCTTGACAATCCATATAACGAGCAGCACCAGCACGGGCAATACGCTCTAAGAATGGCTTGTCATCACACACATCACCACGACAGTTACCACCAGCGTAACCAGTAGGGGCAGGCGCGCCCGAAATCACCAATACGCTGGGGTTTACGGCCTTAATGGCGTTATACGATTCGCGCAACAAATTGGCATAATTCTCAGGATTCACGCCATTGGCACCACTCCCACCCCATTCACGATCGAGGTTTGGCTCGTTCCATACTTCAATGGCATCCACGCCTTGCTTGGCTACATTGGCCAAAGCCCCCGCAAATTCACGATGATAGTTGGTGTCGTTGACACGACCACGATCACCGATTGCGCCGATCAAGATCTTCATGCCAGCGCCACGTACTGTGCCGATAATGCCACCCAAGTCAGGTGCGCCGCCCGGCATCACCACTTGATACTTAACCCAATCCATACCGTTACTCTTCATCTCGCCCAATCGTTCTGGATCTTTGATGTGAGCGCCCATTTCAAAGGAGCCACCGCCCGCAGTTGATGCAACAGGTGGCGCAGCTGGAGCTGCTGCTGTCGGAGCCGAGGCCGCAGCAGGGGCAGACCCGCTTGGAGCCGAGGCCGCTGTGGTAAAGTTTGAGAAGATATAGGCAGTTTGACCGTTATAGCTAATTCGCCACCAATCACCTTCTTTGGCTGAATAAGCAACAACTTGCCCTTCTTTTAATTCGCCAATTTTGTTGTTTGTAATGCCCGGGCCACTGCGCACATTCAAAAATTCTGTTGTAACGCGCACATAACCAGCAGCCCCGCTAACGGCTGGCGCTGGGGTGATCGCGGCTGGGGCACCAGCCGCAACCGTCAATGCAGCATAGATATAGGCTTGATACCCCTTATAGTCAATCCGATGCCAATCGGGGTTTGATCGATCTAACACCCGCACAGTCTCGCCTTTATCAAGTCTGCCCACAATCGCTTGGTCAAGCCCAGCTCCGGCACGCACATTTAGATAATCAGAGATGACCGTGACATATGAGGCTTGCATAACGGGCGTACTTATTTCACCTGCCAGCATCACGGCTGGGTTGGCAGTGAATATGGATGTACTACCCATCGCCGCAGCCATGACTAATGATGCAATTCGTCTTTTCATTCGTTGCTTATACTCCTGTAGTGTTTATTATTTAGTGTTTATTACTTAGGGTTTATTATTTAGGGTTTATTGCTTAGGGTGTATCTTCTCAATAAAATGGGGCG
>JAGWYZ010000028.1 GCA_018969115.1 Chloroflexota bacterium | reverse complement strand
GATGCGCCGCACAGCTTTGCAAATGGGCATACCCGATGCTGATATTGCACTCGATTATGCCGGGCGTAGCACTTATGAAACCTGTTATCGCGCCCACGATATTTTTGACCTGAGCGAGGCTATTTTAGTGACACAACGCTTTCATTTAGACCGTGCCATGATGATTTGTGAGCAATTTGGCATTGATGCGGTGGGTTTTGTGGCAGATCGTCGCCCTTATCGTGGAATGTGGTTTAATCACTTGCGTGAAGCCTTGGCAACCATAAAGGCCATCTGGGAAGTTTTTATCACACGGCCACTGCCGGTGATGGGTGAAAAAATAAAAATTTGAGTGAGTGAGAGAATGAGCGAAGTAAATACAAGAGAAGCTGCATGGGCGCTGGTGACTGAATGGACCACTGACCCAGCTTTAATTCGGCACATGTTATCAGTTGAGACGGCGATGCGGGCATATGCCCCGCGTTATGGTGGCGCCCCAGATATTTGGGGTACGCTCGGTTTGGTGCATGATTTTGATTATCAGCGTCACCCAACGTTGGTGGGGGATGATTGTCACCCGGTGGTCGGCTGCCGATTATTGCGGTCGTTGGGGTGGAGCGAAGCGATTGTGCGTGGCATCGAAGCCCATGCCAGTGAGCGCACGGGGGTTTTTCCAACATCGATGATGGAGAAGACCTTGGTGGCGGTGGATGAATTGACTGGCTTCGTTGCTGCGGTGGCGTTTGTGCGCCCCAGCAAAAATGTGGCTGATGTGCAGCTATCGTCGATCAAAAAGAAGTGGAAAGAGAAAGCCTTTGCCGCAGGCGTGCATCGTGATGAAATTGAACATGCTGCCGCCAATTTGGGTGTGCCGCTCGATGAACATATTGGGGTGGTGTTGGCAGCAATGCAAGCTGATGCCAAAAAATTAGGGCTGGCAGGCATAAGCGCGTAAAATATTAAACAATGGACATCGCTAAAGGCAATAAAGATAGTGAAATTTCGGCAAATAAATCGCCCGAAGGGTCACGTGTTGCCAAAATACAGCGTTGTCCCTCTTGTTTTTCGCGTATTACGGGTGATGTGCCATTTTGCCCAACCTGCGGGCACGAACTTGCCTTGCCGCAACCTGTGGCATCAGAGCAAGCGGTGGTTCAGGCCGATGTCGCTATAACTGACTCAGCCGAGACCCAGCCTGAGGCGGTTGATGCAGACGGTGTCATCGTGGCAAATGCTGACGATATCGCCAAACCTAACCCTGCGCCTCCACTGCGCATCCCGTGGGGCGTGGTTGGGGTGGCTGCCGTTATTTTGGCAATGGTGATCGGGGCGGTGTTGGTTTTTCGGCGTGATGATGGCACGACGATTCCCCCATCTCCCACTGTATCTTCAGTCTTGGGGCAGGTAACATCTTCTACTCAAGTGCCAACGCCAATCGTGACCATTACGCCGGTGCGTATCATTCGCACGCCTACCGCTGTGCCCCCTACCGAATATGTGGTTCAGCCGAATGATACCTGTGGTGGCATTGCCGAAAAATATCGCATTCCCCTTAGCACCTTTTTGCAGTTTAATGCGCTTGCGACTGATTGTTTCATTGCGGTAGGGGCAAGATTGCGTATTCCGGCCCCAACGGCGACCCCCGGCCCATCCCCAACGCCTGAAATTATCGAGGTATTTGGGCCTTTACCCACACGCCCAGCCCAAATTGTTTATGAGGTAAAAGAAGGTGATGTGTGCGGCAAAATAGCTGGCGATAACGGTATCCCTCTGTCACAGCTCATTCAACAAAATAAACTTGATGTGACCTGCACGATTAAACCAGGCCAAAAATTAACGATTGTGTTTGCCATAGCAACCCCATTTGTGACGGCTGCACCAATTGTGGCGCGTACGCCTACCCCCATTGGGATGTATGGGGCGCCACAATTGCTTGCGCCTGCGCACAACAGCGTCATTACCACCACACAAACCACCACACAAACTGCTACACAAGCAACTATTACTTTAGAATGGTTGACCGTTGGCTTGTTACGCCCAGATGAATGGTATGTGGTGCAAGTGCAACCCTCGAATGCGATTACTGTGCCGATTTTTGAGACCAAGGCTTCATCGATCAAATTGACTGAAGCCTTGCTGAATAACTGGCCTGAGCGACAATTTACGTGGTGGGTGCAAGTTAAACGCTTAAAAGAGGTTAAAGCTAACGGCGAGCGTGTTTACGAAGAGATTAGCCTGCCAAGCGACGTAAAGCAATTTGTATGGCGAAAATAGCTAAAACTGCCAGCTATGCAGCAGATCCCATGTTAGGGTATGCCACCAATTGGCTTGCCAATCGGCTTTAAAGCGAAAAAGATGATAGGTATTGGCAACAAACGAGGTCGAGCCGAGTCGCCCACCTTCGTTTAAAAAAGCCATTACTTCATCTTGCATTTTGCGTGGAATATCGGCCATAGCGACGGTGATGTGAGCGTGAAACTGACTGCCACGTGGGTCGCGGTGGCGAAAATCACAGTCTGGGTGAATGAGCGGCTCTAATGCTGCCCATGAGCGGTCTGAGGCTTCGATTAGGCCCGGGTTGGGTGTGACTCCATCGGGCAAATGTTGCCAACTGGTGACTAACCCTGATCCCATTTTAATGATGCCGCCGTTATAAACCGTGCAGGGCTTAAAGCCTGCAAATGCCGCATCGAGGCGCGTCACCATGTCGGCTATGTCGGCATCGCTGCGATAAAACCCTTTGATGGTGGCATGTGGCATAAAAAGCCCAGCCGTGATAAACCCATATTGTGCCCGCAATAATTGGTGTGCATCGGCGATGGCCTTGCTGGTGGCGTAGTCGGGTCTTAAATAAAACCCATAGCGATAATTTGAAGTCTCTGTCATGATTAATCTGAAAGTAATTTTTGTAGGGTGTCTTGGTCGATGCGGCGTTTGGCTTGGGTGGCCCGCCGCCAACTTAAGGCGCGTGGCAACCCAATTATGCCAGCCAATTGGCCTTTTAGCCGCATACGGGCGGCCTCGCCGCGCCAAGCGCGTAAGGCTGCGCGGGTAATGCCCCATTGCTCGCCTAAAATTTGCCGCCAATGGCTGCGCAAAATTTCGCTTGGCACGTCTTTGGCTAACAACCAAATAAAATTTCGCCCATCATAATAGCTGTTGAGCACACCGCCGCCGGTGGCGCTGACCTTATGGTAAACAATGGCATCGTGAGCAAAAGCACATTTATAGCCAGCCAATTGCGCCCGCCACGCCAAATCAACATCTTCGCATGAGAATTGAAAACGGTCGTCGAGTAACCCGATTTGGTCAAGCATACTGCGTTTGTAAATCGAAGCTGCGCCACACGCCCCAAATACATAGGGGCTGTCAAATTGCCCATGATCGGGTTGCCACGCCCCACGATTGCCCGGCACACCGCGCACGCTGTAAAAGTCACCTGCCGAATGAATATGATCGCGTTTGTCAAACAAGCGCAATTTGCTCGCCACAAACCCTGCGTCGGGTTGCCGTGCAAAGGCTGTGGCCACGTTTTCGAGCCAATGGTCATCGGCCTCGGTGTCATTGTTTAGCAACGCTACCGCATCTCCTAACGCGGCTTTCATGCCGGTGTTGCACGCGCCGGTAAACAGACGGTTACTGGGCAGGCGAATGAATGTAACCTCGGGATAATCCCGCGTAATTAATTGACTGGTGCCGTCGCTTGAGGCGTTATCCACCACAATGACCTCATAGGGCAGCAGTGTTTGCCGCCGCAAAGCTGCAAGGCAGGTTGGCATATGATGTGCGCCGTTGTAGGTCGGAATGACGACTGAGATAAGCATAGCTGGAATTATGAATTACGAATTATGAATTGGAAGTCATGAGTCATCACTCGTGACTTGTGATTTACGATTTATGAAGCCTCAATAGCTCCAATTTGTAATTTGTAATTCGTCATTCGTAATTTACAATTACCCCTATTATGAGCGATGCAGCCGTTCAATCGTTGAAATCCGTATTAGACCAATATGAGCTAGGCGGTTTTTTTGACGAGATGTTTAGTACCCCCCACCAACCGCACCCCCATTATCAGACGCTTTATGGTCAATTAAGTGACCTAAACCCACAATTATTCGATGAGCGACGACGGGCTGCAGATGCCTCATTTTTATATCAAGGCATTACATTTACCGTTTATGGGGATAATGACGATGGGATCGAGCGTATTTTTCCCTTTGATCTTATCCCGCGCATCATTCCACATCGTGAATGGGCAGTGATCGAAAAAGGCTTAGTGCAACGTGTCACCGCGCTCAACCAATTTTTGTGGGATATTTATCACGATCAGCGTATCATTCGCGAAAAACGCATTCCCACCGAATTGGTATTTGGGGCAAAACATTACCGCCGTGAAATGATTGGGCTCAATGTACCGCAACAAATATATTCGCATATTATTGGCTCTGACCTCATTCGCGATGATCATGGCAATTATTTGGTGCTCGAGGATAACTTGCGCTCGCCCAGCGGCGTGAGCTATATGCTTGAGAATCGCCAAGCCATGAAGCGCACTTTTGCTCGTATGTTTGCACGTTACGGGGTGCGGGCTATCGACCATTACCCACAAGAATTGCTTAATACCTTGCACTCGGTTGCGCCACATCACGAGGCCGACCCCAATGTGGTGTTGCTCACGCCGGGCATTTATAACTCGGCTTATTTCGAACATTCATTTTTGGCGCGTCAAATGGGTATCGAGATCGTCGAAGGGCGCGATTTGGTGGTGCATGACAATAAGGTCTTTACTCGCACCGTGCGCGGTCTAAAACAAGTAGATGTGATTTATCGGCGTATCGATGATGAATTTCTTGACCCATTGGGCTTCAGATCTGACAGCACTCTTGGTGTGGCTGGTTTATTAAATGCTTATCGTGCCGGCAATGTTACTCTGGCCAATGCTATTGGCACAGGTGTGGCTGATGACAAAGCCGTTTATGCTTATGTACCCGATATGATTCGCTTTTATTTAGCTGAAGAACCAATCTTGCAAAATGTGCCAACCTATCTGGGGCTGCGTGATGATGATCGTCAATATATGCTCGAACATCTTGACCGTTTGGTGGTGAAATCGGTCAATGAAAGCGGTGGCTACGGTATGTTGATTGGGCCACATGCCACTCACGCTGAACGTGAAAAATTTTATGACATGATCGTTGCCAATCCGCGAAATTTTATTGCTCAACCGGTCATTTCACTCAGTCGCCACCCCACCTATTTTGATGGCGAAATTCATGGTTGCCACGTCGATTTGCGTCCCTACATTTTGTGTGGCGAAAAAATTACCCTCGTGCCTGGCGGCCTTACCCGCGTCGCACTCAAGCGCGGCTCGCTCGTGGTCAATTCGTCGCAAGGCGGCGGCTCAAAAGATACTTGGGTGTTACAAGAGTAAAAAAGAATGGAAAGTAAAAAGCCACTTTCGACATTCCACTTTCTAATAAAAAAATGTTATCTCGTGTTGCTGATTCCCTATTCTGGATGTCACGCTATATTGAGCGTGCCGAAAACATCACGCGCATCTTAACCATCAACTTTAATGCGTTGCTTGATATGCCGATGGTTGATGCCGCCAAAAGCTGGCGGCCTTTACTCGCCATTTCGGGTGATCTTAGCCTGTATGAAGATCTGTATCCCGAAATTAACGTTCGCAATGTGATGGATTACACCCTATGGCATGTGGGCAACCCCAATTCGGTCATTAATTGTATTGTACGTGTCCGCGAAAACGCGCGTAGTGTGCGCGAACAAATTAGCAGCGAAATGTGGGAGCACCTGAATCGGCTGTATCATCATTTGCGCAGCATGAACCGTGATGCAACCCGCCGCAGCCCACACGAATTTTTTACCATTGTGCGTGATGGCTCACATGCTTTTCAAGGCATTACCAATACTACCATGCCACATGGCGAAGGCTATGAATTTATTCAGCTTGGCAAATATATCGAGCGGGCTGGCATGACCTTGAGGGCACTCGATTCAAAATATGCGACCGTGAATGCCTTGCCCGAAGGATTACCCGAAGCCTCTTTGCATTTAATCGCCTTGCTAAAATCATGTAGCGCCTTCGAGGCTTTTCGCAAGAGCAATGGCTCACAACTCCAAGCCTCACGGGTGGCCGAATTTTTGTTACTTAGCTCAGAGTTTCCGCGGGCGGTGCGGTTTTGTTTGCAGCATTGTCTCGATTCGGTCAATGCCATTAGTGGCAAAGAGAGTGACGTGATTCGTACTGTGCCAGATCGTCAAACGCCCCAACGCTTGTTTGGCAAGCTCAATGCCGAGCTTGAATATTTAGATATGCAAGATGTGCTTGATCAATCATTGGTTGACTATATTAATGACTTGTTTGCCCGTATTAATGCTGCGGGTGACACAATTACAAGGTCATTTTTTAGCACTCAAGTTATTTTGCCACCGCCGCGTGGCATGGCCGCGCTCCAACAATCTCATCAACAGCAGCAGCAACAACAATAATAAATTATGAATTACGAATTACAAATTACGAAGCACAAAATTACTTGTGCTCAATTCGTAATTCGTAATTCGTAATTCATAATTCGTAAGACTATGCGTTTGCAAATCGAACACATGACCAAGTTTGAATATGACATGCCGATTACCGAGGCTTATACCGAGGTGCGAATGCGGCCATTAAACGATAGCAGCCAACGCTGCCAGTCATTTGAACTGGTGACCGCCCCCGATTTAAATGAATTTCGTTATACCGACCGCTTTGGCAATGATGTGCGTTTTTTTGATTTAATTTCACCGCATCAAGCCTTAATTTTGACAGCCATTAGCGAAGTTTATACCCCAGCATCTTATTTTCTGCCTCAGCCAGATTTATCACCACTGGATTTGCATGACTATCTAATGGCATCGCCTTTGGTACCACTTGGCCCGGCTTTACATGCTTTTGGGCAATCGCACAAAATTGTAAGCGCAAGAGGTGAGATCGATGTGCGAGCTACGGCTTTGGCGCTGATGACTGCTACCAATCACGTACTTAAATATAAAAGTGGGTTAACCGATGTCAGCACCAAAGCCGATCAAGCCCTTGCCTTGGGTGGGGGGGTGTGCCAAGATTTTACCCATGTGATGTTGGCGGCGTGTCGTAGTATTGGCATTTCATCTCGTTATGTCAGTGGTTATTTATATGTTGAATTGAATAATCGTCAGCCCAATGACCCAGACCCAGATTTGGCCACCCATGCGTGGGTCGATGTCTATTTGCCGAATGAGGGCTGGATCTCGTTAGATCCGACCCATAACTGTGAGCAAGGTGAGCGTCATATACGGTTAGCAGTAGGACGTGATTACACGGATGTGCCCCCCACTCGTGGGGTTTATAAGGGCAATTCCAAAGAACAAATGAAGGTGCGGGTGCGGGTGTTTAAATAAAGCCAACACCTCGTGCTAAACTTCGCGCCCTATGGGTCTTTCTACCGGAATCGTTGGGCTGCCAAATGTCGGCAAGTCTACCATCTTTAACGCACTCACGGCTGCCGGCGCATTGGCAGCAAATTATCCTTTTGCGACTATCGAACCCAATACGGGCGTAGTCGCCGTACCCGATCCGCGTCTCAAAGAGATCGAAAAGATTATCAAAACTGAAAAACTTGTGCCAGCCTATATCGAAATCAAAGATATTGCTGGTTTGGTGGCTGGTGCATCACAAGGCGAAGGCTTGGGTAATAAATTCCTTGGTCATATCCGCGAAACTGATGCTATTTTGCATGTGGTGCGCTGTTTTAGCGATGGCGATGTGGTTCATGTCAGTGGGTCGGTCGATCCGATCCGTGATATTGAAATTATTAACCTTGAACTGGCTTTAGCTGACCTTGAAAGCGCTGAGCGCCAACTGGAAAAAAATAAACGCAGCGCCGCCAGCAGCAAAGACCCCGATGCGGCACAACGTGCCGAGTTACTTGCCCCAATTGTCGAGGCACTCCAAGCTGGCAAATGGGCACGCACCGTTATGGGTGGTTACGATGCCAATATGTTGCGTATCTCACGCAGTTTTGGCCTCATCACCACCAAGCCCGTGCTTTATGTGGCAAATGTCGATGAAGCCAACCCGACCGGCGAGGGTAACCCTTATGTCGCTCAGGTGCGGGCACATGCCGCTACCGAGGGTTCGGAGATGGTGGTCATTTCAGGGGCCATCGAGGCCGAAATCAGCGCTTTGGAAAGTGAAGAAGAAAAGCTCGACTTTTTAAGCAGTTTAGGGTTAGACGAATCGGGTTTGTCAAAATTGACACATGCCGCTTACAAATTATTAGCATTACAGTCTTACTTTACGGCTGGCCCCAAAGAAATTCGTGCATGGATGATTCCGGTGGGTGCCAAGGCGCCACAAGCCGCTGGCGTCATTCACACCGATTTTGAAAAAGGCTTTATTCGAGCTGAAGTGTATACGTTGGATGATTTAAAGACCTATAAAGTCGAGTCAGCCATTCGCGCCGCAGGCAAATTACGATCTGAAGGCAAAGAATATGTTGTGCGTGATGGTGATATTATGCATTTCTTATTTAATGTCTAATCCCAAACGTATCTTCTCAATAATTCGAGGTAAACCCAAAAGGTGTAATGTCGAAATCACTATATGGCTTTTGTGAACAGGGGCAAAGTCCCTATTCACAAAGGCCATATAGTGATTTCGACAAAAATTTGTTTTATTCGCCTCATTTTATTGAGAAGATACCCCAAAACAGTAAAAGTTTCACATACGCCTTGCTGTAGGGGCGCGGTCTGTGATCCCACCTCTATGTATGAATATGCGATAAATTTTTAAGCCTCTCTTATGCTAGGACAGCACCAGCGCTGCCATATTAGCCAAATGCCCCAAGCCATGCACATCGGCAAGCTTAAATACACGATCATCGGCATATCCAACGCCAAACACGCCACATAAATTATGCCGCACATGAATAGGAACGCCAGCCATTGCTCTAACGCGGCCCTTTTCCACTAAAACGGTGCGGTCTTCCCATTTCTCATAATCATCGACAACAATGGGGACGTGATCGCGCCATATTTTCCCGCTTAACCCTTTGCCCATTCGTACTTGAATGGTGCGAGGTGAATAGACCTGAAAAGACCCGATTGTGGCTTGATGTGAGATTGAAATCGGTGCTGTTTGGGGTAAACCGTTGCTGCGGGTTGGTATCATCTTTTGCATCAGGTCTTGAATCGATTCGTTTTTGATCTCTTGAATACAAGGTGTTGCAGTCTCTTGCATTATTTGTTCGATATCATTCAATGATGATAACTCTGATTCAGCAAAGTAGGTAAACCCATGATTGGCATTAAAGATATCGGTTGATTGCACCACGAGCCAATTTAAAACCTCATTAATAGCGTCATTTTTGGTTGTTTTTGCAGCATTTTTAAGGCCAGATGCCCGCAATAACATTGCATATAAACGAATCAGCCGCATATGATCATGCGTGTTTTTGCGGTTATCTAATGCCATGCGTAACATGATTTCTTCGGTAATCGAGGCCGCTAATTGTGAAACAAACGCCACTTCATTGGTCTGCCATTCACGGGGTTGTTGATGGGTGAGGCAGATATAACCAAACGAAGCCATATTTGGCAAGCGAATAGGGACACCCATAAAGGCTCGTGTTTGCGCACTGTCATTAAACACCCCACGACAGATTGCACTTTTGGTGGTGTCATGAATGACCAATGGTTGAAACTGCTGTGCTGCCCGCGTACAAAGCATTTGTAATAGCTCTTTTTGGCAAAACCATAATAAAGCCGTGATCGAATCAACCTTGAGATCGCAGTGACCATTCGGACAAGCTTGATGGTTTTCTTGTGAGTCAGATGCGTTACTCGGTACGCATGCGGCTAAAAGAATGGATGCGTGATCAACATTTAAATCTTTGATTATGCGAAACGAGAGATCATCAAACAAAGTTCCTATGGCGTGACCCATCAAAATGAGGTTGTCATCGTGCAACAATCGAGTAAGATCGATTGAAGTTGATTTTGGTATGGGCAGTCCCCCTAGCCCAGTGATTTGCTGCAATGTTGTCATCGATGTATAAAACTGTAAAACAGTCATGACACTATCCCCCGATAGTCCCACGCCGTACAATTATTAATCCCCCAGATTAATAATTCTTCGATTAAAATTTTACCCTGCAACACATTTTGCTTTGCAATTAATCTTAAGGCTGCTTTCAGGTTAAGCCTATTTTTAGTTGCAAAAAAATAATAAATAGTATTTTTTTTGAGAAAATGTTGTTAAAATATTACATTGTTTTACTACTATCTATTAAACGAATAAACGAAACCTAAACAAAATTCCTTCATCCCAACTTTAAAATTTGAATTTTAAGTGTTTTTAACAGACATAATGACGAACTGACTATTCAACGCTCCCTTGTGAATGATCACTGGATAGTGAGTTTGGCGAAAATTTGTTTTAAGAAACAGTGTCTAAAACCAAATGAGGAGAGTCAAATAATGTCCACAAATTTATCTCGCCTATCCTTATTTCGTAATAGTACGACCCGCACTATTACGATGGTTGGCATAACTGCGCTTATTTTGGCGGCATGTAGCACGCCAGCCCCAACTACTGGCGCAGCACCAGCAAGCACACCTGCAGCCCAACCTGTCGCTGGTACGCCCAAAGTCGGTGGCAACTTAAAAATTGGTACCAACCAAGATGCTGTAGGGTTTGATCCCCATACCACCAATGCGACTGCGTCGTATCGTATTCTTGAGAATGTGTATAACCAATTGGTAAAGTTTGCGCCGGGCTTAGAAATTCAACCTGATTTGGCCGAAAACTATCGGGCGACTGACCCAACCACCTGGGAATTTAAGCTTCGTAAAGGGGTAAAGTTTCATAGTGGCAAAGAATTAAAAGCTGAAGATGTGAAATATTCACTCGAACGTATCAAAGATCCCAATCTGAAATCGCCACGTGCTTCACAATTGACCGCCATTACCGAGATTAGCACACCAGATGATTACACCATTATCATCAAGACCGACAAGCCCTATTCGCCGCTGTTGGCCGTGTTGGCTGATCGTACGATGGCGATTGTGAACAAAGCTGCGGTTGAAAAAGCCGGTGGCAAACTCGACAACAGCGCTGATGGCACTGGCCCATTCAAATTTAAGGAATATGTGCCAAATACCCGCACTGTGCTCGAGAAAAACCCAGATTACTTCATCAAGGGTCAGCCGTTGCTCGATTCGGTCATTTATATGCCTGTGCCTGATGACACCGCTCGCACCGCTGCTGTGCGCACCGGCTTGGTCGATATTATCGACTATGTGCCGCCCAAAGACCTGAAGTTGATGGAAGGCGACAAACTTACCATCGCTGGCTCTGGCAACAACAATGTGCGTTTCTTGGCCTTCAACACCAAAATTAAACCATTTGATAACCCCAAGGTGCGTCAAGCGGTGGCTTGGGCCGTTGATCGAGATGCGATTGTGCAGGCCGCTTACAACGGCGCAGGCACGCCACTTACTGCTGGTCCCTTCCTCAGCTCATTCTGGCCTGGTATGAAAGAGCCGGTTTATGGCAAGCGAGATGTCGCCAAGGCCAAGGCCTTGCTGGCCGAAGCTGGTTACCCCAATGGCGTGACTGCCAAGCTAAAGAACACATCAACTTATAGCTTCCTCGGTAATGCTGGTATTGCCGCGCAAGAACAGTTGAAAGAAGCTGGCATTAACCTTGAGATTGTGTCGCTCGAATGGAGCGTTTTCTTAAAAGATTACCTCGCCAAAGATTTTGAGTCAGTCGTCAGCGGCTATAGCGCCTTTGCCGACCCACATGGCCCGCTTGATGGCACTTATGTGACCGGACGCACCAATAACTTCATGAACTATAGCAACCCTAAGTTTGACGAATTGGTTGCTAGGGGTGTGCAAGAGAGCAACCAAGCCGAACGTGCCAAGATTTACATTGAAGCACAAAAGATTTTGCTCGAAGATTTACCGATGGTGTATTTGTATGCCGCCAATGAATACGAGGCCATGCAACCGTATGTCAAAGGTTATACCCACTATCTCAATGGCTCGCATGTGAGTCTGCGCGAAGTGTGGATAGACAAGTAAAGAGAGCCAAGAATTAAGAATCAAGAACCAAGATAGGGCATTTCGCTTGTTGACCTTTATTCCCTCTTTTATTCCCTCCATTGGTTATACCAACTTTAGCGATGAACTAATCGACAATTTATGGCATATTTCAATGTCTGCTTTGGGCTTGGCGCTGCTGCTTGGCACGACTATTATGCGTTCTATGTGTTCATCGCTGCTTGAAGTGTTCGGTCCTGATTACATTCGTCCTGCCTGCGCCACAGTCTTAAGTGCCACCGCCGTCATCCTGTGTCGTGCCGTGTGCAATGCACTCATTCCCGTCATGACTGTTGTGGGCATTCAGATTGGGCGATGATTGGGCGGGGCCGTGATTGTCGAACAGATATTTGCCTTTTAGCCATGTCCCTAATATTGAGAAGATATGTATTTTTTCTTAAATACATTCTTGTGGTTTAATCTCAGGTATGTTATCTCTTACTTCTGCTGAACTGACCCGTCTCGCCCAATATGATTCTGCGACGATTGCCAACGCCATCGAAAAATTTGCAGTTCGTGACCAAACCGAGGGTTATGCCTCGATGGAATTGGTCTGTCGTTATCCCGAACAACCGGCTTTTGTGGGTTACGCCATCACTTGCACTGCCGATAGCACATCACCCCAACTGAGCGGCCAAAAACGCCCCAATAAATTGTATGACTTGTATAAGGCCATTGATGCTTGTGACGGCCCCGTCGTCGTCATTATGCAAGACCTCAGCCCCAATCGTTTGCGCAGTTGTCACGCCGGTGATGTTATGTCTACTATTTTTCAACGCCTTGGCGCGGTGGCGCTCGTCACCGATGGTGGGGTGCGTGATCTGGCTGGCATTCGCCAACGTGCGCCCGGTCTACAGGTCATGTCGGCTGGCGTGACCGTTTCGCACGGTGTGCCGACAGTGGTCGAGGTTGGCATTGAGGTCGCCATTTGTGGTCTGCGTATTCGCCCTGGTGATTTGTTGCATGGCGATGCCAATGGCCTTGTCAAAATCCCGCTTGAGGTGGCTACCAAAGTTGGCGATGCCGCCGATGACGTGCTCAAACGCGAAGCCGACACCGTTGCGCTTGTCAAGGCCCCCGATTTCACCCTGCAAAAATTGGCTGATAAACTTGGATGGCACTAAGACAATGGTTAGTGGTTAATGGTTAATGGTTAATTAACCACTGCTCACTAACCATTAACCATTAACCATTAACCATTAACCATTAACCATTAACCATTAACCATTAACCATTAACCATTAACCATTAACCATTAATCATGTTTGCTGCAAAATTAATCGCACCCAAAACATTTAAAATGATCGAGGTGCCGGCGCCCGATATTACAACCGCGCCGCCGAATTCGATTATTGTCAAAACGTATCGCGCTACCACGTGTGGCAGCGATATGCCGTATTTTCTTGGCACTTATCCAGAATCGGCGCATATGGCTCCAGTCGCGTTTCCGGCACATGAATGTGTGGGCGAAGTGGTCGCCAGCAATTCAGAGCGTTTTCGCATCGGTGATACGGTGATGGCCCAACCCGATGCCTTCACCGGCCTTGGCGAGTATTACATGGCACGCGCCAATTTCACGACGCATATTCCCAGCGATGGCGATTGGAACAAGTGGGTGATGTGTCAGCCGCTTGGCACGGTGATTTGGGGTTTTCGTCACATCAACACCTTGTTTCATCAAAATGTGGTGATTTTGGGCCAAGGTGGTATGGGCTTGTTTTGCACCCAAATGGCGGCCTGTATGGGGGCGCGGAAGATTATCGTAGTTGACCCCATTCAACATCGCTTAAATATTGCGGCGGGGTTGGGCGCAACGCATACCTTGCGCATCACCGACGATATTGAATTGGGCAAGGCCGTGCAAGAGATTGTCGGCAAAGATGGCGTAGACATGGTATTTGAGGTGGTGGGGCATCAAACCAAAACTGTCAATACGGCTATTCATTTGGTGAAATATGGTGGTACGATTTTGGGGTTTGGCGTACCAGACCAAAATATCTACCCGATCAATTATCACGATTTATTCCGCAAAAATGTACGTTTTATCACCACTGTTAGCCCAGCCGATTACCCCAAAGATTTTGAACTGGGGGTCGAATACATTCGGCGTGGCTTGATCAGTGTTAAAGATTATGTCACCCATGAGTTTCCCTTTCACCAAGTCACCGATGCCTATAGCCTGTTTTCATCTGGGCAAGACAATGTGATTAAGGTGATGGTGAATTATGGGAAGTAGGGCATAGGGATTGGGGAATAGAGAGTAGGGATTAAGGATTGACTATTCACGAGTCACAAGTCAGAACTCATGACTCGCGACTCGTATCCCTAATCCCTACCTTAATGCGCCTTGCATTGTCATGCCGTAGACGATTCACGGTTGGTGTCATTTGTTGGCAGGCGGCTCAGGTGTTGGCGTGAAACTGAGAGACCATGACGGGTTGTGCAATGGGGGGGCGCTTAGATGGTGGTGTTTTGAGATGGTGGTGTTTTGGCCGAAAATGTGGATTGGCGCGACATGGGGTCATTGGCTAAAGTGAATGGTGGTTTGTATAATGACTTTGGGTTTATGTCATAGTCACATAGCGTTTTCATAAAGGTCAGGTCAATGAGCTTGGTCATGCGTGGCAGGTTGTGGAATAACAATGTAGACAACCGTAATAATAAACAGCGACTCTTTTGAGAATCGTAGTTACATTCCAATCGGGTCAGTAAAACAAATTTTTGTCGAAATCGCTATATACCTTTGATGGTGATTTTGATATTGCATCTTTTGGGGAAGGACGCAGACCTGTGTGTTTCAAAATAGATGAGGTTTAGGTAAGGGTGTATGTGTGTCGAGTGGCTTAATATTGATAATGCGGTTGGTGTTGTTTGCTGATATTAAATTTGGTTAAATGATGGTTCGTATGACTTAGCATATGACTGATCCAATAAAAACTTCGGTGGCATAAGGAATCGATACTTTGCCATTAATGCTATGCGTGTTAAATATTGTTTGAGCGGCTGTTTTGAATGATATATATTTGGAGTGGGTTTCATCCGGTGCAACAGAGAGTGACCTAAGGCGTCCCCAAAATTGTTCCCAATCTTCGGTTATTTCGCCTTGCCATGTTTGGTTCTTGGGTGGGGTTTTGCAAAAATAATTCTCAAAGGTGGATAAATTTCTATTTTGGCGCGTAGCGGTATCCCAGCCAAACTCGGCAGTTTGTAAGGCTTGAGTGGCCTCAGACAATGGGCATGGCAAGGCCGGTAAGCGTAAGATACACAGTAAGCCTTTGGGTTTGAGTATTCGCCGAAACTCGGCGCGGGCCAATTCGGGTTGAAACCAATGAATTGCTCGCCCGACTGTGATCAGATCAACCGAGGCATCACGCAGGGCCGTGAACTCGGCGGGGGCGGCTAACAATGAAAACGCCGGATGTTGCCCTAATCGTTGGTTAGCAAATGAACGCATTTCGGGGTTAGGTTCAATGGCAATCACTTGTTTGACCCGCCCGATCAGATGCCGACTGACTTCGCCCCCGCCAGCACCAATATCAGCCACAACGCACGTGGCAGGGTTTGGTAATTGCGCCAAGATCGTATCAAAGGCTTGTGCATGGTAGCCCCAACGATGTTGAGCATAGAAGTTGGCTTTTGAAGAAAAGCGTTCGGTGTTTTTCATTTATAAAACGAGGTATAGAATTCGGTTTTCTCTAATTTTTGAACGATTAGGCTTTTTTGAGTAATTTTGCATTTTAGCTCTTTGGGAATGCCTCTAAATTTATGCAACAACCGGCAACCATAATGCGCTCGCCGCGCCAACCGTATGATAAATGTCTTGTTGCGCCTGTTGATAATCGCCGGGTTGAGCATTAAAAATGTTGTCTACATAGCTTTGTGGGTTGCGGTCGATGAGCGGAAACCAAGTGCACTGAATTTGTACCATGACCCGATGCCCGCGTAAGAAGGTGTGATAGGCATGGGGCATACGCACCTGATACTCGAGCACGGCATTGGGTTGCACGGGTTGGGGGTGCTCGTAGCTGAGGCGATAGCGCCCACGTAATACTTCGCCCGAAATCATGAGTTGATAGCCGCCGAGGGTGGGTTGTCGCCCATGTTCATCGGGGTAAACATCGATCAACTTAACAATCCAATCGACATCGCTGCCACTGGTGGCTGCAAACAAATAGGCGCTGATTTCACCTGCGATGGTCAATGGCTCGGTCAAAATGGGCGAAGTCCACACCAATACGTCGGGGCGATCAGAGAAGGGGCGTTGGTCATCGAGTAGCCAATTGCCCCAGGTGGCTCCATCGCGGTGACGTGACACGATGGGGCGCACGCGGTAAGGCACGGGTTTGGCGGGGTCTGATATAAAGCTGGTGTAATGTGGCTTTTCGGGTTGTAGGGTGCTCACAGGTGCAGGCGTGGCAAAGCCCAATTCACCCCCAGCCTGCAAATAGAGCGGGCGGGCGGCGGTGCGGTTGATCAAAGGCCAGTGATCGAGGCGATGCCAACGGTTTTTGCCGGTCTCAAACGCCGTGACGGGCGGCAAGTTTGGTAAATTTGCATGCGCTGGTGATTTGAGGTGAGTCGCTAAAAAGGGCAGCAACACTTCTTGCCGAAACCACAGGCTGGTATTGGCATCCCAGCGAATTTCGCCGCTGTTTGATCCCTCGCGCATACATTGACCGTGTGTCCAAGGGCCAGATGCGAGATAGACAATGCCATCGGGGTCTTTGGCTTTGAGGACGGCGTGGGCGGCGGTGGGACCGTAAATGTCTTCGGCATCGAACCAAGCGTTAACATTCAGCACTGGCACAGTGATTTTGTTGAGCTTGGCAAGTTGGCGGTCAAGTGCATTGGCTTGCCAGTCGGCATCGTAGCGGGTGCGTTGGGCCATGCGCTCCCATGCTGGCAAGGTTTGTGCGCCTAACATGCGGCGGCCTGCGGCGGCGGCTGACCCCGCCTCTAAATAAAATGAATAGGTGTCGTAACTGCCATAGGGCGGGCGGGTGCTGTTGTCTTTGGTGGCGCTTTGTTTATAAAAATATTCCAGTTCGCTCAAGCGAAATGCGCCATTGTGATAAAAATCGTCGCCCATCCACATATCAATGACGGCATTGACTGGCACTACCGCCTTGAGGGCGGGGTGGGGGCCTAAAATTGGAATGAGCGCCAAATAGCCGGGATAAGAGACACCGATCATACCGACGCGCCCATTATTGCCGTGTACATTAGCGAGTAACCATTCGATGCTGTCGTAGGTGTCGGTAATGTGATCGACGGCTGGGCCGTTTGTCACGCCTATGTCACTCACCGTAGAAGGTGGGCGATACATTTGATACACACCCTCTGATTTAAATTTGCCGCGAATGTCTTGGTAAACTCGAATGTAACCGGCTTCGAACAATTCGGTTTCAGAGGCGCTTACTTGTGCGGCAAGGTTGGGGCTGGGGTAGCCACCGGCTTTGGTGGTGTTTTCAACCCCGTAAGGCGTGCGGGTGAGCAAGATAGGCGCGGGTTGCCCGTTGGCAATAGCGTGGGCGGTGTCATTGTGAATGAGCACCAGCGTATAAAGTTTAACCCCATCGCGCATCGGAATCATGGCCTCGATTTGGCTATAGTCACGGCGGTTCGGGTCGAGATTAAAATTTTCGGGGATGTCGGAGATGGGTTCGATCATGGGGCGTTAAGTAATTGCCGATCTAAATTTGTGCTTCGACTTCGACCCTTGAAAAGTGTTAATCAAGGGTCAAAGTCGAAGTTGTGTTGAATAGTCTAATTGACAATACTCGCGGCGCGGCCCGGCCATGCCTTGCCATCGAGCAAGTTATCGGGGCGCTCACCACGAAAGAGTTGTGCCAGTTGATCAACCACGCCGTTGCCCATCGAATCGGTGCCGACCTCGGTAAACGAAGCGATGTGCATAGTGACGACGACATTGGGCAGGGTGAGCAGAGGGTTGTCGGGCAGTGGCGGCTCTGGGTCAAAGACATCGAGCGCTGCCCCGGCCAAATGTCCATCTACCAACACTTTATAAAGTGCGGCTTCGTCAATCACTCCACCGCGTGAGCAGTTGATGAGGTAAGCGCCGCGTTTCATCTGTCGTAAACGTGCTTCGTTAAATGATTTACGGGTTTCATTGGTTAGCGCGGCATTGAGCGAAACAAAATCAGCGCGTGCCAACAAAGTGTCGATCGAATCGACAAATTCAACCCCCGGCACACTGCCGGGCTTGGCGTAAGGGTCAAAGCCGATGACATTCATACGGATGCCAAAAGCCGCCATCTCGGCGACGCGCCGCCCAATTCGCCCCAGCCCAATGATGCCGAGTGTTTTGCCTTTCATTTCAGTACCTTTCAGCATGTTGCGGTTAATGCCTGCCGCCATCGCGTTGCCGGCCCGCAAGTGTATATCAGCCATCACTACCCGTTTGGCAATGGCCATCATCAGCGCAATAGTGTGCTCGGCGGTCGATTCGGTTGGCGCGTCTGGGGTGTTCATCACCAAAATACCTCGTGCGCTGGCATCGGCAATGGTGATGTTATCAACTCCGATACCTGGACGGGCCACCACTTTGAGGGTGGGGCCAGCCGCGTCTAGCCATGCACCATTGACATCGGGGCGAGCGCTAATGACAGCGGCATCGCAGCCTTGAATGCTTTCGGGGCTTGACCCACGTACGACTTCGGCGAAATCGTGTAATCGTTCGAGTGTAGCGATTTGAATGATGCTCTCCATCCATATTTTTGGTTTTGTGTTCATATCTGTATTTTATATGCTTGCTAGATATATCATTTCAATAAATAGCGAAAAATTAAAACAAATTTTCGCCGAACTTACGATATAGCCTTTGAAGGCAAGGGCTTTGCCCTTGCCTTCAAAGGCTATATCGTAAGTTCGGCATTACATCTTTGGGGGGTATCCCTAATTGTTGAAAAGATACAGAAGATACTATTTTGTGGTTAAATATCGGCATTTATATGGCTAACCAAAAACTATTTCGCAGCCGCCCGTTTGCGCTGACTCCACGCTTTAATTATTTGCCCGATGCTGATCGTTACTTGTTGGCGCTTGAAAAGCCTACCCACAAATTTAACGTGATTGGGGCAGGTATCAACGGGCAAGAACATATTCGCGTGAGCATGATGGAGGGCCGTGCCGATATACATGGCGTATATGACCCAAACCCACGCAGTGTTGAGCTTGCCAAGCAAAATTATGCCCAATTTAACCCGCAAGGTAGCCTAAAAGTCTATGATTCGCTTGAGGCGGCTTGTAACGACCCAGCGGTGGATGGTTTGATGATTGCTACCCCTAATTACACCCACATCGATGTGGCAAAGGTGGCGGTGCAATCGGGTAAACCTATTTTGTTAGAAAAACCGATGGCGACGACCTTGCAAGACGCATATACCATTACCCAGCTTGCCAAAAGCTATAGTGCCTTGCTTCAGGTTGGCTTGCAATATCGTTATAAGCCGATTTACACCGAGGCCGCGCATGAAGTATTGCAACGCCACAGTATCGGCGATGTGAAAACCATCACCATTCTCGAACATCGTTTGCCTTTTTTAGACAAAGTTAATCAATGGAATAAATTCTCAAAATTTTCGGGTGGCACTTTGGTTGAAAAATGCTGTCATTATTTTGACTTGTTTAATTATTTTGCCCAATCAAAACCTGCCAGCGTGTATGCCACTGGTAGCCAAGCCGTCAATTATCAAGATTTTGAATATAACGGCGAAAAATCAGACATTTTAGATAACGCCTTTGTGAATGTAATTTATGAAAATGGGGTGCGGGCCAACTTTAATTTGTGTATGTTTGCCCCCATGACTTATGAAGAAATTGTGATTTGTGGCGATGAAGGGCGGCTAAAGGCATATGAGAATGAAGATTATCTTTCGGTACAGCGGCCAGCGGCCTATTTAGAGGTGTTGTGTGGCGCAGATCGCACTTCACGCATTAGTAATCCGGGTTACCCCAAATTTATTGAGCAAACTGGGCATCATGGCGGCTCATTTTTTGAACATGCAGCCTTTATTGATGGCATTGAAGGCAAAAAGACCAGCGCCGCTACGGTTAGCGAGGGGTTTTGGAGTGTGGTGATTGGCATTGCCGCCGAACAATCGGTGAAAATGGGCACGGTCGTCAATATTGGCGATATGCTAGCGGCAGCGGGTATTAATGGGGCGATAGTTTAATTTTTAATGTGTGGTAAAACAGGTTTTTGCCGAAATGACTATTCCACCATCTCCGTAGAGGATGGCCGAATAGTCATTTCGGCATTATGTCTTTTTAAATAGCCAATGTTTATTGGGAAAATAAGATTAAAACACTATGGAATGGCGATTACTTGGAAAATCTGGCTTTAAAGTGCCAGTATTGAGCTTTGGTACAGTGACTTTTGGCGGCAAGACCGATGAATTTGGTGCTACCGATGTGGCAGAAGCCACACGGTTGGTCGATATTTGTTTAGATGCGGGGTTGTGTATGTTTGACTCAGCCGATGTTTATGCCAAAGGCGCATCTGAAGAAATCTTGGGGCAAGCCATTAAAGGCCGCCGCGACAAGGTAATTATTTCAACCAAAGCCACTTTTCGCTTTGGCACGGGGCCAAATGATGTCGGCTCGTCACGCCATCATTTGTTGCAAGCGGTAGAGGGCAGTCTCCGGCGGCTGGGCACAGACTATATCGACCTTTTTCAGCTTCATGCATTTGATGGGGCCACCCCAATCGAAGAAACTTTGCGCACGCTTGATGATTTGGTGCGGGCTGGCAAAATTCGTTACCTCGGTTGCTCCAATTTTTCAGGTTGGCATCTCATGAAATCGTTGGCGATTGCCGACCAACACGGCTGGGCACGTTATGTGGCGCATCAAGCCTATTATTCATTGGTCGGGCGCGATTATGAATGGGAACTGATGCCGTTGGGCTTGGATCAAAATGTGGGTTGTGTGGTCTGGAGTCCATTGGGCTGGGGGCGATTGACCGGCAAGCTGCGCCGCAACCAACCCAAACCTGATGCCAGTCGTCTTAACAGTCAGCGTGTGGTCGAAATTGGCCCGCAAATTCCTGATGAATACCTGTTTAAGGTGGTTGATGCGCTAGATGTCGTGGCACATGAAACTGGCAAAACCATTCCGCAGATTGCGCTAAATTGGTTGCTACGTCGCCCAACCGTCGCTACCATTATTATTGGTGCACGTAACGAAGACCAACTGCGCCAAAATTTAGGTGCGGTCGGTTGGCAACTTAGCCCTGAACATGTGGCGCTGCTCGATGCTGCCAGTCAAACCCCACGGACTTATCCTTATTGGCATCAATCAGGGTTCAAAGAGCGCAATCCATTCCCGACCAATTAGACATTTTGTCAATAATCGGGCGTAACCTGCAAAAGATGTAATGCCAAATGCACTATATGACTATTGAAGTTAGGGGCAAAGTCTCTAACTCCAATGGTCATATAGTGCGTTTGGCGAAAAACAGGTTTATTTCCCCAGATTTTTTGAGATGATACACCACTCAATGAAAAAACAACGTCCTTTCAAACAAATCGATGTATTTAGCGCTCAACTTTATTTTGGCAACCCATTGGCGGTGGTGCTAGATGGCATTGGGCTAAGCGATGATGAGATGCAACGCTTTGCCAATTGGACCAACCTGAGCGAAACGACATTTTTATTGCCGCCCAGCAGCCCCGAAGCCGATTATCGAGTGCGTATTTTTACTGCCAGCCGCGAATTGCCTTTTGCTGGGCATCCCACCCTTGGCAGTTGTCATGCGTGGTTGCAGGCGGGTGGCCTGCCCAAGCAACCCGATGTGATTGTGCAAGAATGTGGCGCAGGGCTGGTAAAAATTCAGCGTAATGTGAAGCAACTGGCTTTTGCTGCGCCCAAATTGCTGCGCAGTGGGCCTGTTGATGCTGATACTTTGGCACAGGTTGCCGCTGGCCTTGGCATTTCGCTCGATGATATCGTCCAACATCAATGGGTGGTCAATGGCCCCCAGTGGTTAGCGGTGTTATTGCGCTCTGCCGAACAGGTGTTAGCCATCAAGCCCAATTTTGCTGCAATGGGTCATTTAGACTTGGGTGTCGTGGGGGCCTATGCGCACGGCAGCGCTTGCCAATTTGAGCTGCGGGCCTTTGCTGGGGGTGATGGGGGCGGTGTAGAAGATCCCGTAACCGGTAGCCTGAACGCAGGCGTGGCGCAGTGGCTGATGGGGGCGCAGATCGCACCCAATCATTATGTTGCATCGCAAGGCACCGTATTGGGTCGATCGGGTCGCGTTTACCTTTCGCGTGATGCTGATGGGCAGGTATGGGTGGGTGGCGAGGCCGTTACTTGTATTGATGGCGTCGTGTTGATTTAAGGCCAATTTGCCTTAAGTGGGTGTAAAATGTGAAGAGTTCAATGATTCTTGTCACGGGGCCGACGGGTTGTGTCGGTAAAGCCGTTGTAGACCGTCTTACTTCATCGGGTTACACTGTCAAATGCCTTTGGCATTGGGGTCACGAACATCGTGTACCGGCGCGGGTCGCGTTGACAGGGGGTGATGTGCGTAATCTTGACTCATTGCGTTTGGCAATGATGGAAGATGAGATTGAAGCCGTTATCCATTTGGCTTCTATTCGCCGCGAAACCGCCACCGATAAGTTTGAAGATGTGCATGTACTAGGTACCCGTAATATCGTCGAAGCGGTCAAACAAGCCCAAATTAAGCGGCTAATCGTCGTCAGCGCGATTGGGGCCGAGGGTCGCTCGGCGGTTCCATTCTTACGCAGTATTGGCAAAGCCGAAGAGGTGGTGCGGTCAAGTGGGCTTAACTATACGATTTTAAAATCGGCAGTGGTGTATGGTGATGGCGATTGGCTAACGACATGGTTGGATGGTTTAGCGACAGAAATCCCTTTTGTGATGCCGATTCCCCATCGTGGCGATACAAAATTACAACCTATCTGGGTTGGTGACCTTGCAGCCTGTGTTGAACGCTCTTTACGGACCCGTTCAACTTTTCGTCAGATTGTGCCAGTGGGGGGGCCACAAGCGCTCACTTTAGCCGAAATTGCGCAGTTGACGATGCGTGCCAATGGCTGTAGCCGCCGTTTGATGCGAGTGCATACCCGTTTTACACAACATTTTGTTAATTTGGTGGCGCGTTGTCGCGGTGCACTTACGCCTTCTGAAGTAGAGGCACTTTCCTATAATCGCACGACCGAAATCGGTGGTGTGTATCGCATTTTTGGCTTTGCCCCCGCTAAAATGCAAACCAAGCTAGCTCATCTTTCGCCAAACCGTGAGGTCCCTCCTCCGAACGTGCGGTTTAGCTGGATGAACAACTAGGTAATAAAATAGGTACAAGTGTCACTTGTGTCTGTTTTTTTACCTGTGCGCAGTAGCGCTTGACAATGTCACATCAGCCAAAGCAAAGCAAGTTTTCTCTGATTTCACTGCACCCCCTCTGCCGTAGGCAGAGGGGGTGCAGTGAAATCAGCATACGTGTTTTGACGAAAATAGAGCTTAAGCTGTTGGGTAGCCTACCCAAATCCACCGATGGGTGTTATTGGTAATGGGCCAACATGTCACCATTGTGAGGCGTGTATCGTCGGTGGGCAAGATATGTTTGGCGTTTTCCATTAATACCGATATTGGCTGCCCCGCTTCGCGTAATAATAAATAATGACTGAGGCGATAGACCACGCTGAGATTGTTGCTTTTGACAGTGACTAAACTGCCAGGGGTGAGGTTATAAAGCCCAGCAAAGACGCGACCAAGAATATTATTATGCCCGTTTAGCACCAAATTGCCTGGCTCGCCTAATTTTGCCGAAGTATTATGCCAACCGGCAGCTCGCCGTGCGGGTGAGGCCCATTCGGCGCCACCACGACTATAAATAATGCCTACTGTTTGGATAGGTACATCTAGCCTAATGTCTGGGATGATGAGACGGGTTGGCACCGCGTAACCTGTGCCGGTGCCAACTGGGCCATTTTTGGCGGCGGGTGTTTGAGCTGATTTACTTTGGGTTGCAATTCGGCTTGGGGCCGGTGATGTGCGTGTGGTGGGTTGGGTTTGAGCGACCACAGGGTCGCTTGCCGCAGTGATGTTGCTATCGGCGACGGTTTGGGTCGTCTGGTGACCGCGTTCTTCTTCGCGCCATGCTTGCCAAGATTCGCGCAATAGCGAATATTCGATTGCGCTGCGTTCAGCCGCACTGCTCATGTGGGTTAGCCCACCCCCCATTAGTGCCCCAAGACCGCCGATTGTGGCGTTGAGTGCTAAGCGCAATGCATTGCGGCGGTTTATTTGCCCAAAACCAAGTTTTGATGGTTTTAATTTCGTCATTTAACACCTCACATTTTTGTTGTAAGGTTTACTATACCATTAATAAATATGGTGGTATGTAACTTCTCAATAAAACAAATTTTCGTTGAAATCCCTATATGACCTTTGGAAGCAGAGGCGAAGTCCCTGCTTCCAAAGGTCATATGGGAATTTCGACATAACATCTTTTGGGTTTATTCCAAATGATTGAAAAGACATATTGCTTATGCAAAATGCCGCTATAGTAGCAATATGAAAATAATTTCGGTGGGTGAATGCACATTAGACCGTTATCTACAGCAAGACAAGGTATATATCGGCGGTATTTCGTTAAATTTTGCCATTCATGCCAAACGCAGTGGGGCACAATCGGTGACCATGATGAGCCGCGTCGCGGCTGCCGACTTTGCGCAAATTGCTGCAAAATTTGCACAAGAAGGGATTGAGCAGACGCATTTGTATACCAGCCATTTGCCAACGTCACATCAAGATATCGTCATTACCCCTAACGGTGAGCGTATTTTTCCGCCCGGTGGCTATGATTTTGGAAGCATGACCGGTTTTTTGCTCAACCAAAATGATCTTGAACTTGCACAACGGGCCGATGTGTTGGCGTGTGCGCTGTTTCAGCAAGCCCAAAGGCTATTTGATCAGGTGATGCAATTGTCTTATGCAGGCTGGCGCGTGGCTGATTTTCTCGATTTAAGCGATTTTGATCGTGATCTTACCGTCATGGCACGTTATTTGGCGCGGCTCAAAATTGCTTTTGTCAGTGCTGATAATTCATTTTTGGTGCGGCTAATGGCGCTCTCGATCCAATACCCACAGACTTTAATTGTGTTGACGGTGGGCGAAAATGGCAGCGCAGCATTATTGAATGGGCAATGTTGGCAACAGGTGGCTTTGCCGACGCAGGTGGTCGATACTACTGGGTGCGGTGATGCGTTTCAAGCAGCGTTTACCGTTGCTTATTATCAAACGGGTGATGTGGGCCACGCGCTATGGCGCGGGGCGCAACAAGCCGCGCAGGTGGCGCAACATTTGGGTGCTAGCTAAAGGTAGATAGGCCGAACTCCCCATTACTTGGTGTTTGGAGAGAACAAGCCCTCTCCAAATACCAAGTAATAGGGAGTTCGGCATTACGTCTTTTGGGAATGGCCCAAATTATTGGGAAGCTGTTTTTTTACGGTAAAAATAAATTGCTATGAAATTTAGATCGCTCTTTTCAACCCCAAAACCAATCATCGGTATGATTGCGCTGCCACCGTTGCTGGGCTACCCCGAATTTACGACTATATCGGCCTATATCGATTATGTGCTGCGCGATTTAGAAGCACTAACCCGAGGTGGGGTTGACGCGGTATGCGTCGAAAATGACTTTGATCACCCGCACACGCTGACGGCGGGGCCAGAAATTGTGGCGGCCATGACGCGCCTCACATGCGAGATACGCGCCAATACCCAGTTGCCGGTTGGGGTTGAGGTGTTGTTAAATGATTGGCAAGCCTCATTGGCGGTGGCCCAAGCGGCGCAAGCGCAATTCGTACGGCTCGATTTTTTTGTTGATCATGTGCGGATTGCAGCAGGCGAGATTAAGCCGAACCCGCAAGCGGTCTTGGCCTATCGCAAACGGATTGGGGCTGAGCAGGTGGCTTTGTTTACTGATATTCAAGTGAAATATAGCCAATTGCTTGAGCTAAATAAACCGATTGTGGCCTCGGCGTTGCAAGCCATTGCCCACGGCTCAGATGCGCTGATTGTGACCGGTAACGCCACAGGTGAGCGCCCAACCACTGATGATTTGCAAGCGGTGCGGGCCGCTGTGGGTGATTTTCCCATTCTGGTGGGCAGTGGTACTAACCCACAAAATGTAAATGCGTTGTTGCATTTTGCCGATGGCGCGATTGTCGGCTCGGCGCTCAAGGCCAGCTACGAGCCATTTGTGCCAGTTGAGGTGGCGCGGGTTAAAGCGCTCACAAGCGCAGTGCGCTTGTTAAATGAGTCAATAAACACAAACACCGATTTCACTATTGATTGTCGAGTGTAGCTCGACAATCAATAGTGAAATCGGCCAACACTACTTTTAAGGGGTGTTAACGAGCCGCCAAAGGCAACAACACGCGATATTGCAAACGGGTATTTAACACCTCATATTCGGCTAACACCTGCATCGGTGTAGCGGGCATGATGAAGCTATATGGGTTGCTGCCATAACGATTGCCATCGTTTATGTGCCAGCGCTGAAATAAGGCTTGGGCGTTTGTATTATTCTCTAGTGTTCGCTAAAAACAGCCTTTTGAGCACGAGCCAAGGCCAGGGCTGGATGGTAACCAGTAGGAAGATGACTAGTTACCGAGTGCTTTTCTCGGAGTCTGGGTAGCAAGGGAATGCCGGAAAAATCAAAGTCCGATAAATGCCTACGCAAATGTCCGGTCGTCGGTTTTGGCTTGCGATCCCAATATCCAGTCGGACAAGCTGGCTGGCATGCGGCGCAATAAGTTAAGATAACCGCTGCAATCATGCTAAATTCGGGCAAGCGAAAACACATTTCTGGATGATGCACAAATTGTCGATGCGCCCCCAGTAATTGTTTGTCAACTAACGGCGGTTGCTCAATTCCCCAGCGTGACTTGAAAATAGTATAGGCCTCATCGGGTGTCAGTTTGATATTTGTCATGATTAAAATAAGCGGAGGCTCAAAATCGGGATGTTGAAGAGCTTTGATTTGTGTATTTAATTCAGCTAATAATTGATTGGCTTCCCATTTGCCTTGTGCTATGGCTTGCCATGTTTGTTTGCTTTCTTGTTTGTTTAACCCAGCGCTGGTCAACGCTGGAATTAATCCGCCTCGACTTGCCAGCAAATGACCGC
>JAGWYZ010000296.1 GCA_018969115.1 Chloroflexota bacterium | reverse complement strand
ATCCCCCACCGATGTGGTGGGCCGCCCCGAAATGAAGGTAGACGCAGTGAAATTGGTGAAGGGCAAACCGGTGTTTGCCGATGATGTAAATTTGCCCGGCATTTTGCATGCAGCGATGTTGACCAGTCCGCATGCCCATGCCCGCATCAAAGCCATCGACACCAGCAAGGCCAAGGCGCTCAAAGGCGTTCATGCGGTGTTGTGCTACAAAGATGTTAAGCGCGTCATTTATGCCAGCGGTGGGCAAAGCTACCCAAACCCTCCGCCGTGGGATCAGGTATCGCTCGACAGCAAGGTGCGGCATGTGGGTGATCGGGTGGCGGTGGTAGCCGCCGAAACCCCCGAAATTGCGCGGGCGGCGCTTAAGTTGATTGAGGTGGAATATGACATTTTGCCCGCCATTTTTGACCCGCATGAGGCCATGCGCGAAGGTGCAGTGATGATTCATGATGAGCCAGATGCAATTAAGATTCATGATGCCAAACACAATGTAGCAGTGGAATTGCATGCCAAAGTAGGGGATGTAGAGGCGGCATTGGCAGCCTCTGACCGCGTCTTTGAACACACTTATAACGTGCATCAGGTGCAGCAAGCCAGCATCGAGCCGCATATTGTGGTGACGTGGTGGGATGAGGATGAGCGCTTGGTCATTCGCACCGCCACCCAAGTGCCGTTTCATGTGCGGCGCATGGTTGCGCCTTTGCTTGGCTTGCCGGTCAAGAAAATTCGTGTGGTTAAACCCCGTATCGGCGGTGGTTTTGGCGGCAAACAAGAGATGTTGATCGAAGACTTATGCGCACATCTCACCTTGGCGACAGGCCGACCGGTGCGTTTTGAATATACCCGCGAGCAAGAATTTATCAGTGCGCGCTCACGTCACCCGATGACGGTGACATTTAAGGCGGGAGTGATGAATGACGGCACACTCAAGGCACTCGATTTGCATATTGTCTCGAACACGGGCGCGTATGGCACCCATGGCCTGACAGTATGTAGCGTGGCGGGGATGCGTGGCTTGGCGACTTATCGCTGTCATGATTTGCGCTTTGTCGGCAAAATTGCCTATACCAATTTGCCCACGCCGGGCGCATTTCGTGGCTATGGCGCACCGCAATCTGAATTTGCGCTTGAATGTTTGATGGACGAAATTGCGGCGGCGATGGGCTGGGATGAAGTTGAATTTCGCTTGAAGAATGCGCTAAAAGTGGGCGACCCAGTGCCGATTACGGGTGCGGTGGGTGAAGGTGAACATGAAGGCTCGCTGCAAATTATCAAGAGCACCGGTTTGGTGCAATGTATCGAGCAAGGCGCGGCAGCCATTGGCTGGGATCGCAAGTTAGACACGATGTGGACGCAAGACCCCATTCGCCCACACGTGCGGCGTGGGTTGGGTATGGCGGTGTGTATGCATGGCACGGCGATTGCTGGCTTAGACATGGGCGCGGCCAGCGTGAAGATGAATGATGACGGTAGCTTTAATTTGTTGGTTGGCGCAACTGACCTCGGCACGGGCAGCGACACCGTGTTGGCCCAGATTGCCGCTGAAACCTTGGGTTGCCCGCTGAATGATGTCGTCATTTATTCGTCTGACACCGACTTCACGCCATTTGACACCGGGGCGTATGCGTCATCGACCACCTTTATTTCGGGCGGGGCGGTGAAAAAGGCCGCTGAGCGGGTGCGCAATCAAATTTTTGAACGCGCCGCTAAGATGCTGAATATCAATTTAGAATTGCAAATAGAAAATGGCAAATTAGATGACAATTCTAAATTTCAGGGCTTTGTGTTGCGTGATCGGCGTGTGATTGCGCCCAATGGCGCGAGCGTGAATTTGGCCGAGGTGGCGCTTGACAGCTTGCACATGAATGATCAGCAGCAGATTATGGCGACGGCCTCGCACATGTCGCTTGAATCGCCGCCGCCATTTGCGGCCCAATATGCCGATATTGAGGTGGATACGCAAACCGGGCAGGTGACGGTGAAGAAGTTGGTGATGGCGGTCGATTGTGGCACGGCCATTAACCCACAAACGACGATGGGCCAGATTGAGGGCGGTTTGGCGCAGGCGCTGGGTTACGCTGTCAGTGAAGAGATGGCTTATGACGAGACGGGGCGGGTGATCAACACCAAGTTTGGCGATTATCGCATCTTCCAAGCCGATGAAATGCCCAAGATTGAGGCGATTTTGGTGCCGACCTATGAGCCAAGCGGGCCGTTTGGGGCCAAGGCTGCCGCCGAAATTCCACTCGATGGTGTTGCGCCAGCCGTCGCCAACGCCATTTGTCACGCCACCGGCGCTCGTATTCGCAGCTTGCCGTTTACGCCAGAGCGGGTGTGGCGGGCGTTGCAGAATTAATGGAATACAGCTTAGTGTGCATCTGAGGCCGCGCCTAAAAGATGAATGGCCGATTTCACTATCCCTCCCCCAAGTGTAGCTTGGGGGAGGGATAGTAAAATCGGCGAAACCTTTTATCAACATATGTTATGAGCGAATATCAATATTATGAATTTGTAGCGCTTGACCGCCGCCTGACCGCTGCCGAGATGGCAGAATTACGGGCGTTGTCAACCCGTGCTGAAATCACGCCAACCAGCCTGACCAACGAATATCATTTTGGCAGTTTTAAAGGCTCACCCGAAAAGCTAATGGAACACTATTTTGATGCGCATGTATATGTGGCAAATTGGGGCACGAACTGTTTTATGTTGCGCTTGCCACAAACGGTATGGAACAAAGATGCCTGTGTCGATTATTTTGCAGGTGATTGGTTTGATTTTGAGGAAGCTGGCAAGAATATTATTTTGAAGTGGGAATATAACGAAGGTGAGGGGTTCGAGGAGTTTGAAGGCGACCAAGGTTGGATGGCGAAACTAATCCCAATTCGTGAAGAATTGGAGCGTGGTGATTATCGTGCCTTGTATTTGGGCTGGTTGATGGGGGTTAGCGCAGAAGAACTTGATCTGGATACGATTGAACCTCCAGTGCCGCCAAATTTAGGCACATTGAGTATGGCCCAACGGCATTTGATTAAATTTTTGAATATTGATGAAGATGTGGTGGCGGCAGCGGCGCAGGCAAGCGTCAATCTTAAAGCGCCGGCTGCAAGCTCGGCCAGTGACATGGCGCGTTGGGTTAGGCAATTGCCAGCCGCCCAAATGCAACATTATGTGCTGATGTTGTTGCAAGGCAATGCGCTAGAAGCTGAGCGTGAATTGCGCAAACAGTTTAATTTGGCTAACAAAAGCGGCGAGGCTGTTGCCAATGAGGCTGACCGCCGTGATGTCGCCACCTTGCTTGCACTTGCTGACAAAATGCGTGAGAAGCGCTTGGCAAACGAAAAGCAAGCCCAACAACGTGCTGCAATAGAGGCGCAAAAAAAACGCAATGAATATCTGATTCAGGTCGCCAAAGATGCAACTGATTATTGGGACAAAGCCCAAGCAATGGCAAACCTTGGTAATGCCAGTGCCTATGATGCCGCCACTGCTGCACTTAAAGATTTGTGGGATGCGCACAGACTACAAGGTACAGAATCGCAATTTCGTCAGCAGCTTCGCTCGTTCCGTGAAATCCATTCGCGGCGACGTGCCTTGATGCAGCGGTTAGATGAGCAAAAGTTGGGGATTTAACCGTCTATCCCATCGGCTGCCGAATGATCGTCTTCCACTTGGCAGGGTCGGCCTTGCGAATGTCGCTGAGATAAATTTCGTGGTGTTTGCCGCGCAGTTGTGCCCCACAAGCCTGAATAAACTGGTGCACCTTCTCGATGGTTGGGCCTTCGGCTGAGAATGGGCCAATGTGCATGGTTTGGGCTGCTTTGCCTTCGCTAAACGCCTCAAAACGCACACGATCGAGCGCTGGTGACGGCTTTTTCTTTTTTTGCGTTGCCAATGCTTGCATAAATAGCGCTTCGGTCACACAATCTGGCTGCATCATTAACATCGTCCAGCGCCAATTGCTTTTATCTTTGGTGCTAAATTGGGTCATATCGTCGGTCCACCACAGCCCTTCGAGCGGCATCACGCCATAGTCAATGGCTTGTGGCCCCTTTTTGAGCATAAATTTGAGCGTATACGACAGCCCAAACAACGCTTCTACGCTCTCTTGATAGGCTTGCGATGTATTTGGGTCGCCCGTGCCGTCAATCATCAAATAATTCAAGGTGGGCACATCGACCTCAAGCACTTTATTGGGCGGTGGCGCGTAAAGTGTTTTTAGCTGTTTTTTAAGATCAATTTTTGCCATGATTACCCGTAATTTTACATCTTCTGGCTAATTTGGGGGTCATTCCCAAATGACAGTTCCGCTATCGTTTTGACCCTTACAGATTTCGATGAAAATTTGTTTTATTGCCCCTGTTTTTTCGAGGCGATGTATACTTTTATACATCGCTTGATGAAAATATGATGCACCGCACCCAAATTTACCTTCAAGATGACTTATATGAACAACTAAAGCGCCGCTCGTTGGCTTGGAATATAAGCATCTCTGAATTAATTCGCCGCTCGGTTGTAAAAGACCTGCTAAATACGCCAATTGATGAGGCACGTTTATTTTTTGAACAACTTGTGCCGTTAGAAAGTTTTGCGGATGTTGAACCTGAGTCTTTTGTGCGTGAATTGCGTGATAAAAGCCGATTGCTACGCGAGAAAAATGACCAACCCACCTAGTCAACTGTTGTTAGATACCGATATCGTTATTCATTTGTTGCACAAAAACAGCAAGATGGTGACACAATTTCTTGATTTGAGGGCGCAAGAAGTC
>JAGWYZ010000295.1 GCA_018969115.1 Chloroflexota bacterium | reverse complement strand
GCGCCGGTTTGGTCATAGAGGGCTTGAGCCAGGCGATAGGATTCGAGCGCGGCGGCGCGGTCGTCTTGAAAGGCTTGGACATCGCCAATGGCTTTCAGGACGTTGGCTTGGCCGAGTTTGGCGCCGGTTTGGTTGAAAAGGGCTTGAGCAAGGCGATAGGATTCGAGCGCGGCGGCGTTTTCTTTTTGAAAGGCTTGGACATCGCCAATGGCTTTCAGGACGTTGGCTTGGCCTTGTTTGGCGCCGGTTTGTTGAACCAGTACGTTGGCGCGTTGTAGCCAGCTTAGTTGCTGAGGCTCATCGCGCAGTCGCCAATATTGCTGCAGGTTGTTGGTAATTTCAAGCGCCAATATGGGCGCGGCAAAATTGGGCTGCAAACAACGGGTTTGGGCCAGTGTTAAATTGTCGCGTTCGTCATCCATCTGTTGCAGCGCCGCGCTACGATCTTGCTCTGCCTGAATGGCGTTTTGATAGGCCGCGCCGATATGCTGTCCAAAATAACGGGCATGGCGTTCAACCAGCCCTTGGGTTTGGGCGGGCTGCTGGCTGGCTTGGGCGCGGGCATAGTCACGCAATAGCGGGTGCAGGTCGGCGCGGGGCGGGGCCAATTCGGCCAGCGACAGGGCACTCAGCGCCGCCAGCCGTTCCCCTGTGGCGTCTTCGCCAATCTCCAACATGGCGGCAATGCCAGCGAGCGGGCTGCCATTGGGCGTGGGGGCACACAAGCCCAGCGCCCAAAATGCCTCGCGCAGCGGCGCATCCAGCCGCTCGTATGACAAACCAAAGGCCACTGTCAGGTTGTCATCGGCAGTGCTGTTTTGCCCCACCGCCTTTAGCTTGTCTATCCCGCTTTGCAGCTCGGCCAAGGCTTGGGCGCAGTTTTGGCGCAGCACCACCATGCGCCGCGCTGCAATATCAACCGCCAAGGCCAAGCCACCCAGCCGCGTAATCAGGGCTTGGGCGGCCTCGCTTTGTGCCGCAAGGTCCACGCCATAATAGGCCAGCAAGGCCAAGGCATCGGCGGTTTCCAAACGTCCTACTTCAATATCGCGCCCGACCTGTATTTGGCTGCGGCTGGTGATGAGGGTGACGGCGGGCGATGGCAAGCACAAGGCACGCAGGGCCGGCAGGTTGTGTTGGGCCAAGCCCTCGGCATTGTCCAGCACCAGCAAGGCGCGTTTGCCGTGCAATTGCGCTTGTAGCAACCCGCACAACACTGCAAAATTGGCATTGAGCGCCTCGCCCGTGATGCCCAGTTTTTGCAACAAATCGCGCACAGGCAGGCTGGGGTTGTCGCTACGCAGGTCGAGCCAATGCCGCCCATCTGGGAACAAATCGGCGCAGGTGTGGGCCATGTGCAGTGCTAAGGCACTCTTGCCCATGCCGCCCGCGCCCTTCAGGCTGGTCAAATTCACCATGCCGGGTTGGGCCAAGCGTTGGCGCAATTGGGCAATTTCGGCCTTGCGCCCGAAAAATGGCTTGGTGACGGTGGGCAAGGTGTATGTCGCCGAGATCGGTGGTGGTGGCGTTACTTGCATATGCACCGTTGCCGCATTCACCACCGTTGAATTGAGAATTTGCGCTGCCGTCAGTGTCGCCGTTGGGCCTGTGTTTGGCGCTGGCGCAGGCTTCGCCTCGGCGGGCAAGCCCGTCGGTTTTTGCTCAAACCATCGCGTCAAAAAATTCTTCATATCGCACGTCTATCCCATCCACGAAAATATGAAAGACGGGTCACCGACCCGTCTCTACGATCTCGGCGCACGAATCGCCGCTACCAAATCGGCAAAGCGTTGGCGGCGTTCGCAATAGGTGACCAAATTTCTGGCTTTTGTCACCTTGTCTGCCCCAGCCACACTGTCGGCATCTATTCGCAAATCAAAACACAGCGTTTCTAGCTCGCTCAGGCTGAAATGGGTCGTCAGGGCATCCAAAACCTCAGTGCGGCTGGGGTCGGGCGGCAGCGTCACCGTGCGGCGGGTTGAGGCGGTGGCACCTTGTTGGGGGTGTGCCGCCGCACCCACAATTTGCCCAATATTCACATGCCCGGTCGTAGTAATCACTGTCGAGCCGCTGATGGCCCCGTCGACTTTTGTCGTCGCGCTGCCGTGTTGCTGGCTGGGGTCAGCAGTCACTACCGTCGAGTTGTCAATGCTTTCGGCCTCAAGCTGCGCCCCGGCCTGCTTCGCTGGGGCATTGGCTGATTGGGCGCGGGCTGGCTCTGGCTTGGCCTCGGTGTTCATCTCGGCTTCAATCTGCCCGGCCTTGCCTTTAAACTGCATCTTGTTCGAGCGCCATACCGCAAAGCCAATCAACAGAATAACGCCAACGCCTAAAACGAGAATAAGAGTATTGTTGTCCATGATTAGGGGTTAGGGATGAAGAATGATAAGGATTTATTGTAAATGCAAATGCTATTCTAAAATGTCCCCAAATTCTTAAGGTACTGTTCTTAATTGTGTCTATACCCAGAACATTTTTTTGCAAATGGGTAATAGTCAAGCTAATAGCGGAATCATAAAATCGTCATTTTGACCCTTGTAACGTATCATCTCAATAATTTGTGGTAAACCCCAAAGATATAATGCCAAATGTATTATATAACCATTGAAGTTAGGGCTTTGCACCTAACTTCAATGGTCATATAGTGCGTTTGGCGAAAAATAGTTTTATTTCCCCAGTTTTTTTGATATGATACGCCTTTTGGGTTAAATTCAGATGGTTTATGTCCCAAGAGGCGAATATCGCTGCTGCTGGTTTTGCTACAGCTGCTTGGCCGAATCAACCCCATAATTTTGCCCTGCGGCAATTCAAATGATACCTCGTTAAGGGCGATTTCGTCGCCAAAACGCTTGGTGAGTTGCTGGGCGTGAATTACAAGGGTTGATATAAGTCAATTTCCGAAGAAGACGTAATGCTGAAATGACTATCCACTCGTCCCACGAGGGCATGGGTGGCTAGTCATTTCAGCGGAAACCAGTTAAAACATCGGAGGTTATTAAGACCTGCGATATTTACTTTAACGCACCTTCGGCATCAAAATATGTCGCCAAGGCTCAGACATTTCGCCGACGCGCACCTCGATGATGGTTGGCCCCGAACGGGCAAAGGCCTCGCGTAGGGCCGGTTCTAAATCGGCGGGGCCGTTTACCAACACCCCTGTTGCACCAAAGGTCTCGGCCATTTTGGCAAATTCGGGGTTGTGCAAATTGCTGCCAATCACGCGCCCGCCGTGATCTTGTTTTTGCATTCGTTGCACATTGCCAAACGCATTGTCGCTAAATACTATTGTTACCAAGCCAATTTGGTGTTGTACCGCAGTTGCCAATTCTTGTACGTTATACATAAAGCCGCCGTCGCCATTTACACAGAGCACGGCTTTGTCGGGCTGGGCTACTTTTGCGCCCAATGCTGAGGCAAATCCATGCCCCAAGGTGCCTTGGTAGCCGCTGGTGATGTGGCGGCGTGGGCCGTAGCTTGGCATCATATAACGTGAGGCATAGCCAACTTGGGTCAAATCTTCGATATACACGCCATCTTCGGGCAAGGCGGCGCGAATGCTGTGCACATAATCATATTGAGGCTGCACTTGCGAAAATGCCTCATCTAATTCTTCTTTAAGCGCCATCATTTCGCCATGCCGCGAGGCGCGAGGCGAGTTATAGGCGGGCATGGCTGCGACGAGTGCACTTAGGCTGGCTTTGGCATCGCTTACCAACCCGACGGTTGGCGGCATAATGCGCCTTAATTCAACTGGGTCAATGTCGATGCGAATGAGTTTGAGAGCGCCCGAACCCCACTGTTGTAAGGGCTGTTGGGCACGAGTGCCGACTGCCAATACAACATCGGCTTGCGCCCATAGGCGGTTGCCGCCCGGCCCGGGTAGGCTGAGGTAATGTTTATCGCTGAGCACGCCTTTGCCGCTGCTGTTGGCAATGACTGGGGCTTGCAGCATCTCTGCCAAGGCCAATAACTCTGGGCCAGCGTCATCGGCCCCGCTGCCCACCAAAATGAGCGGGTGTTGGGCTTTGCCCAGCAATTCGGCGGCTTGTTGAATGGCGCGTGGGTCTGGGGGTTGAACTGGGTAGCTGCTGGGGGCATCGGTCAGCGCGATTTCAGTCGCCGCCGCCAGCACATCCATTGGCACTTCAAGTGCTACGGGGCGCGGTCGGCCTGTATTCATTTGGCGAAAGGCTTCATCGACGGCGGCGGGTATTTCGGTGGGGTGCTCGACCCGCATCGCCCATTTGGTCACCCCGCGCAAAATGCCCATCGAGTCGGGCAATTCGTGCAAAAAGCCAAAGCCACGTCCAATCAGGCCGGATGGAATTTGACCGGTAATACATAACATTTTGGCATTGGTGGCATAGCCGGTTGAGAGTGCTGCTGTTGCATTTAACATGCCCGGCCCGGGCACGACCGAAAATGCCCCAACCCGCCCAGTGGCTTTGGCGTAGCCATGCGCCATATAGGCTGCGCCTTGTTCGTGGCGGGTTTGTAAAACCCGAATTTCGCTGGGTGTGCCTTTTGCATCATATAGTGCGTTAAAAAAATGGTCACTTTGATAGCCAGGTAACCCGAATAGGGTGTTGATACCATGTCGATGCAGCATTTCAACGAGGGCGCGTCCGCCAGTGAGGTATGTCATAGTTTGGCTATTCTAACTTGAAGCACTGGTGAAGTGTAGGCAATATCATTTCGCCGTATCTCAATGAAACATTGCGCTGGATCATGTCTTTTGAGGATGTTCTCAATATTGAGAATCTAACAGAGTGTTTCTTAAATCAAT
>JAGWYZ010000294.1 GCA_018969115.1 Chloroflexota bacterium | reverse complement strand
CAGGTGTAGCCAGCCGTATGGGAACTCGAACATTGCAAATGCTTTCAAGTGACGAAATGACACCGCTTTTTAGTGTCGTGATTCAAGCCACTGAAGAAGCGGTGGTGAATGCAATGGTTGCGGCGCAAACATTGGTTGGCGTTGATGGGCGTACGGCATTTGCCTTGCCGCATGCGCGTGTCCAAGCTATTTTGCGGCGACATCATCGGCTTTATGGATGAGGGGGTTTGGTTGGCTTTGTTTAACTGGTTACATAAATCCATCTTTTGTGGGATTGTTTGTACCGATATATGAGTTAGAATAGCAATAATGCCTCTATTGATTGACGGACATAACCTTATTGGAAAAATGCCCGACATGTCGCTCGCTGACCCTAAAGATGAATTAAAGCTGGTGGGGAAGTTGCGGGCTTATGCCGAGATGGTGCAAAAACGCATCGTTGTTATTTTTGATCCAAACCCATACGATACGACGCCAGTGATTGCGCGTCAGAAAACTCAACATGGCACCTATTTAACTGCAATTTTTGCTGAGCCGGGTGTAAGTGCCGATAAACTAATTCGCGATAAAGTTAGCGAAACCAAAGATCGTCAAGGCTTGATTGTCGTGACATCGGACAATGCAGTGGCAAGTTTTGCACGGCAAACGGGGGTGCGGGTGCAAACTGCACCTGAATTCGCTAAAGTGTTGCTTGAGAAAGTAACACCGCCTGTGCGGGCGGTAGAAGTGAAGCCACTGCCATCACGGGCAGATGTGAAAGCGTGGAGCGAAGTTTTTACTGAGCCACCGCCACCGCCACCGCCAGTATTTGTGCCACCGGTCGATGAGGTAGCGTTAAAACGGGCGCGGCGAATGGAGCAGCTTAAGAAGCAAACCAACAACCAGAAAAAGTTGAGTTTGACCAATACGCGGCCATTAACTGCACGCGAACGTGAATTAATGGCACTGCAAACACGAAACGAACAGGTAACGGTAAAAACTCAAAAGAAATCATAAAAAAAGTGACACCAGACGGTGTCACTTTTTTTATATACGGGATATGATGTCTTGGCTTTTTAATAGTGAAATAGGCAAAACTTCTGTTGATCTGAAAGTTTGTTTTAAACTAGCCAGTGGGCGGTATTGAAATAGTTGGTTTAGCCCATAATTTGTTTTGCCAATTTCTGGGCATTTACTAAAGGAGAAGCACAACCCATGACTGAATATATTGGAAATGGACGCAGTAGTATAGGTTTAGAAACCTACGATATTCGTTCTGCTAATGATGTTTATTGGAATTATCTGGTTCCGGCATTGTATGAGCAGGCGAGTTTGAATGGCGAAGGCAAAATTGCATCGGGCGGTCCGCTGGTGGTACGCACCGGTATTCATACTGGGCGATCGCCTAAAGATAAATTTGTGGTGCGCGAAGATTCAAGCAATGCAATTGTGGACTGGGGGTACGTGAACCAACCCTTTAGCCCAGAACAATTTGATATGCTTTATGCGCGGCTCACTGCTTATTTATCGGCACGTAAATTGTATGTCGAAGATTTATATGCAGGGGCCGATCAGCAATATCGTTTGTCGGTGCGCGTGGTGACCGAATTTGCATGGCATGCACTTTTTGTGCGTAATTTGTTTATCCGCCCGCCGGCGGCTGACTTAGTTGAATTTATCCCACAATTTACCATTTTGTGCGCCCCGACGTTTGATGCTGACCCTAGCCGAGATGGAACCCGTAGCAAAACGTTTGTGATTGTGAATTTTGCGAAACGCATTATCTTGATTGGGGGCACTTGGTATGCCGGTGAGATGAAAAAATCAATTTTTACTGTGCTGAATTATTTGTTGCCACTCAAAGGGGTTTTGCCAATGCACTGCTCGGCCAATGTGGGCGACGATGGCACCTCAGCGGTCTTTTTTGGCTTGAGTGGCACTGGCAAAACGACACTTAGTGCCGATGCAACGCGTGGTTTGATCGGTGACGACGAGCATGGTTGGAGCGACAACGGCATTTTTAACTTTGAGGGTGGTTGTTATGCCAAAGTGATTAAATTGTCGAAAGCCTCAGAGCCAGAAATTTGGGCGGCGAGCAACCAATTTGGCACTGTGCTTGAAAATGTGGTTTTGGATGAGCAGACCCGCCGCGTGAACTTTGATACCGATCGATATACCGAAAACACCCGCTCGGCTTACCCACTTACCTATATTCCAAATGCCGTGCCGACTGGCACGGGGCCGCACCCACGTAATATTATTATGTTAACTGCTGATGCCTTTGGCGTATTGCCTCCCATCAGCCGCTTGACTAAAGAACAAGCTGCTTATCACTTTTTGTCGGGTTACACCGCCAAAGTAGCGGGCACCGAAAAAGGCGTAACTGAGCCACAAGCCACATTTAGCACTTGTTTTGGTGCGCCATTTTTGGTGCATAAAGCACAGGTGTATGCCGATTTGTTGGTGGCAAAAATGCAAAAACATAATGTCAACTGTTGGCTGGTTAACACCGGCTGGGTAGGCGGTTCGTATGGCACAGGGTATCGTATGCGCATTGCTTATACCCGTGATATGGTAAGGGCGGCATTGGATGGTGTCTTAGATGTGGTTCCTTATCATGCCGAGCCGGTTTTTGGTTTGCATATTCCTGAATATGTGTCGGGTGTGCCTAATGACGTGCTAATTCCACGCTCGACATGGCGCGATGGCGCGGCGTATGATGCGAAAGCCACTGAATTGCTGAATCGTTTTGAGTCAAATTATGCCCATTTGTTGAAATATGGTACCAGTGAGGGGGCTGCTGGCGGCTAAAATTGAGTCATGAGCCGTGATTTGTGAGTTGTGTGCTTCAATCACAAATCATGAGTCATGAGTCATGACTCGTGCTTATAATTTATGTCTCAAAGCTCATAGCTTACAATTACTTTACTAAATGGCTAGTTTTTCTTCGGATTCTCACAATCGCCTTCCCCGTTGGGATGTCTCTAATGTTTACCCTAGCCTTGAATCATCTGAATTTGAAGCTGCGCTGACGCAAGTAACGACGCTGTTGAATGCACTACAGCAACAATTTGAGCAGCATTGTTTGGCGGCTGGTCGTGACCCAATTGCACTTTATCAGGCTTTGGCTGATTATTTGCAGCAAGTGAATCAACTGAGCGCGTTATATTCGACGGTAGGGGCTTATACCCGCACCTTTGTTACCACTGATTCGTATAACGCCATTGCCAAGAAAACGCTGTCGCAGATTGAGATGATGGGCGTGCCGTTGCGTCAATTGAATGTGCAATTTCGAGGTTGGTTGCGCAGTATTGCCGATGTGTTGCCTGCGATTTTTGCACAAGGCGGCGTTGTGGCTGAACACAGCTTTTATTTGAGCGAAGAGGTTGAAGAAAGCCGTTATATGATGAGTGAGGCCGAAGAATCATTGGCCACTGAGCTTTCATTGAGTGGGGCAATGGCTTGGAATAAGCTGCAAGGCATAGTGACATCTCAATTGACGGTTGATTTTGAGCACAATGGCAAAATTGAAAAGATGTCGATGCCGGCCTTGATTAATTTGTCGCACGATGCAGATGGCGAAGTGCGGCGCAAGGCCTATGAAGCTGAAATTGCCGCATGGAAGACGGTACAAGAGCCATTGGCAGCCTGTATGAATGGTATAAAAGGTGCTGAAATTACGTTAGCTAAAAAACGGGGTCGCCCCAACCCTTTACATGCGGCACTTGAGGCTTCGCGTATTGATCAACCGACTTTGGATGTGATGCTGGGGGCGATGCGTGACTCATTCCCAATCTTTCGTCGTTATTTGCAAGCCAAGGCCAAACGTATGGGGCAACACGCCTTGCCATGGTGGGATCTATTTGCGCCGATTGTGTCGAATGAGCGTGTGTATAGTTGGCAGGAATGCCGCACGCTCATTGAGGCGCAATTTGCTGGGTTTAGCTCACGTTTGGCGGTGTTGGCTAAACGTGCTTTTACCGAAAATTGGATAGACGCTGAACAACGATCGGGGAAGCGGGGTGGGGCTTTTTGTATGAAATTGCAAACGGTCAAGGAGTCGCGCATCTTATGCAATTTTGATGGCTCGCTTGATCAAGTGTCTACCATTGCACACGAATTGGGGCACGCATTTCACAATGAATGTTTGAATGAAAAAACGCCGCTGCAAGCCATCACTCCCGTGACTTTGGCCGAGACAGCCTCGATTTTTTGCGAGACCATTGTGACTGAGGCCGCCTTGCGCGAAGCTCGTAGCCGTGATGAAGCATTGGCTATTCTTGAAACTGACCTAATTGGCAAAACCCAAGTCATTGTCGATATTACTTCACGCTTTTTATTTGAGCAAGAGGTATTTGCGCGACGTGCCAAAGCCGAGTTATTGGCAGAAGATTTGTGTGACATGATGGTGCGGGCGCAAAAGGCTACTTATGGCGATGGCCTTGATGCGCGCTATTTGCACCCCTATATGTGGACATGGAAACCCCATTATTATTACCCGAACCTGTCATTCTATAACTTCCCTTATGCTTTTGGTTTGTTGTTTGGAATTGGGTTATACGCGATTTATCAGCAGCGTGGGGCGGCGTTTGTGCCCGAATATGAGGCCTTGCTTGCTAGCACCGGCGATGCCAATGCAGCTGACCTTGCTGCCCGTTTTGGTATTAATATTCGTGACAAGGCTTTTTGGCAAGCAAGTTTGGATGTGATTGGTGAGCGTGTAGCAAAATATGTAAATGAGTGAAGCCAAAATCACGTTTCTACTACCCCAGAATGGGATAGTAGAAATGTGATTTGGTTTAGACAGTGT
>JAGWYZ010000293.1 GCA_018969115.1 Chloroflexota bacterium | reverse complement strand
TGATGCGGCAATGCATTCGTTTGGGTATGTCACCAATGCGGGCGTTGCGGGCGTGCACGCTTAACCCAGCGCGGCGTATGCGGTTATGGGATCGTGGCCTGATTAAGCCGGGATGCGTTGCCGATATTGTATTGACCGAAAGTCTGGACGATTTTTGCGCCAAATTGGTGTTGGTGGATGGGGTAATTGTGGCCAAAAATGGACGTATGATGCCGAACGCAATTGCGCCAGCGGCGATAGCGCAGGCAAATGAGGCATTAGGCGCGTTTGCAAAAACAGTGCATTTAACACCGCAGCAAGCGAGCGACTTTGTTATTTCGTTGCCGAATAAAGTTACAAATAGCGCGACTGTCAAAATTCGCGTCATTGACTGTGGGCCATCGACCCAAACCCGCCTTGGTTATGCAAGTGTGCCGCTACGTGACGGCGTTTTGCAATTGAGTGACGACATGGCGTTTATTTGTGTGGTTGACCGCCACGAGCAACACGGCGGGCGGGCTTTTGGGGTGGTGCGCGGCTTGGGGCTGCGACGCGGTGCATTTGCCAGCAGCGTGGCGCATGATAGCCACAATTTGTGTGTGATTGGGCATAGCCCCGCCGAAATGGCTTTGGCTGCTAATGCCGTCATCGCCTCGGATGGGGGTATTGCGGTGGTTGATGGGGCGCAGGTGTTGGCGCATATGGCTTTGCCGATTGCGGGCTTGTTGTCGGGGCAGCCCATTGCCGAAACTGCGGCTGAGAGCCGCGCTGTTTATGTCGCATTTAATCAACTTGGGTTAGTGCATTCGCATTGGCTGATGCGTATCAGCACCTTTACTCTGCCGGTTTCGTCTGGCTTGCGTATCACTGATCTTGGTTTGGTGGATGCAAATGCGCGTGAGATAGTGCCTTTAGTTGTCAGTAGTCAGTAGCCAGATTAGCTTTGAGTAGGTAAAATATTATTGTTATGTAAAGTTATCTGATTGTTGACCACTAGCTATTGACTACTGATTTCATCAGTGCGACAAAAAATAGTAATAACAGACTGGTAGCGCTTTCGGCAAGCAGAGTTAAGCGTAAATGATGTAACGTGTTGCCGAGTTTGGCAAGCTTTTGGCGCAATTTTGGCATCATAACTTGTTGATGCCATGCGCCAAAACCAATTAACAGCCCAAATAACGCGAGTTTGGCAAGTAAGGCTTGCCCATAGGCGGTGGTAAATAGCACGTTAAAATCACTGATGAATAAAGTGGCTTGAATAATGCCGCTGAGGCCTAACCCTAACACACAAAAGGTGGCAATGGGTGAAAACCGCCGCAAAATGCTAGCGAGGGCTGGAATGTATGCTGGGTCGCGCAATATGGCAGGCATGATGACCAGCCCTAATAAAGCAACGCCGCCTAGCCATATTGCCGCCAGTGTGAGATGTAGCCAATCAGTGAGGGTGGGTAATAGCCAATCTGCCAATGTTGCACTGCGGCTAAGAGCGCTTTGTAATAGCAGCAGCAGCGTCATCACCCCAATTGCCCAGTCGATGCGCTGCAACCATAGCGCCACTGCAAGGGCTATTAACAAGACCAACCCTACTAAGCGTAGGTCGATAAAGCTGAGTGGCTGTGGCATAGGCAACGCCCAAATATTGAGCGCCAGTGGCACAAACGCGATTATCAAAAATAGGCGTTGATGGTTGGCGCTGGTTTGCAGTAGCGTTTGAATGGCTGGTGTGTTTTGGGCCATGTGGCGTAATTGCCAAATGAGGGTGCAGCCACCAGTGAGGGTGATGAGCGATATAAGTGTAAGCCAGTGTGGAATAATCATTGTAACCAAGCAATGATACGCGCATCTGTGGGCAGGTCAATGGCTGTAGCGTTGGCATAGCCATTGGGCGGCTAACAAGCACTTTTCGAGTTTGCCATCGGCGTGAAGGACATATAGCTCGGTGCCGTTAATGCTAGGTATTTTACAATACCTTTGCCAATTTACGATTGCCTGCCCGTGGATTTGACGGTCTGAAACAAACAAATGCGTTAAAGTGCATTAAGTGTATGGCGAACGGGCTTTAGTGGGTTTGAAATTTTTAAACCGTGAATTCATTCATGGGCGAGATAACGAAGGTATTGTTTAATGCAATGTTACTGTTGCGTTTTTGTGGCCTGTTGCAATCATCCCCGGGGTTGACTAGGGTTCGAGCATTGGATGTAGCAGGTATCATGTATGGACATAAGACATGAAGGGCGCGTTTCCATACGTTCCAATAGATGGAATGATGTCGAATCAACTATGATATAGGCATGTCAATCAAACTTCTTAACCCAGTTCCATCAGACTTAGACATTGCACAAGCGGCTGAAATCAGACCTATCCGCGAAATTGCGGCTAATGTTGGGCTGACCGAAGATGATCTCGAAATGTATGGCAAGACTAAGGCCAAAGTGCACTTAGATGTGCGTGATCGTCTAAAAGACAAGCCACAAGGAAAATATATTGTCGTGACCGCTATAACCCCCACGCCCCTTGGCGAAGGCAAAACCACCACCACCATTGGCCTCTCGCAGGCATTGCATGTGATGGGTAAAAGCGTGATGACGTGTATTCGTCAGCCGAGCATGGGGCCGACCTTTGGCATTAAAGGCGGCGCGGCAGGTGGCGGTTATGCCCAAGTAGTGCCGATGGAAGATTTCAACTTGCATCTGACTGGTGATATTCATGCGATTGGTGCAGCACATAATTTGCTGTGTTCAGCCGTCGATAACCATTTACAACATGGCAATGACTTTAAGATTGACATGAATGCCATTTTGGTGCGGCGTGTGGTTGATATTAACGACCGTAGCTTACGCGCCATCAAAATTGGTCAGGGCGGCAAAGAAGATGGTGTGCCACGTGACACAGGTTACGACATCACTGTTGCTTCTGAGGTTATGGCGATTTTGGCTTTGGCAACTAGCATCGAAGACCTACGCGCCCGCTTGGGCCGTATGGTGGTGGCGCTCGATGTAGATGGCAATATGGTGACCGCCGAGCAATTGAAAGTGGCTGGTGCGATGACGGTTTTGCTCAAAGATGCAATCATGCCAACCATGATGCAGACGCTTGAACATTCGCCGGTTTTGGTGCATTGTGGCCCGTTTGCCAATATTGCACATGGCAACAATAGTATTGTGGCTGACCAAATTGCGCTTAAGTTGGCCGATTATGTCGTGACTGAATCAGGCTTCGGGGCAGACATGGGTATGGAAAAGTTCATGAATATTAAGTGCCGTTACAGCGGCCTCACACCCAATTGTGTGGTGTTGGTGGCAACTGTGCGGGCGCTTAAGATGCATGGCAGTGGGCTTAATATTGTGTTGGGCAAAAAATTGCCGATTGAATTGACCTCGGAAAATTTGGAATGGCTGGATAAGGGCTGCGCCAATATGGTCAAGCAAATTCAAAACGCTCGCAAGTTTGGCGTGCCAGTCGTGGTGGCGGTTAATAACTTTGTCAATGACACCGAGGCCGAGATGGAACTCATTCGCCGCCGTGCGGTTGAGGCGGGGGCGGTTGGGGCCTTTGTTAGCCGTGTGTGGGCGCAAGCGGGGGACGGTGGGTGCGAATTGGCCGAGGCTGTAATTTTGGCTTGTGACCAACCTAGTGAGTTCAAATTCTTGTATCCGCTCGATATTCCGATCAAGGATAAGATCGAAGCAATTGCGCGTGAGATTTATGGGGCCGATGGGGTTGATTATTCGCCCGAAGCTGAGGCACGTATTGCTCAATTCACCAAACTGGGTTTTGATAAGCTGCCGATGTGTATGGCAAAGACGCACTTGAGCCTGAGCCATGATGCCAAATTGCGTGGCGCGCCCACTGGCTGGCGTTTGCCGGTGCGTGATGTGCGGGCTTCGGTTGGCGCTGGCTTTCTTTACCCGTTGTGTGGCGACATGCGCACCATGCCCGGCCTGAGTAAGCACCCAGCTTACGAGCGGGTCGATTTGATTGATGGCAAGGTCGTTGGGTTATTTTAAGCTGAGATGCACTAAAGAAAATGCCGATCACACTGCGACTGTGGACACATTGGGCTACTCTCGCCGCTTTATCTTCGTCTGTGCGCATCACATTGTATCAAGTTAACCATTAAAAATGGTGGTGCCAAGTGGTTCACCAGCCATTACGCGGGTGAGATTACCTGGATGCAAGCCAGAAAAGATATGAATGCTGAGGTGTGGGTAAGCCTGCACTAATTTAATCATGTCGCTTACTTTGCTGGCCATGCCGCCGGTTACATCGGCCCCGCGTGATGCGCCCACGCCGCCGCGAATGGCCAGCCAATTGGCTGGGGTAATACGTGGCAAAATTGGGCCATCCGGATATCGCTCATACACACCTTCGGTTTCACCAGCCAATAACACCCGCGTCACTGGCAATATTTGTGCCAAAAATGCAAATTCTTCTTCGGTTGAGGTAATCGTACCGCCACGCACATCATCAAATGCCACATCACCCATAATAAGTGGGGCTAACCCGTGTGATAAAGCGGCTTCGATCCCATCGCTTTTCATTTCAACAATACGACCATTATGGCAACGCACCAGCGCCGATGGCAGAAAACTCATGACCGGTACTCCAGCGGCAAATAACGCATCGGCCACAATTCGGTTGAGTTGGGCTGCTGCCACCGACACATGCCCAAAACCGCGCCAGCCATCGGCGTGATGAACACCGTCGCGAGTGCCATATTGCTTAGCTGCGGCATGCCCAAACGAGCCACTGCCATGCCCAAAGAGGATTTTGGGGTTTGAATTTTGGATTTTAGATTGAATTGGCGCATAACCAAACTCATAAATTTCTTTGG
>JAGWYZ010000027.1 GCA_018969115.1 Chloroflexota bacterium | reverse complement strand
GATCAGTTTTATGATTTTTTGGAGCATTTAACCCATCACTCGACTTTTTTAACCTGTTTATTATGACTTTTCTTGTTGTCTTAAATTTTCTTGTTTACGCTTGACTTTTCTTGCATTCTCTTAACTTGAGACGGATGAACTAAAGTAGATTTTTATGCCAACTTTTTGCCAACAATAGTATCTTCTCAATAAAACGGGGGAATAAAACATATTTTTGCCGAAATCATCTATGGCCTTTGAGGCAAGTGGTTTTGCCCGGTTTATTGAAAAGTTACCCTTTTGACAAACGTTACTTAAAACCAACCTCAAAATTTGGCTTAACAATGTGAATTTATTAGTTTTAAGTACTTATTTAAGAAAGCAAAAAATGCGCTGCATAGTTAAGGCTAATTTTTGGTTTTAGCCAGTGGAAAAGCTGTGGGTAACATGTGGGTAAAAAAACGTGTTGCACCGGTGATCACAGCGCAGGGTTGTGGAAAACTTGTGTATTATTTGTTCATAATTCAAAAATCTTAAATTAACGCGCAATTTAAGATAGTGTTGTAAAGCAAATCTTGAATATTACGAGTTAACAGAATACAATCTTTCTTCTTACTAGATTTAGATATACCAAGAAAGGGTAAAAATTGAGGAAATGCCGATTTCACCATTCCTCTGCAAGCGTAGCTTGCGGAGGAATGGTGAAATCAGTGAAAATTACATTTTTGTACCTGTCTTACTTAGTGTTTATAGCAAAAAAGGGAAAATCTTTCTTGTGCCTAAAGGAGATATATGATGAAACCTGAAAGCGCGTGGCTCTCTACCGTCGGTGAAATTGAAATTGGCATTGGACGTGCAAGCTATGCTACTTGGTTGAAATCAGCCCGTTTTGTAAAATATGAAGATGGGCAATTTGTCATTGGGGTGCAAAATGGCTATGTGAAAGAATGGATGGAAACCCGTTTGTTATCGCAATTAAAAAGGGGGTTGGTCGATCGAATGGGAACTGAAGTTGAGGTCGCAATTGTGCTGATCTCACAAAATGGCACAATCCCATTTACTAATAACACTTTGGTGAGCAATGATGCTTATCACAATGTTACCCCTAAAAAATCTTTGGCAAATAAAAAAGCCAACCCAATTGCCAATATCATTGAGTCAGACGTGCCAGCCTCGCCCTCTAAAAACAATCTAGATACAAGCGAAGCAACTACCCAAACACAGTCTATTCATCCAGAAGTTGATATCTCACCTAACGCTCAAGACGCAAACAACCAGCCAACACAAAATAATATACGGATAAAACCAGTAAAAATGCCGATATCTGAATCCCCAAAAGCACAATCAAATATATCAAATATGCCTGCAACCTTTTTATCTTCTAGCGATGGCCTAAACCCTAAATATCGGTTTGAAACCTTTGTCGTAGGAAACGGGAACCGTTTGGCACACGCTGCAGCTGAAGCAGTCGCCGAGAATCCGGCAGATCGCTATAACCCCTTGTTTTTATATGGCGGGGCGGGGCTGGGCAAAACACATTTGTTACATGCAATTGGACATACCTCGCGCCAACGCGGGTTACAGTGCTTTTATATCACGTCAGAAACATTTACCAATGAATTAATTTCGGCCATTCGCTCGCAAAGCACCGAATCTTTTCGCAATAAATATCGCAATGTTGACGTATTATTAATGGACGATGTGCAATTCATTGCAGGCAAAGAAAGCACCCAAGAAGAGTTTTTTCACACCTTTAATGCGTTGCATGGCGCAAATAAGCAGATTGTAGTGACAAGCGACCGCACCCCAAAATCGATGGGCACACTCGAAGACCGTTTGCGTAGCCGCTTTGAATGGGGCTTGATGGCCGATATTGCCCCACCCGATTTAGAAACCCGTATTGCCATTTTGCAACAAAAGGCCCAGCAAATCGACGCCTACATTCCACCCGAAGTGGTTGAGTTTGTTTCCAAACAAGTGCAAAGCAATGTGCGTGAGCTAGAAGGCGCACTGAATCGGCTCATTGCCAGCTCGGCGTTAACAGGCCGCGTCTTAAATATTCAACTTGCGCGTGATACTTTAGCCGATTTAGTCGGCAAACGTTCAAATATCACCCCTTCACAGGTTATCGAAACAGTCTCAAAACATTACAGTTTGTCTGTGCCCGAAATCGTTTCGGCAGGGCGCAGCAAAGAGCTGGTGTTGCCGCGTCAAATCGCCATGTTTCTTATTCGCCAAGAAACTGATGCTTCATTGCCCGAAATTGGCAGTTTGTTAGGTGGGCGTGACCACACCACCGTTATGCACGGCATCGAGCGGATTAAAGAACGGCTTGAAACCGAAGATCAACTGCGGCGCATCGTCATGTCGTTACGTGAACGGCTTTACGTTAATGTTGATCTACCACGCATGATTTAATTGCTAAGTGCTAAGTTAAAAGTGCCAAGTGTTAAGGCAACAAACTCAGCACTCAGCACTTTCAACTCAGTACTCGGCACTCAACACTTTTGTTATGACATCCGTTCCACATTGGCTAACATGGGCACGCAAAGTGCAAGCCATCGCCCAAGTTGGGCTAACTTTTGCCGAAAATGATTATGACCGCGCGCGTTATGCCGAATTACATGAGTTAGCTATCGAGATGTTTGCTACGCAAACGGGGGCAGATCAGGGCACGGTCTCAGCTTGGTTTGCGATTCAACCCGGTTACGCCACGCCAAAAGTTGATGTACGCGGGGCGTGTTTTTGTGCCGGCAAATTATTGTTGGTGCGCGAGCGATCTGATGGCGGCTGGTGTTTGCCGGGCGGCTGGGCCGATGTCGGCGATGTGCCATCATTGGCTGCCGAGCGTGAAGTAGCCGAAGAAGCCGGCTATGAATGCAAAGCCCAAAAAGTAATTGGCGTGTTTGATGCCAACCGTCATGGCGAACCTTTGTCGGCCTATCACGGCTACAAACTCATTTTTAAATGTGAAATTAGCGGCGGCGATGGGAAGCCCAATCACGAAACAGATGGCGTTGATTTTTTTAGCCGCGCTGAAATTGCTACCTTGCCACTATCGACCCCACGCAGCAGTTTGGAGCAATTACTTGAATGCTTCGCCCACCTCGACGACCCAACACGGGCAACGGTGTTCGATTAAAAAATGAGTGAATGAGTGATTAAATTACCTATTCACTCATTCACTCACTCACTCATTCCTTCCTTCTGGGTTCAAATGCAAATTGCGCAATTTTGGGGCAGAAAAACCAGTAAGCGCCACCACGAGTAACGTCACCAAGCCGCCAAACATCACCGAAGGCGCTGTCCCAAGCAGTTTTGCCGCTACGCCACTCTCAAATGCGCCAATTTCGTTAGATGCGCCAATAAAAATCCAGCTAACAGCCGCAATCCGCGCCCGCATATGTTCAGGCGAAAATACCCGCACAATCGTCATGCGTATCACCATGCTAATGCCATCAAACACACCGGTAAACATCAGCGCCACAAATGACACGATGAAATTGGTAGATAGCGCAAACACAATGATACTAAACCCAAACCCGGCCACACTGATAAGTAAATTGCGACCAGCATTTTGCAATGGTGGATGCCGAGTGGCGTATAGCATGATAAATAAGGCCCCGATTGACGGTGCAGATTGCATAAAACCATAGCCTACCGGCCCCACCTTCAAAATGGTTTCGGCAAAAACCGGTAATAGCGCAATGACCCCGCCAAATAACACTGCAAACAAATCGAGTGCCATTGAGCCAACTAGCACTTGATCATTTTTGACATAACGCACCCCAGCCGATAAACTCTGCCAAATTGTTTCACCTTCAGGGGGTACGGGTTTGGCTTTGGGCGCAATGCGGCGCATACCCAATAAAGAAATAGCAAGCAACAACGCCACGATAAAATAGGTGACGGTGGGACCTAAATAAGCATAGGCAAACCCACCCAAGGCTGGGCCGATAATACTAATGGCCTGCCACAAACTGCTCGACCAAGCCGACGCTTGAGCAAAAACATTGGTGGGAATCACTTGCGCCTCAAATGCCGACATGGCAGGATCGCCAAAGCCGCGTGCTACCCCAACAATAAACACGACGCCATAAAGGGCAAATATGCCTAATGAGGCACTATTAAGCGAAATAAAAGCAAATAAAATAGCGCAAACCACCTGAATGGCTTGGGTGATGAGCACAATCATACGGCGATCATTACGATCGGCCACATGCCCGCCATATAAAGCCAAAGATAAAGCTGGAATGGCTTCGACCAACCCCAACCACCCTAATGCAAGTGGGTCTTTGGTCAATTCAAACACTTGGTAGGTAATACAAATGTAAAGCGCTCGTTGTGCTAAGGTTGAAAATACACGTGAGCCGAGCAGATAGCGAAATTCGGGCAAGCGTAACGCTGCATACGGATCATTAGGTTTGCTAAAGGGCATTTAACGAATTGTAACGCCGAAATTTACAATACTTTGGGGTAATTTAAAAAGACATAATGCCGAACTAAAGATCAGATCTTTAGTTCGGCAAAAACTTATCTTACAACTCATTATCGAGAAGATAATTTTGTTATGATGATGATATCCTAGCATCTTCAACTAAACACTAAACAAACAAAAGGATACTATCTTGTTACTAAAAAAACAACGGCTAAAAATTGCATTACTCGTCAACCTTGCCCATAACGCGCCCGATCTAGGTGACAACGCGCCAAATGATCGCCTCGTTGAGCTTGATTACGCCGAAGATGTGGCAGCCTATGCAGCAGGCATTGAATTGTTAGGCCACGAGGTTGTTTTTCACGAAGGCAATGGTGAATTGTTTCAATGGCTGCCCCAAATACAACCCGACCTATGTTTTAATGTGTGCGAAGGGCTAATTGGCGAAAGCCGCGAAGCCCATGTGCCAGCCATTTTAGAAATGATGGGGTATCGCTACAGCGGCCCCACCCCACTTGCCGCTGCTATCACTCAAGACAAACCTAGCACCAAACGCATCCTCGATTACTACGATTTACCGACCCCGCACTTTCAAGTTTTTCACTCGCCCGACGATGTGCTACAACCTGAGCTAACCTTCCCATTATTTGTAAAACCGCAACATGAAGGCACAGGCATGGGTATTAAAAACGACAGCATAGCCCGCAACCTCAAACAACTGCGTGATGCCGTCGCCAGAATCATCACGCAATATCAACAACCCGCCTTGGTTGAAGCCTTTATCGATGGAGATGATTTAACCTGTGGCTTAATTGGCAATGGTGATGACATTCACTTTTTCCCCATCAGCCAGCCCGATTTTAGCGCCTACCCTAGCGAGCTAGCCCCATTCTACTCATCAGCTCATAAAGTCGATTTTGCCGCTTATTACCGTTATCACTGCCCAGCCCCCATCAGCCCAGACTTGGCGGCACAAGTGCGTGATCTCACGCATCAAACCTTCCTCGTCACCGGCTGCCGTGATTATTCACGGGTCGATTTTCGGTTAACGCCCGAAGGTGAGCTGTATATTTTAGAGATCAATTCATTACCCGGCATCACCCCCAACAGCGATTTAACCTTAATGGCACAAGTTCAAAATATCAGCCACAGCCAAATGGTTGGCATGGTCGCCACCGCAGCAATTAAGCGCTACAAGCTGTAAACCGTGAGCTGTGAGCCATGAGCCATGAGCCATGAGATACAACTCATGACTTATAATTCATGGCCTACGGCTCAAGGCTATTAAAAAAATGCGCCCTTCTATTCTTCTGCTTTATGGATTAGACCACAACAGCCCTAATTTTGAGGTTGAATCCACACAACAATTGGTGCAAGAAGCAACCGCAGCATTACGGTCACGACATTGGCAAGTGAAAATATTGGCCGTGACATGTGAGGTTGAAACCATCGTCAAACCCTTTAACCCATCAGAATGGGTAGTGTTTAACATGTGCGAAGGATCGCCAACCCAGCCTTTTTACTATGCGCGGGTAGCGCAAGCATTGACACGTCTGGGCTATCTCTTTACCGGTTCAGATGATATTTCGCTTGAGAAAACCCAATTTAAAGGAGTGATCAAACAATTGCTCGATCAGCAACAAATACCGACCCCACGTTGGGGCGTATTTGACCATGCCGCAGACTTAAAATTTGATGTCTTTCCCGCCATCATCAAGCCCGCCAACGAACATTGTTCATATGGCATCAGCCGCAAATCAGTAGTGATGAATCTTGACGAAGCACAACAACAAGCTGCCGCCATAATGTCTCAATTTCAGCAGCAACCCGTGCTAATCGAAGAATTTTTAGACAGTGACGAATACAACATATCGGTTTGGGGTAACCAAACCCCACGTGTATTGGGCATTTCGACCATGATTTATAGCGCATTTACCGATATTCATGATCGGCTCTGCACCTTCGATGCCAAATGGACCCCGACCTCGGAAGCCTATCAAAAAATTCCAGCCATTTGCCCCGCGCCAATCTTGCCCCAACTTCAAGCCGATATTGAACAAGTGGCGCTGTCCGCCTATACCGCATTAGGCTGCCGCGATTATGGCCGGGTCGATTTGCGGCTAAAAAACGGCAAACCGATGGTCTTAGATGTCAATCCAAACTGTGACGTAAGCAGCGAAGGCGGCTTTGCCAATGCCACCCGCGCTGCTGGTTTGACCTATGCACAAATGCTCGAAAAGCTCGTTGTAATCGCGCTTGAGCGAAGGCATCTCTTGACATAATGCGTGTCATCCCTGCCACCCCAACCGATCGCAACCACATCTACGATATTTTGATACGCTCGCAGTTATTTGACAAAAGCGATGCCGATACGGTCGATGAAATGTTTGAGCAAGCCATGGCCAAACCCGGGCCAGATGCTTATCATTTCATCGGCTGCTGGCACAATGATGTGATGCTGGGGTTTGCCTGCTATGGGCGTGAAGCCATGACCCAACACACCTGGGATTTATTTTGGGTGTGCGCCCTACCCAAAGCGCGTGGCAAAGGTGTGGGGCGAGCTTTGCTCAGCTTCGCTACCCATCAAGCCACCGCCGCTGGTGGGCGGCTGATGGTGATCTATACCTCGTCTACCTCGGCTTATGCGCCAGCCCATCGGCTATACGAATCGCAGGGGTTTGCCTGCTTAGCGACCGTATCAAATTATTATGATGACGATGATGATTTGTTGATTTACTCAAAACAACTGGTGTAACAAACATAATGTCATCTTAAAGAGCTGAGGATAGTAAATTCGGAAATATATCTTTTAAGAATACCCACAATAATAAAAGAAGACAAAATTCTTTTTATATCAGATGTGGTATGATTTAGGGAATGGACGATAAAGATAAAGTTATCGTTTGGTTACATAGTGAGATAAAAACACCCCCGTTTACTCAGGCTGCTCGCATTGAGGCTGGCTTATTATTAAGACGATTACAGCAAGGGGAAAGTATAGGGCTGCCTCAATCACGCCCAATGCCCAGCATAGGATCACATTGCCATGAATTACGAGTTCGAGATGAGAATAAAAACTGGCGAATCATTTATCGCATTGACGAAGATGCAATCGTGATTGTCGAAGTATTTAGCAAAACTACGCAAGAAACACCCCAAGGGGTCATTGAAACCTGTCAACGACGTTTGCGTAAGTTCGATAACGATAGTAGTGATAAATAAGGTGAAAACAATGGATAAAGCAAAACAAGCTCGATTAGAAGCCAAAGGCTGGCAAACAGGAACTGTAGCAGCGTTTTTACAGCTTACACCTGAAGAATCTACATTAGTTGAAATCAAGTTAGCACTCAGTCGCAAATTGCGCCAAAGCCGACAAAATCAAATGACACAGGCAGAATTAGCCACTAAGATCCACTCTAGTCAACCTCGTATTGCAAAAGCTGAAAATGGGGATCATTCAGTATCAATTGAGTTGTTATTACGCGCCATTTTAGCCACAGGTGCAACCCCACAAGACATTGGTGAAGCTATTTCTAACATTAGTGCACCATTACCAGTTTGACAAAATGAGAGCAGGTTCCGAGTTGATGAAAGCTTGGATCAATTTCGCTATCTACCTTCCACGTCTACGCTGTGGAAGATAGATAGTGAAATCGGCCCTTCATTATTTAGGAATTTGCTCTGATCGTAAATCTACCTCACCACCGGCGTAATTTCTATCATCGTGCTGATGGTCTCCGTCAGCGCGATCGTCTCACTAAACTGATTATTCCAAATGATCGGGAAACTGACACGCATCGTCTCAGGCAGCATCCACGTTTCGGCATGAGTCGCCGCCCGCGCATCATCGGTCACAATCACTTGGTTAAAAAAGGCCAATGGGTTATTAAAGCCAAAACGCGGCAGTGATATCTGATAACTAATGGTGATAGCATGACCCGCCGTTAGCGCACCCGTCCAATCAAGCCGATTACCAAGCAATACCAGCTCACCCACATCCGATGGCGACAATTTGAGCGATGACTCAATCACATTTAACCGCGCAGGCACAGCGTTACGCAAACTCACCTGCTCCACATCAACCCCACTCACATTACGCAAGCCGATCGTCACCGTAGCGCTTTCGCGCCATTGTAACAGTTGCGGGGCAATACTCATACTCGGCAACAATTTGGGCGCATTCACCCGCACCAATAGCGGCTTGCTAAAGTGAATACCCATCTCGGGCAAGGTAATATGTAATTGTGCAGTTAAAATCTCGGTTGTGGCGCTGTCATTAGCAACGCCGGTGTGTTGCGCCACAATTTGCCATTGTTGCGCCTCGCCCTGCGTAAGCGTGCCACGCCAGCCATTGCCCAACGCCCCCGGCGGCAGCGTATGCGTCAATACTTTAATCTGGCTGGGCAATGTCACCGAAATCGCCACCTTGGTCGATGTGTATGCACCCAAATGATTAAGCAACTCATCGGCCTTAAGCGTTAGGCTATACACAAATTGCCCACCAACAGGGATGTTATTAGGTGCAGCGCTAAAGCGTGATTCGCCCAATGGCGACAACCAACCCACAATGCGGTTCATCAACTCAGCTTTGAGTGGTTTATTTAGCACCTCATAAGCAAATGGGAAAAACACCAGCCGCGACTCATTCGACAAAGCAGGGAACTCTTCGTTACTAACATGCGAAGCACGTGCCAAACCATAGGGCTGGCCGTTGTCGCCGCGAATGATGACTTGCGTGTCTTGCATCGGCTGCACAGCGGCACTGAGGTTAAACCCATACGGGAACGGCAATAACGTGCCAGACAAAATGTCATCACCCAACACACTGCCCGGCACTGACACAATTTGATTGGTGCTGCTGTTAAAATCGACATAAGCCACGCCCAACATATTGCGATCAAAATCGGTGGCCTGACGTTGCTCACCGCTGCTGTAATGCAAGGCCGCTTGTGACGAGAAAAACAGCCGCCCACCCGCTTCTAAGTACTGACGCATCGCCTTACGCTCGCCGCTGGTAATTGGGTCAAACCAATCATAAGCGTTAAACCACACCACCATCGGGTAGCGGTTCAGGTCATTTAAGCTGGGGGCTTGGGTGAATTGGCTACCCAAACTGGTGCGCGTGTCCCAACGATCGACACTCGTGCCAACCGAGGCAAGCGCATCTAAATAGTCTTTTTCGCGGTCATAAAACCGATCATCATCGACCAAAAGCGCTGCAGCAGGGGTTTTGCTGGGAAACCTCAAGGTGCGCTTAAGGTTGGGCGACCAATTGCGCGGCGACACCGTCACATTCAGCACATCGCTGCTATTGCGCGGCAAATTTTGGGGAATGGTGACCGAGAGCGTAATCACGGTGCTGCTGCATGGAGCCAGCGTAATTTCGTGCACATCACGTTGCCCATTTACGCTAGTGGCGGCGGCTTGCCACTTGTTGCCGTCAAAGGCAATCGAAAAAGTTTCGGGCAGGCCAGCCTCGCCAGTATGTCGCACCCGAAAACTATGGCTTACCACTTCGCCGGGCAAGCCAATGGCTGCGCCGGTCGGCAATGGATTCAGTGGGGTCAACTCTAGACCCATTTTGGGACGCGGCTGCACAAAGGCATTCAAAATTTGGCCCATCACATCGGTGCGATGTGCCAAAGTGCTAATCCCCTCCATGCCAAAAGGCAAAAAAGCCACGCTATAGCTCAGACATTGTGAAGTATAAATACCCGCGCCACGGCTCGGCAAAGCCCCGGCTGGGGTTAACATCGTGCTGGCCTTGAGCGAAACCGGCGCATATTCGGCGATCAGATGCCCATTATCAACATTACGCACCCGAATAATATCGGGGCCTTCTTGGTTTTGAGCGCCATCGCCACCTGTAATGGTGAACACCCGCCCGGCTAACAACGTTTGCGTGACACCTTCGACCCTAAAATTGGTGCTGTTGTCATCGACAAACCACGCATTAATTTTCTCAAAATAAGGTCTAAAATTTTTGCCGCCGCCATCATGATAAGCAATGTCTTGCCCAGTGAGCAACAGATTTTTACCCAGCATTAATGTCTCAGAGATGACATCATCACCATTGGTAAAACTGGGCGCATCATTGGGCGACGACCAAATAATGGTGTCGTATTTGAGCAATTGCGAAGTGGTAATGAGGTCACGCGGGATTTGCTTGATGCGCATCACATCATAGGCATAGCCCAGTGAATTGAGCGTCTCGGTATAATATTGCATAGCGCTAGCGAGATACCACGCGCCCGAATCGACAAACACGATCTTTTGAATGGCTTTAAGTGCAAAATCGACATCCACCGCCACCCCATCGGCAATGCTGATGGTACGGGTTTGCACGCCATAGCCGGTTAAACGCGCTTCAATCACATATTCGGCAGCGGGCAGGTCTAAATAATAGCGACATGGAAAACAATTTTGCTGCGAAACGCTGTTACGAGGTGTGCCAATCGCCCGCACAGTGGCTGGCAATTGTTCGCCCGTGCGGGCATCTGTGACAACACCCCGCAGCACGCCACTGGGCATCCGCTGCAAGGCCACATTCACCACCACCGTTTGTCCAGTGGCAACACTGCGCTGATTACTATACCCCTCAAAATAGCCATAGGCATTGGCCTTGAGCAAATAATTGCCCGCCCGAACCTTAATCATAAAATTACCATCGGCATCGGTGGTGTCATAGGCCTGATAAACATCACCCAAGGCTGTCACCAAAGCCCCGCTGATGGGTTGGCCATTATCAAGCACCGTGCCAGTAATCACGCCAGTTTGCACTTGCGACAACAACGCCGCATACGCATCGACCCGCCCCCACCCGGCATCGTTGTTGGGGATAGGATTGCCGACCGGCAAGGCCGTGCTGGTCAGCACAAACATGGTCTGGGTGATGTCGAAAGATGGTTGCACACTAAGCAAGAGCGCCGCTACCCCTGCCACATGAGGCGTGGCTTGCGATGTGCCGGTAGACAATAAGTAATTGCCACCCGGAAAAGCCGAGGCGATACGCACGCCCGGCGCAATGAGATGGGGTTTGAGTGACTCATCAGGCGCGGGGCCGCGTCCCGAAAAATTTGCCACTTCATTTTCATTATCGCTGGCCCCAACGGCATAAGCCCCCGGTCGGCTGGCAGGTGATGACACCGAACCAGAGCGTGGCCCGCTATTGCCCGAGGCCCACAACGTGAAGATGCCCGCCGTGTTTAACACTTGCACATCTGGCTCAAACTCATCCACCGAGGGGTTATTATTGCCCCAAGAATTATTCACCACATCAGGCGCATATTCCGGTTTGCCGCCCGGCGCCAACATAAATTGCAGGGCGCGGTGCAGCCAACTATTGGGGGCTTGCCCCGCGCTGTTAAAGCCTTTGGCCGCAATCCATTTTGCACCCGGCGCCACGCCAATGCCATTGATGCCTACCATTGTACCCATCGTATGCGTACCGTGCCCATTCACATCGCTGGGGTAAAAAGCAGCCTCATTGGTTGGGTCAAACCAACTATGCAAATGGTTGACAGGCGATAGACCGCGTTCATCGTAACCGCGATAACGAGTTTTTAGGGCTGGGTGATTCCAATCGACCCCCGTATCAATATTGCCCACCACAATACCTTTGCCCGTAACACCCAAACCTTTCCACACGCGGTCGGCCCCAACTGCGCCAACGCCCCATACTACTTCACCTTTGGCAGGCGGCTCTACAAACGCAATCGCCGACAAGGCAACCGAGATCGGAGAAGGAAGATTGCGGATTGAGGATTGAGGATTGGGGATTAAGGATTGAAGATTGAGGATTGAGGATTGATCGCTCAACTCCTGTGCCTCATCTTCTGTATTCTTGGTTTTTGGTTCTCGACTCTCGATTCTAGGCTCTTGGCTCTCAATCCATGTATTCCATTCATCGATGGTGATTGAAGCGACTTCGGGGCGGGCCATGAGGACTGAGATCACCTCAGCAGTTGCATTAAGTGCAAGGCCATTGATAATCCACAATTGATGAATATCACTGCTTTGTGCGGCGATATCGGGACGGGTCAAATAAGCCATGACATTATGTTGGTCAGCATCGGCGGTTTGTTGCAGCACATCGGTCAGGGCGATAGCGCGGTCGATGCGGCTCGACGATTTGGCTTTGCTCAGGGTACGATCAAGGTCAACCTGACCAACAAAACGCACAATAATGCCGACCTTAGCAGCGGGTTGCTGCCCCAATTGTGCCAAGATAGCACGTAGCGATGCACTCAGTTTTTCAGGGTCGGGTTGTGTGGTTAATGGCAAACGCGGTGCATCATTCGCAACCTGGGCAATAGCAGTATAAGTGAGCGATTGCGGCGTTACCATTAATAAGGAAAGCAACACAGCGACGATGAAAAAACGAAAGGCTGTCATGAAATTTAACTAACATCATACCTAATCTAAATCTTAGCATCTCTGATTGCTTGGGCAATAACGTTTTGTAAATCGCCCTACTTACTCCCACACCTTCAAATACAACAAAAAAGACGCGCTGTTGGCGCGTCTTTTTTACCTATTCAGTATCCTCAAAAGACATTATGCCGAAAATTTGTTATTAATACAGCGGCTTGATGCGCTTAACCAATTGCAAACACAGGCCCCAAGGATCACGCACAAAACACGCTGCATCACCACCCTGCACTGTACCGACTTCGCCTTCAGGGGTACACCCCGCCGCCAATAATTGGGCACGCACGCTGCTCACATCGTCCACAGCCAAGGCCACGTGTTGCGTCCATTGGCTAATTTTGCTTTGGTCATGAATCGCACCAGCGGGGTTATTGTAAAACTCCCACGTTAAGCGGCGCTCTTTATCAGACACAAAATGCGGTTTTAGGCCCTCTTTCGAGGCCCGAATGATATCCATATCGAAAGTTTTGGCATACCATGCAGCCACAGCTTCGGGATCTTGCACGTTATAAGCGGTGTGTTCAAATCTCATCATGATGCGATGAGTATACCGCCAACGTGAGCATGACAATGTGAACAAATGCGGCCAGCCCAAACGCCAAATCGCCAATGAATGCCCCCATACAAACGCGATATTGCGGCTTCTTTGGCAGCGCTGCATAAATCATCGGCCTGATTCGGAAAATAATGCGCCAATACCTCAGCCGCCACTCCTGAAAAACAAGCACACCCAGTGGCACAAGCCAGAAAATTAGGCAGCCCAACTGGAAGCGTAATCCGCCGATCGGCCTGCGATAGACGAAAATACAAATAGGTATATTAAGCATCCCAACATGCAATACCAGCATCCGCCAAAGCCACATTCAGCATCGCCAATCATTAAATCACCCATAATGGGTCAGTCACTTTGGCTTCAGCCATCAAATCAACGGCAATTTTATTCCAATGCCCAGCAGGGGTAGCAGTGCCGGGACCATCAACCCCAAACAAGACGACCTGCAATTCTTCGGGGTGCTTGTATCAGACAATTTAAGCATCACAGCCAACGCTGCTTCATATTCAGCGGAGCCAACGGCCGGTGGCGGTGGTGGGCGAAAGTCTGTACCCGATGCCATCACAACCGGGCCACATCTTACCCCAATGGGGTGTAACCCATAAAGCATTTTCAGGAACCACCAATTAGGTATTTGATGCGGTCACCGTTGGCGATGCTACTAATTGACTGCGCCATCTGCCCGCACCCACCCAATGACTTCATCCGCAGTCACATCACTGCGCACACTTAACCAGTATACAGCGTCAATTCTTGATGCTATTTGGCCTGTTGAATGAGGCTTGCGGCCTCAGTTGGGAACAGTTTGCTCAGCACCAAGGCCGATTTGGTCTCGATAACCACGTGTAAAGACAGGGATTCAAACGCCCGGCTGGATGCACTGTGCCAAAATAATCACGGTGGCTCTTCGCTATCAGCAGCCCGTCATATTTCGCCACACTCAACAAGACATACACTCACAGGGCATGGATCGGCACAATATTGTTACGCACCACCAAATTATGGGCAATTTCATTCCAACGCTGCACCGGCGAATTGAGCCAAAAAGCGATATGCCCATCGATGAGCAAGGTGCATTTGGCCTGCAAAGCATTGGCTTCTGCCACTTCTAAACGCACCTCTTGCAGCAACAACATCCACTAAAACGGCTTAAGCGATTGCATCAAAAATGCAGCAAGGGCCAACAAACACAATACGATCGTCATAAGTACGATGGCGGTAAAAAAATACTTGTGCCTCAAGATAAAACAATGATGCCTGATACCGGCGCACCGGCGCAAACCTCCGAGGTCTTAGCACAAGTCATGGCTTCAAGGTCAAGCTGCGCTAAGACCTTGGAGATTTTCGCGCCTGTTAGTATCATCTCAAAAAATCAGGGAAAATAAAACTACTTTTCGCCAAACGCACTATATAACCATTGAAGTTAGGAGCTTTGCCCCTAACTTCAATGGTCATATAATGCGTTTGGCATTACATCTTTGGGGTTTACCCCAAATTATCCAGACGATACCCTATTATCTAAAAATATCGTTCCTACTTCAATCCTCAGATAAAATTAAAAAGTTGAATCGAGCTATTTTTAAATGGCGCTGGTTAGAATGGGTTTTGGCTGCGCTAACCGCATTCGCCTTATTTGGCACGCGCTATTTCACCTTTGCAACCCCGGTCTTTGCCCAATCAAACCCCATTTTTGTTACGCGGGGGAATCAACCGCACGACCTTGATGTGATTGTGCAAGTCATTGCGCCCAATGTCGTGCGCATTCAGCCCCTATTTGACGATCACGACACTGAGACCACATGGGTGCTATCGCCCGAAGTGATATGGGACCAGCAATTACCCACCCAAGTCATGACCGATGATTTGCGTGTCATTCAAACCAGCGAAATGACAGTGCAGATCAAACGCAACCCATTACAAATCAGCATTTTTGATGCCAATAGCCGCCAAATTGTGCAAGAAACCCAATTTAGAGACCATGCCTTGTCATTCATCACCAGCAATGCTGCTGATGAACATTTCTATGGTGCACATTCGTATCAGGTCTGGGAAGATGTATCGGCAGGGATGACGCGCGACCAAGGCGGCAAAGTATGGGCCAGCTATCAAGGCGATTCAGGCGCACCCCTGCTTTTCACGCGCCGATATGGGGTGCTGGTCGATGCAGACAGCGGCGACTTTGTTACCGCAGGTAATGAATTACGTTTCGAACACTTTAAACAATCGCATTTGCAGCATTTTATAGTGCTTGGCCCCCCAAAAAGCATCATGCAACGGGTGGCCGAGTTAACCGGCAAACCACCCATGTTCCCCAAATGGGCCTTAGGGTTTATCAATAGCGAATGGGGTATCAATGAAGCCGAATTACGCCAAAGCGTCAAGACCTATCGCAACAAAGGCATTCCGCTCGATGCCTTTACGCTCGATTTTGATTACAAGGCATGGGGCAAAGATCCCAGCAAAGATGCCGCCGATGCACGTGGCGGCGAATTTCGCTGGGACGGCCCTGACGCTGGCAACAAATTTCCCAACGGTGCGTCAGGCAAATTGGCACAAGATTTGTTGGCGCAGGGCGTGCGTCTAAGCGGCATTATGAAGCCACGTGTCCATGTGCAAAACGCGACTGGGCAAGCCACTCAAGCTGCCCAATGGCTCAATCAACACGATTGCTGGGTGGCAAAACAAAACGCCTATATCGATTATTTCTCAAAATTGCTGGTGCGTGATATTGATTTTGCCAAGCCAGAATGTCGCACTTGGTATTGGCAGCAAGCACAAGGCTTGTTCGATAGCGGCATTGTGGGTTGGTGGAACGACGAAGCCGATGTGACCGACAACACATTTGTGTTCGACACTTTTCAGGGAACAAATATGGCACGAGCCATGTACGAAGGTCAACGCACCATTAGCCCCAAACGGGTATTTACACTCAACCGCAATTTTTACCTTGGGGCGCAGCGCTATGCCTATGGCCTTTGGTCAGGCGATATCGAATCGACCTTTAACAGCATGGCCGACCAACGCCAACGCATGCTATCAAGCATCAACACCGGCGCAATAAAATGGGGCATGGATATTGGTGGCTTTACCGCCACCCTGCCATTAGAGAGCGAAAACTATGCCCGTTGGATGCAATTTGGCGCTCTGGTGCCAATTTACCGCGTGCATGGCTACCAAGGCCAACAACGCCAACCTTGGGCGTATGATGCCGCCGCCGAAACCGCCGCCAAACAAGCCATTCAATTACGGCATCAACTACTGCCCTACTTATATGCCTACGAGCGTGAAGCCTACGAAACTGGCATTGGGTTGGTGCGCCCACTCTTTTATGAGTTTCCAGATGATGCCAACGTCGCCAACACAACGGCAGCATGGATGTTGGGCGAGCATTTGTTGGCCGCGCCTATTATGGGACGTGGACAAAGCCATGTCAGCATCTATTTGCCGCCGGGCGAATGGGTCGATTATTTTCGCGGCACGGCCTATACTGGCGGCGGCAATATCCAATACAAAGTTCAGTCGCTAAATGACATCCCGCTATTTGTTAGGCGCGGGGCTATTTTGCCCAACCACAACCCCCAAAACTATGTCGGCGAGCGCCCCATCGAAACCATCAATATCGATGCCTTTCCCGACACCCGCCTCAGCCAATTCAGCTATTATGATGATGACGGCGAAACTTATGCTTATGAAACCGATGGCTATTTTAGGCAAGCCCTGCACATGCAACAACGTGGCGATGTCGTTTTGTTTAACATCGATGCCCCACAAGGCCGCTACACACCCGCTGTGCAATATTATTTACTGAAATTGCATGGTCACGGCGCGGCTACGTTAAGCATCAATGAAGCCAAAACGCCCATTTTTGCTAACCCTGACGTACTAGCAACTTATGACGGCGAAGGCTGGAGCCGCAGCCAAGATCAGTATGGGCCGGTTACGCTGGTCAAAGTGCGGGCTGGGCAAGCCACGCGCATTCGTTCGGTGAATGGCATTACCCCCGTGCCGACCCGACCCAGCCAAGTAAATTTGGCGCAAAACAAACCCGTCATCGTGTCTAGCATCGAACAATCGCGCTATCCAGCCCATTATGCAGTCGATGGCGACTCTGGTACACGCTGGTCGAGCCAAAAAGGCGAGATGCAATTCATTCAAGTTGACCTCGGCACAAGTTACAACATCACCCAAGTGATATTGAATTGGGAAGCTGCCACCGCCGCCGATTACGTCATCGAAATCAGCGAGCACCCCGACGGTGGCTGGTCACCATTGCTCAGCATGACCGAACGCAAAACCGTCGGCCATGATGATTTTGCAGTCAAAGGCAACGGGCGCTATGTGCGCCTCGCCTTTTCACGCCGCGCCACCGAATCCGGCTATTCGCTGTACGATTTTGAGGTGTATGGAACAAATAGGTAGCCGAAATGACTATATCCCTATCCCATTGTAAGCGGATAGGGATACAGTCATTTCGACATGCCCCCTTCAATTAACCTGTTTATTAACCTGTCACTATTTATTAAGAAAACACAATTTTCCCAACAATATTAAGGAAAATCACTTGCAATCGATTAAATATAGGCTTAAAATGAGTCGATTATGCGAACGAAGATTGTAGCTACCATTGGCCCCGCCAGTGAAAATGAAGATGTATTGCGTCAAATGATCCGTGCCGGTATGAGTGTGGCACGACTCAATTTCTCGCACGGCAGCCATGACGACCATAAGCGTCGCTTGGATTTGGTACGCCGTGTGGCGCGTGAAGAAAATATGTATGTGGCGGTAATGGGCGACCTGCAAGGCCCCAAATTCCGCGTTGGCAATCTGCCCAAAGAAGGCATTAAGCTAAATAATGGCGAAATTGTGACATTTTCGTGCAACGAGGTTGCCAATACTGATCACATTCCCATGCCCCACCCCGAGCTAATTCATGCCATGCAACCCGGCATGAGGGTGTTGATCGACGATGGCGTACTGATGTTGCGCGTGGTTGACACCACCACCGAATTGGCCCGCTGTATCGTGACCGCCGGTGGTAATTTGCTCTCACGCAAGGGCGTGAGTGTGCCCGGCAGCAAACTTTCGGTATCGTCGATGAGCGACAAAGACCGCGAAGACCTAAAATTTATGCTACGAATTGGCATCGATGCGGTTGCGTTGTCGTTTGTGCGCAATGCCGATGACCTGCGTGAGCTAAAAGCGCTCATTCAAGTATATGTGCCAAACAAAGCCGAGCAACCCTTGGTCGTGGCAAAGATCGAAAAACCCGAAGCCGTAACCGATTTGGCGACGATCTTAAAAGTGACCGATGTCGTGATGGTGGCACGTGGCGATTTGGGCGTAGAAGCCTTGCCACAAGAAGTGCCGTTTTACCAAAAGAAAATTATTCGCGCCTGTGGGCGAGCCGGTATTCCCGTCATCACTGCCACCCAGATGCTGCAGAGCATGACCGATGCGCCAACCCCGACCCGTGCCGAAGCTACCGACGTGGCCAATGCAGTGCTCGATGGCACAGATGCCGTTATGTTAAGCGCCGAAACCGCCAGTGGGCATTTCCCAATTGAATCGATTCAAATGATGGCGGCCATTGCCGAACATGCCGAGCGCGAAGAAGACAAACTAGCTGCCAAAGACCGCCGCAAATGGCGCTTGAAGAAGACCGATAACCTAAACGTGAGTGGCCCCGACGAAGTGACCGAAGCCATCACCCATGCAGCGGTTGATGTGGCCAATGACATTGGCGCGGTTGCGATTGTGTGTATGACCCATTCTGGCCTCAGCGCCCGCATGATCGCCCGTCATCGCCCCAATATTCCCATCATTGCTTTGGCCGCCGCCCAGCGTGCCTATAAATACAGCGCCTTTATTTGGGATGCCAAACCCATTTCAGTCGAGTTTTCGGGCGATGTCGATCAGGCCTTTGAGTCAGCTGCTCGTATCACCAAAGAAAATGGCTATGCCAAGATTGGTGATCGTGTCGTCATCGTTTCGGGTGTGCCACTCGGTCGGGGCGTGGGTTCAACCAACATTTGCAAAGTGCAACCGGTGATTTAAGACGTTTTCTGTGTGTATTCAGAAATCGGGTTTCTTTCAGAAATCCGGTTTCTGTAAAGTGGGTGGCAAGTACCTTCTAAAAATATGCGGCTTTTTATCATCGGTACAATCCTTGCCTATGGCTCACCTCACTGGCTCGTTTGCACAGACTTTTTCGCCGCTCAAAAATCGTAATTTCAGTTTATATTTTGCTGGCTTAGGCATTTCGTTAATCGGAACCTTTATGCAACAGGTTGCCCAACAATGGCTGATATGGGATCTGTCACACGATACCCGCATTATTGGCATTGCTGGGGCTTTGGCATTCTTCCCAATCGTCATCATCGGCCCGTTCACTAGTTCACTGGCTGATAGAATAGATCGGCGGCGCTTGCTCATCATCACCCAAATTGTCGATATGTTATTGGCGTTTACCTTAGCGTTATTAGTGATCTTAAACGTACGCGAGGTTTGGCCGGTTTTAGTGTTAGCGGGTCTACTGGGCACTTCTTCAGCATTTACCGTGCCAGCCCAATCCGCCTTTATCAGCGACCTCAGCGGCATGTCCGAGATTCGCTCAGCCTATACCATCTTCGGCATGGTGATCGAGACCGCACGTTTGGTTGGCCCCGCCATCGCAGGGCAAGTTGTGGCGCTATTTGGCACTGCCATCGCCTTTGGTCTCAATGGCCTCAGCTTCATCGCCGTCATCATTAGCCTAATGATTGTGCGGGCGCAACAAAAACGCCATGCCACAACCCGCCCCAACCCTTTGGTCGATTTTAAAGAATCGCTGCAATATATGCGTCAATCACCCCGCATTATTGACCTGATGCTATGCCGACTGATGATCATGATCTTTGTATTTTCTAGCCTGCAATTAGCCGCCCCCATCGCCGACCAAATTTTGCACGGCGGCGCGGATCTGGTTGGCAATATGTTTGCCGCTTCGGGCGCAGGCGCATTACTCGGCGCTATTCTCATCGCCCCACAATTACAGCGCATCCAACGGGCAGGGTTTGCACTATGCCTCACGTTGGCATGGTCGGGTATTTGGCTTATCGTCACAGCATCCTTCACCTCGGCTCCCCTCACAATTTTCGGCATTTTCTTTTACAGCATCAATATCCCAGTCGTCCTCACCACCGTTTCATCGCTCACCCAAGTGCTCTCGCCCGCCAATATGCGGGCACGTATCAGTGGGGCCTCGCAGATGATCGCCTCTGCCGCCCAGCCCATCGGCGCACTTTTGGTTGGGTGGATGGGCAATGCCCTTGGCCCACTGATGGCGATTCGCGTCAACGGCATCTTAATGCTCATCCTCTCACTCAGCCTCCTCATCTTCAGCAGCGGCTTCCGCAACTGGGTTCCAACCTCAACTACCGAGTGAAAAGTGCTAAGTGCTAAGTAAAAAGTAAAAAGTAATACTTAGCACTTAGCACTTTCTACTCAGCACTCAGCACTATTATCATGTCAGGTTTCATCTCCATTTTCCTCAATGTGCTCGGCCCGGTATTTTTACTGTTGGCATTGGGCTACTATGCCGCGCCCAAACTTGGGCTAGAGGCCCGCACCCTGTCGCGGGTCGCTTACTACATCATTTCGCCCGCCTTCGTGCTCACCATTTTGGGCAGCGCCAAACTCGAGGCGCAACTCACGGCCCGTATGATTGGCTTTATCACCCTCACTTATCTCATCTCAATGGCACTGGCCATGCTCATCGCCAAACTGCTCAAGCGCCCACGCTCGATGATCGCGGCCTATGCCATGATCGCAGTATTTGGCAATGTCGGCAATTTTGGCTTGCCCATCAGCCAATTCGCCCAAGGCAAAGAAGCCCTCATCCCCGGCACCGTCTACTTTTTGGCCAATATGGTATTGGGGTTTGTGGTGTGTGTCGCCATTGCCCAATTGATGAAAGGCGGCAACCCCTTACAGGCGGCTTTCAAAGTCGTCAAAACGCCATCATTACTGGCACTGCCACCAGCCCTCATCATCAATTATTTTGATATTACGCTGCCGCCCCTCATCGCCCGCCCCGCCGAGTTGCTCACGCCCGCCCTCATCCCCATCATGCTCATCAGCCTTGGGGCACAATTGGCGGCAGCCGGCATCCCAAAGCCCAATTTAGACATGTTGCTTTCAAGCGGGATTCGGCTCGTCAGCGGCGCGGCTTTGGCCTTTGCGTTGGTCGAGTTATTTGGCTTGCCCTTGCTTGAGCGCAATGTTGGCATTTTACAAGCCAGTATGCCCGCCGCCGTGCTAGTCAGCATCATTGCGCTCGAAAATGATGTGATGCCAGAATTCGTCACCGCGTCGGTATTGCTCTCAAACCTGCTCAGTGCGCTATCGCTAGGGGTGGTTTTGGCGTTTATGTAAATTGGATCGCCGTCAAGATGACGGCGACCCAACAATATTACGAATTCTTAACAGCACCATCATCATTTCACAATCAATCATCACTATGCTAATCACGTCTTTCAAATCTAAAGTTTACAATTGAAAAGGAGATAGTGATGATAAAACGATTATTTAAACCGCTGGCGGCCAGTGTTGGGTTGATTGCACTTGCCGGTAGCGCATTTTTCGCTGGCGGCTATAGCCAGTCCGCCTTCGCCACCGCACGAAACCTTCAACCTAGCGCAGCCGCGCAACCCGCCCAAACCATCATCAGCAATCAAGACGATGAAGCCCCATCCTTTTTCTTCCACAGCGAAGCATTTGAAGGGATGCCCGAAGGCATGATGGGGTTTGCTGAAGGCTTTGACCTGCCCTTTGGCGAAATGTTGATCGATGACGCGCAAGCCGCCGATGAACCCGGCATTGTGATTGTGCGCGTAGACAAAGATAGCCCCGCCGCCAAAGCCGGCATCAAACGCGGCGATATTGTGCTAAAAATCGGCGAAACCGAGATCAACACCCCACGCGCTGCCGCTGATATCGTCGGCAAGGTCAAAATTGGCGACAGCCTCAAATTAACCGTGCAGCACGGTGACGACCTCAAGACCTTTAACGTAACCGTTGGCGATAAAAATGGTCGGCCTTACCTCGGCATTGCCCCGCTAGGTGGGCAAAATGTGCGTATTGTGCGTGGCGGCGGCATCATTGCCGATGGCAAAGTCAAGGTTAGCCAAGTCGTCACCGATGGCCCCGCCGCCAAGGCAGGCATCAAAGCGGGTGATGTCATCGTCGAAATCGACGGCAAAAAACTCGATCAACCCCTCCCAACCATCATCGCCGCTCACAAACCCGGCGATGTCATCAAGGTAAAAGTAGAACGCGGCAGCGAAAGCAGCGAACTCAGCGTGACATTGGGTGAAAGCCCAGACAAGAAAGGGGTGGCGTATCTGGGTGTCATGTTTACCCCAGCCATGCCAACCTTACCGCCCGGCCTACCCAACCTGCCCGGCACGCCCGGTGGCCCACGCAACCCCGGCGGTAATGGGCCACGCTTCCCACTCCCCGGCATCCCCGGCGGCCCCGGCAGCGTCATCAGCGGCACCCAAGTCATTGTGGCCAATGTCACCCCCGATAGCCCAGCGGACAAGGCTGGCATCAAACGCGGCAACGTGATCGAAGCCATTGACGGGGTCAAAGTCACCGATCCAAAATCAGTCACCGATGCCATTGCCGCCCATAAACCCGGCGATGTCGTCAAGATCAGCATCCGCAAGCAAGGCGACAGCACCGCCACCGATATCAGCGTCACCCTCGGCGAACGCGCCGATGACAAAACCAAGGCCTTCCTCGGGGTCGCGCTCAACTTCACCCGCAGCATCCGCCAAGGCGCACCCCGCCAAAGCAACGACCCACAAGGCTGAGAAATTAATGGTTAATGGTTAATGGTTAATGGTTAATGAATCATTAACCACTAACCATTAACCATTGACCATTGACCATTGACCATTGACCATTGACCATTAACCATTAACCATTAACCATTAACCATTAATCATTAACCATTAACCATGCGTTTTCTCTCGTTACGTTGGCGGCTGGTTTTCAGCTATGTGTTTGTCACCGCGCTCACGGTTCTGAGCTTGGGCGGGCTGGCACTTTGGCTGTTGCAACGCAACGCCGCCCAACGCGAGACAGAATATTTGACGAATAATGCGCAAGCGGTGGCCCGTCAAGTCACCGGCCTCTTACAGTCACCCATCGCATTCCCCAGCGACCGCTACCCATTGCAGCAACTGGCAACCACTTCGGCCTTTTTGGGCAATGTGCAAGTGCGCATTTTAGACACCCAAGGCCGCGTCTTGGCCGACTCTGGGCCACGGTCAGCCTCAGATCAAATTATGTGGATCGCCCCACCCCGCGAGCAAAATGTGCTTGAGGGCGATACGGGGGCGATTGTCTTTTTTATGATGGGTGGCGACCGCCGCGCCGTTGAGCGGGTGTTGCCCCAAGGCCGCCGCGTAATGGTGCAACGCGCCCAAGGCCCATTTGGCAATGGCATCGCCTTTGCGCCCGAAACCGGCCCACAAAATAGAATTGACAGCGGGCCAACGGATATTTCAACCCGCTCGGTCAGCGTACCCATCACCGATCTCGGTCGGGTGATGGGGTATGTAGAAGTAAGCGGTGCCCCCAATTATGTGGGTGAGGCGCTTTCGACCGCCCGTAACGCTCTCTCATTTGCGGCCCTCGCCGCCACCATTTTGGCCGTTTTAAGCGGTTTTGTCGTGAGCCGCGGCCTCACATCACCATTGGCACGCTTGGCGAGTGCCGCCAAACAAATGACCCAAGGCAATTTATCGGCCCGCGCCTTGGTCAGCGCCCCCAATGACAATACCCGCGACGAAATCAGCCAGCTTTCAGAGCAATTCAACCAAATGGCCGCCAAGCTCGAAAGCAGCTTTGCCGCCCTTTCAGCCGAGCGCGATGCGCTACGGCGCTTCATCGCCGATGCCTCACACGAATTGCGCACCCCCATCACCGCGCTCAAGACCTTTAACGAATTGCTGCAAAATGGGGCTGCCCATGACCCAATCACCCGCAGCGAATTTTTGGCCGAGAGCCAAACCCAGCTCAACCGGCTCGAATGGATCACCAGCAATTTGCTTAATTTGTCGCGCTTAGATGCTGGGCTAATTACGCTTGACCTCAAAGACCAGCTGGTGCGTGATTTGCTCGAAACCGCGCTGGCCCCATTTCGGCTACGGGCACAACAACAGCAGGTGCAATTAATCATCGATACCCCCGACCCCAAGTTGATCTTACGCTGTGACCTTGCGCGAATGCAAATTGTGCTGAGCAATTTGATTGACAATGCGCTTAAGTTTACGCTGACGGGCGGGCAAATTAGGCTGGGGGCCGATATCGTTGAGCCGCGCATGGCAGGCAAGCAAAATATTAAACTATTTGTGCGCGACACGGGTGTCGGCATTTTGCCCACCGACTTGCCGCATGTGTTTGAGCGCTTTTATCGTGGCAATAGCGACCTGAATAAAGGCGGCAGCGGCCTCGGCCTCGCCATCGTTAAAAGCATCGTCAGCGCCCATCATGGCAGCGTCAGCGTCAATAGTGAAGCTGGGCGCGGCAGTGTGTTTACGGTTATCTTATAGCACCCAAACATCTACCGACCTTTACAAATTAGTTCATAATGGGCGAATAACTTCGATAACAGCACCATTCGTAACACACCATACATTTTCATTTCGTATGGCATCTGCGCTTTTAGGATCAACTTTATCACCTGCGATCACCCCAACTGCATTTACATTAGGGATTTTGTTGAGCAACTTAGCCCGTTGCACAGCGCGCTGCGCATCATGTGAATCTAATACGACTGATGCCTCAACAGTCAAATATAACATTTCGCCGGTAGATTTTGAACGCCCTGTAATAATAGCATCGCTTCGGCGAATATAGTTGGCTTCAGATTCTGTAATAACCCCTAGCTCCTCAGCATCATCTAAAAGATTAGCAATCTCAATATCAGATAATAATTTTGCTTTACGAATAATCTGATTAAAATAAACATTAGGGCGATCTCGGTATTTTCTTTCTACACGTTCACCTTGTAAATCTGCAACGTTAGTTTTCAACTGCGATACATCGCCCTTCACCTGCGATACATCACCCTTCAATTGCGACACATCATCCTTCAACTGCGATACATCACCCTTCAATTGCGATACATCGCCCTTCAATTGCGATACATCACCCTTCAATTGCGATACATCGCCCTTCAATTGCGATACATCACCCTTCAATTGCGATACATCGCCCTTCAATTGCGATACATCGCCCTTCACCTGCGATATGTCAACTTGAACCTGTGACACAGCAAAATCTAACTTTTTTAATCGTTCCTCAGTATCGGTCCTAAACCCATGAAATTCTTCGATTAGTAATCGAAAAGCATTTTGCATTGCGTGAAATTCTTCGGAAATACGTAAAATTTCATCGCCCAATAATTCATGGCGCAGCGCTTCCTTCCATTCTGGCTTAGTTTTCAGAATGTGAATTAGATCGTGAAAATCAGATACAGTGAATGCCATCGTCTATATTATAGCTTTGTTTAGGCGTTTGCTATGCCTGAGCCTTTTTGGGATTGCTAGGTAAAATAACACGGATGTTTGAGGGCATTTTGCATTGTCATTTAGAAATACTTAGACGCAATTCTAAAGGGTCGCGTCCAGCAAGTTGGAGAAACTTATAACCTTAAGCGTCATCCCGAAACCCTTCGACAAGCTCAGGGTAAACTGTGAGGGATCCCTAAAGCCTAGATTCGTAAAAGTGCAGTCAGGTTAGTCAAGATTTTGATCTACCAGTGTTATGTTTGCTTTAACTTAGGCAACAGGGATCCATCACAGTTTACCCTGAGTCTATCGAAGGGGTTCAGGATGACGCATCAAATATATTTACGGATCTAAATTTCTAGGCAAATTTAAAAAAACTTGACAAAATTGCGAAGTGTCTTGACAAATCAAATTTATGGCATAGACTCATGTCAATGGCGGTTCTATTTTTAAAGAATCGCTTTAGTCAATTGCTTTGTTACTTTTGGTAGGTTGTTGAGATACATTACGCAACATTACATCGGATGATATTTAGAAAGTTATCTTGTGTTTTTGTATTGCAATTGATACGTAATACGTATATTTGGCTGGCTCCGTCAGCAAATATTACAGGAAGGCACAAGCGGGTCAAGACAGCAATTCCCCAATTTCCTTCTTGTTCACAGCGATAGCATATGGTATATCATCCGATCATTCCTTCGTATTATCTTACCTTTTGCCACCTTGACCCTACAATTTGGACATGATGAAACTGACCGACAACGAAAAACGCGAAATTCTAAAACTCCTCGAATCGGACAGACCTTTGCCCGATAAATATCGTTTTCTTTTATTTGACGATAAGCGCGAAGTGGAATTGATTTGGAACGGTAAAAGTAACGAAGTGACCAATATCGTTTTACCGTTTCAGGTCATCGAGCAAGTGGACGAACCCCGCGCCGAAAAACCCGCCAGCCTGCAAATGGATTTGTTCGACACACGCGGACGGCAGAAAAGCGGTTGGACAAATAAACTCATTTGGGGCGATAACAAATTAATTCTTTCGTCGTTGAAAAACGGCGCCATGCGTGAAGAAATTGAAAAGAACGGCGGCATCAAACTGATTTACATTGACCCGCCTTTCGATGTCGGCGCAGATTTTTCTATGGACATTGAAATTGGCGATGATACTTTCACCAAAAGACCAAACGTATTAGAAGAACTCGCCTACCGTGATACTTGGGGAAAAGGCGCAGATAGTTTTATTGCGATGATTTATGAACGCTTGATTATCATGCGTGACTTACTCGCGGACGATGGAAGTATTTATGTTCATTGTGATTGGCGAGTAAATAGTTATATGCGATTATTGCTTGATGAGATTTTCAGCAATAGCAATTATAAGAATTCAATAGTTTGGCAGAAGATTAGAGTCGTAAAGGCTCAAAGCAATAGTTTTGGAAATGTTCATGATTATATTTATCTGTATTCAAAGGGAAAAAACATCTTCAATCAAGCAACCAAAGAACAGAGCGAAGATTACGCAAAGAAATTTGACAAGGTAGAAAAATCCACAGGAAGAAAATATCAACTTGAAGTGACCCCCTAAAAATGGAGTCACTACTTGCGGAATTCCGCAAGGTGTTTTGCTTCAAATTGGGCAGGGGATAACCC
>JAGWYZ010000292.1 GCA_018969115.1 Chloroflexota bacterium | reverse complement strand
GTGGGCGACAGTTGCGGGTGTGGGTAGATAGACTCGTAAAAAATCTTGGAGGTCTTGGCGCAGCTCTTGGCTAAAACATAAAGTTGCGCTGAGACCTCCGAGGGGTAAGCAAGCTATTTTCGATGCACCGACACCCCATACGAATCGCCCACCTGCCAAGGGTCTTGATCCCACGTTGACCAACGCGCAACCTTAGTCAAACCGGTTTGCGCCGCCAAATCATCATAACGCCCGACGCTCATGTGCGTCCAAGCGCGTGGGGTTAGCTCAAAGGCTGCCACCAGCAACCCGCCCGGCTTGAGATGCCGCGCCATATTGGCCAAGGTTGCCGCCTCGCTGCCCGGTGTCAAAAAGATCATGACATTGCCCGCCATGACCACCGTATCGAACATTTTGCCCAAGTCAATACGCGACAAATCGCCCAAACGCCAATCGAGCTGCGGCGCTTTTTTGCGGGCTTGGGTCAGCATCACCTCATCCAAATCAACGCCTACAATCTCAACCCCGCGCCGCGCTAATTCAATCGACATACGCCCAGTGCCACAACCGGCATCTAAAATGTGATATGGCGCAGTCGTTTGCGCTTGATTTAGCTCAGAACGAAGCAACTTTTCGACCAAATTCGCCTCGCCATGCACGTCAATACCGGCTTGAGCGCAGGCTTCGTAAGGGGCATCATATTCTTGACCGCTGCGGGTGCGAGTGCTGAGCCAAGGGTTTTTGTCGTGTGTCATTAGCGCAATGTTAGCATATATGCTACCAAATCCTCAACTTGCGCGTCATTCAAAGCCTCGCGGTAGCCCTTTGGCATGATGCCTTCTTGATAGCTACGCACCAAATAAGCATCGGGGTCGATGATTGAGGCGCGCAAATAAGCCTCGGCGCTCATACCAGCCACCCGCGTCCCTGCGGTTTTGCCGATATCGACCAAATTCGGCCCGCGTGATACCGATGCCCCCACCGCGATGCCATGACATTGCTTACAACTCGGCAAGGCCCCTCGTTGCGTCTGCGCCACCACCTCGCCATTAAAAATCCGCTTGCCATTCGCCACATCACCGCTGCCCGGCGCAGCCGCGCAACCAGCCAATAGAAGTGCTAAGTAACAAGTGCTAAGTAACAAGTGCTGAGTCCTGAGTCCTGAGTGCTGAGTATTACGCAGCCAACATGCAAAATATGCTTTGATAAACTTAATTATTCGTCTTTTCATTTTTTCCAAACCACTATTCCTAACCCTTTCGCACTTAGCACTTAGCACTTGCTACTCAGGACTCAGCACTCAGCACTCGGCACTCCTATTTCCCCCCATACGTAATGCGATAAATGACACTGGTACCGAAGTCGGCGATGTAGAGATTGCCATCGGGGCCGGTAACGACATCAATCGGGTAGAGGAAACCATCGCCGAAAATCGATTCGCGGGCGCGATAACCGTTATTGACGGCGCTGGTTTGAATACGCAATACCTCACCACGATTCCACAAGGTCATGAAGGCGTTGTCGAAATATTCAGCCGGATAGGTTTTGCCGCTGTAAAACGTCAACCCAGTTGGCACTGAGTGCGGGTCGAGTTGCACAACGGCGGCTTTTTTGTTCGGGCCAAAGGGGTCGTTTTCGTCGTCATAATCGCCACCCGCCACCACATGATGAAATTTGTCGGGTGGGCTGTCGCCATCGGCACTCACACCGGCGTTATCACCCACAAACATATCGCCCCGCGCATTAAACGCCACATCAAATGGATTGCCAAACCCCTGCGCCAACACCCGCACATCCCCCCCATCGGGGCTAACCGACAAAATCGCCCCGGCCTGTGGGTTTGGCTCACGACCTGTGGCGGTGGTGCGGCCCACCCCAAAATACAGCCGCCCATCGGGGCCAAACGTTAGGCTGTTGTTTGAATGGGGGTTGAGCACCAGCGCGGGCAAACCTTCAGCAACGATCCGCCGTGTATCGGCCACGCCGTCGCCATTGGTGTCACGCAGCGCCTCGATCTTGCCCGCACTCGATACAAATAACTCATCGCTGCGCCACGCCAGCCCCAACAATAGATCGAACCCACCGGCAAATTTGCTGATGTTATCGACACGAAAATCGCCATCGCGGTCAGTTGCTACCCACAAATCACCAGCAATATCACCAATATAGAGCTTGCCATCTGGGCCAAAAGTCATCACGGTTGGGTTATCAATCGTAGTTTGAGCATACACGCTATAGCTAAACCCGGGCGCAAGGCGAATGCTGCGCCGGTCAGGGTTACGTTCGCGCTCGCGCAACGGAGTGCTGAAATATGACACGCCATACAGCCCCAATGCAGCAAGCACTGGGAACAGAATCAACACGCCATTCACGCGCCTTGGCGCCACTTGAGGGTGAGTAGCATGTGTGGCCCGCCAATGCCCAATCAACATCATGACAACCAAAACAGCCAGCACCCCAGCCCCAAGCGCCCACCACCCCCACTCAGCCTTGGGCAGGCGAATGAGCGGCTGACCAATACCGACGGGGATGGTCGTCATGGCAATTTGGGCGGCAGTGGCGACAATGGCCTCGGCAATTAAAATGCCACCAAGCCACCACCACCGCCGCAAAACAAACAAAATACCCACGCCAAACACACTCAGCCAAAGCAAAGTCAGGGCGAATGTAAAAAGAAGAATCATATTCCTCCGACGATAATCATGACTATGAATCACATTATTCGCAGAAAGATTATCTCACCTGCATTATCAATGGGCATGGCTGGAATGCTAGGACTTATTGTCCAATTTTCATACGCCGATGTTCCAGATTTGCCGCCGAATGAGACAAAAGTTGAGGCTCGCACCTATATTTACCAAATTCAGGGCCAAGGCCATGTTTCGCCATTAGATGGTAAAAAGCTCACCGAGGTGCGCGGCATTGTGACCGGGGTGCGCCGCACCAGCTTTTATATGCAAGACCCCGACCCTGATACCGATCCATTCACCTCGGATGGCATCTTTGTCGATGTCGGCAAAACCCCGGGCGTAAAAGTGGGCGATTTGGTCAACGTGGCTGCCACTGTGCGCGAAGACCGCCCCAATGGGAGTGATTATGTCGAGTATCTGGGTCTCACGACCTTAGTTACCCCTACCATTACCATTTTGGCTAATAATCAGGCCTTGCCTAAGCCGGTGCTTTTGGGCGATGGTGGGCGCACCATCCCCAACAAAATCATTAAAAATGGTGTTAATGGCAATGTTGATACGGCGAATAATTTTGCCCCAGAAACTGATGGCCTCGATTTTTGGGAAAGCCTTGAGGGTATGTTGGTGCAAATTAACAACCCAGCTGTTATCGCCCCCACCAATGGCGACCGCGAAATTACGGTGGTGGCTGATAATGGACAAAACGCCAGCACCCGCAGCATACGTGGGGCCTTGGTGGTACAACCCGACGACTATAACCCAGAGCGCATTACGCTAAACGACTATGTGTTAAGCACCAGTATGCCCTTGCTCAATGTCGGCGACCGCATCAGCGGCCCGGTGACTGGGGTTATTACCTATGACAGTGCCATTTTTAAAATGGTGGTGCTAGCCCCATTTCAGGTCATCTCTGGGTCATTGCCGCGCGAGGTAGCCAGCCTTGCCCGTGCCGATCAACTTTCGATTGCGACGCTGAATTGTGAAAACCTCGACTCGAATGACGAAGCCGAAAAATTTGACCGACTGGCAGCGATTGTGGCAAACAATTTGCAATCGCCCGATCTGCTGACGCTCGAAGAAATTCAAGACAACAGTGGCAGCGAAAATGACGGCACGACCTCGGCTTCGCAAACCATGTCGCGCTTTATCACTGCTATCAAAAAAGCCGGTGGCCCTACCTATGACTATGCCCAAATCAACCCCGAAGACAACGATGATGGCGGTCAACTGGGTGGCAATATTCGCATCGTGTTTTTATATCGAGAAGATCGTGGGCTAAAGTTTATCGAGCGTGGGCAAGCCTCTGCCAACACCAAAGTGACAGTGACCGCAACCTTGAGCGGGCCACAACTCAGCCACAGCCCCGGGCGTATCGACCCTGACAACTCGGCCTTTAGCAACAGCCGTAAACCTTTGGCGGGTGAATTTGAATTTGGCGGGCGTAAGTTGTTTGTGATCGCCAATCATTGGGTCGCCAAGATCGGTGACCAACCCTTGTTTGGGCGCATCCAGCCGCCCAAATTTAGCTCTGAGACCAAACGCATTAAACAAGCCCGAGTAGTACGGGCATTCATCGACCAAATTTTGGCCATCGACCCACAAGCCAATGTCATTGCTTTGGGTGATTTAAATGACAATGACTTTTCACCCGTGCTAACCACCTTAAAAGGCACAGGCACAACTGCGCTGGTCAATACCATTGAGCGTTTGCCAACCACCGAGCGTTACACCTATTTATTTCAGGGCAATGCGCAGGGGCTAGACCATATTTTGGTGAGCAATAGCTTGAGTAAAATCACACTCGATATCGATATTGTGCATGTCAATGCCGAATTTGCCGATCAAACCAGCGACCATGACCCGGCGCTGCTGCGCATCAGTTGGGCCAAACCCAAACAATACCTCACTTATTTGTCTGGTGTTTTTGCTAATGATGAGCCGTGAGCCATGAGCCATGAGCTAAGGCATAAGTTATTCACGGCGCACGGCGCACAGCTCATGGCTTGCCCATTTTTGTTGGTGACCAATCACCTGAGTTATGTCGATATCATCGCTATCGCATCACGCATCGATTGCACCTTGATCGCTAAGCGCAAGTGGCGACATGGTCCTTGTTAGACACTGTTTCTTAAAACAACTTTTTTCCCAAATCACTATCTCAGGGTTGTTATGGGGTGGCAAAGCCACCCCATAACAACCCTGAGATAGTGATTTGGGCATTCATTTTGTC
>JAGWYZ010000291.1 GCA_018969115.1 Chloroflexota bacterium | reverse complement strand
GTGGTCGAGGCGTTATCGCCGCTGATTGTCAGCCGTAAAGAATTGCGTACTGATTCGGGCGGGGTAGGCAAACAACGTGGTGGCTTGGGGCAATGGACCGAGATTGCATATCAGGGCGAAGGGGCGCTGAGTGTGTCGGCGATGGTTGACCGCACCCGTTATGCTGCGCCCGGCTTGGTACATGGGCAAGCCGGCGCACTCGGTGAGGTCATCCTCAGTGATGGCCGCCGCCCACAGCCCAAGGCGCTGATTTCGCTCACCCCAAACATGCACGTAAAGCTCAATTTGCCGGGCGGTGGCGGTTTTGGCGATGTGGCTTTGCGTGACCCACAGCGTGTGCTGGCCGATGTGGTGAATGGCTATATCTCGATTGAGGCGGCGCAGCGTGATTATGGCGTAGCCGTACGTTATATTGGGCGCGATGATCAATTGGTGCGTTTGCCAATAGACTTTGTGTTGGGTGATTCATGAGTCATAAGTCACGAGTCATGTAGCTTCTTAATTGCTGCGATATACCCGCAACAAACGCCCTATCAACCCTGCTGGCAAACAACTGGCTCCGAAGGCTAATACGGGTTTGGGCGCATAAATTTCGCTGTGCAATGAGGCTGCAAGCAAATGCCGCGCCCGCGCTGCATCCCCTTGGCACAAAAAATAGTAACCACGTTCGAATTGGCGTTTGGCACGCTCGATGCGATAAAAACGCCGAATACGTGGGTCAGCGCTTTCGGTCATCAATAATTGGGCCGATTTCATCAAGTCTTTTTGAAAACTGAGCTTGCGTTTGGTCACTTGCCCGCCCCATACGCGATAACGCGCCCATACGCCGTCGATCCAGCCAAAATGACCGTTTTCGCCGGCGTTGGTCAGCAAGTCGATCCATAGTTTCCAATCCGATGCAATGGGAATTCGTTCATCGCAGCCTTCTCTGGGCAAATAACAAGCCCGCATCATGGTCGATGTGCCGGGCATGAGATGTCCGAATACTACTGCGTCATAGGCGTTTTGGCCTTGGCGCATGGCAATGCGCTCAGTCCAACGATACAGTGTTTGGCCGGTGTTCGAGTCGAATACCTCAACATCATGCCCACATAAGGCGCGCCGCGCATCGGCTTCCATCCATGCCACTTGTGCCGTAATTTTGCCGGGCAACAACACATCGTCACCGCCTTGCAAGGCCACATATTTGCCATGACAATGCTTGAGGGCGCGGTTGTAATTTTTAGTCACCCCAACATTATTTTGCCCGATGATGGGAATGAGTCGTTTGGGGTAACGCCGCGCAAAATCGTTAATGACTTCGGCACTGTTATCGCGTGAGCCATCATCGGCGATCACCACTTCAAGATTGTCATAATCTTGTTCGAGCGCACTACTTAACGTTTCGGGCAAAAATTGGGCTTGGTTATAAGCTGGAATAAGAATGGAGACAAGTGGCGCGGTCATAAATTTGAGCTTGCACTATACCGCAAGTAACAAGAGCTAAGAGCCAAGAACCAAGAATTAAGAATTAAGATTACAGGCTTGGAACCTGATACTTAGCACTTTTCACTTTCTACTATTTCTGATAGTGATATGATATAAAACACCATGCAATTAGAACTTTTATGTGATTATGCCTGCAATACCGGCGAAAACCCGTTATGGCATCCCGAAGAAAAGAAAATTTATTGGAACGACATCCCACGTGGGCGGGTGTTTTGTTATGACCCAGTAACCCAACAGCACGGTATTGTGTATGAGGGTGAAGTGATCGGCGGTTTTACATTTCAAGCCGATGGTGGGTTGTTATTATTTCAACGTCAAGGTGCGATTCGCCTGCTCAAAAATGGGGTGTTGACAACCCTGATCGCCTCATTGCCCAATGAAGAGGACTCGCGTTTTAATGATGTGATAGCCGATCCAACCGGGCGCGTGTTTTGCGGAACTATGCCATCACCCGATCCAGGCGGCCCCACCCCCGGCGCATTGTATCGCTTAGATTTAGATGGTAGCATCACGACCTTATTTGGCGATGTGACTGTATCCAATGGCATGGGCTTTACGCCAGATCTCAAGCAGTTTTATCACACCGATTCGCTCAAAAAGACGATTGACCGTTTTGATTATGACAACACCAGCGGCAATTTAAGCAATCGCACACCTTTTGTGCACAGCAAAGCCGAAATCGGTGTGCCCGACGGCATGACGGTTGATACCGAGGGTTGTGTATGGAGCGCCCGTTGGGATGGGAACTGTCTCACTCGTTATTCGTCACAAGGGCGCGAATTGATGCGTATTTATTTTCCGGTCAAAAAGGTGAGCAGCGCTTGTTTTGGTGGCGACGATTTTAGCGATTTATATGTCACTACTGCGGGTGGGCATATTAAAGATAGTGATGGCATTCACGCGGGGGCGCTTTATCGTGTGTCATTGCGTGCGCTAGGGGTGCGTGGCACGCCAGAATTTTATTCGCGCATTCGGTTTTAATTGGGAACGATGATAAGAGATAGCAATTTCGTTTTGAACATATACTCAGTTGATTATGCCTCAACGATTTATTCTGTGTCTATCGATTCTCCTTTTATTGACTCAAAATACCGCGATTGCTTCATCTGTTTACCCAATTGCGTCTCAAGTTGATCAGATAGCTTACTTTAGAGTAGGGTTTCCAACCAATGAGGTCACAATGATGATTAAATTGGTCGATGTTGATCGCATTCAAGAGGCGCGAAATATGCTTAAGACGGGTCAGCCAACCAAATCGGTGATCGGCAAAATCATCAAAACGGCGGCTGCTTATAACCCACCTTGGCATTATCAGCTTGACCCGACATCCATCAATTTTTTTGAGCTAGCGACCGAGGTATGTGATGCTGATCCTAATTGGGTCGAAGAAAATTTGAGCGATATCTGTAACGCTGCACTGCCTAATTGTGTTTGGTGTCCTTGGAATTCACAATTATTAAGTGAGGTTCAAGTGAAATTAAATTATTTGCCGTTGGTGACAAAGCTTAAACACACACCTTAGCCCTGTTTCTTAGTAAAGAAACCACCTAAAGCGTTTCGAGCGCTTTAGGTGGTTTTCGATGAAGGGCTGAGGGTGCTATTGCGAACCAAAAACCTCGTTTGGTTAATAGCACCCTCGACTGTAAATTACAAGCGATTTAGGCTATTGACATGTATTTGGGGCGTTTGTGCACAATAACACATTCGAAGAGCCAGTGCCGGCGCCAGTTACTTTATTGAGGGTTGCCGCACTTACCAAAGCATTGCGCACGGTTGCAGGTGGCGCAGTAGGATAGCTTTGCAAATAAAGTGCCACCGCACCCGCCACATGGGGTGTTGCCATCGATGTGCCGCTAATCGTATTCACAGCCGTTGTGCTGGTGTTCCAAGTTGATTTAATGTTGCTGCCGGGGGCAAAAATATCCAAACAAGAGCCATAATTTGAATAGCTTGCCCGCGTATCGGTGCTGGTGGTTGCCCCAACGGTAATGGCTGCACTTACCCGTGCTGGTGAATAGTTACATGCATTGGCATTACTATTGCCGCCTGCAATTGCAAATGTGATGCCAGCATTGATTGCGGCGACAACTGCACTGTCTAATGCTGTCGAAGCCCCGCCCCCCAAACTCATATTGGCGACCGCAGGCTTAACTGCATTTTTGCGCACCCAATCAATCCCAGCAATCACACCTGATGTGCTACCGCTGCCATTGCAATCTAACACCCGCACCGCAATCAGTTTCGCTTCTTTGGCTACGCCATAGGTTTTGCTGCCAATTGTGCCAGCAACATGGGTTCCGTGTCCGTTGCAATCGCTCGCAGCGCCGCCGCTTGTCACTGCATCAAAGCCTTTGACCGCGCGGCCACCAAATTCGATGTGCGTTTGTAAAATACCGGTGTCGATGACATAGGCATTTACCCCTTTGCCGGTGCGAGTGTAATTGAAAACACTATTGAGAGGCAAGTTTTTCTGGTCGATTCGATCTAACCCCCACGTTGCTCCTGCTTGCGCAATATCAAGCGCTTCTACCCCATCAATATCATCGGCGGTAAATTCTTGCTCTTGCTCGATATAGGCTACTTTGGGGTTTGCGCGTAATGACGCGACTGAGGCATCGCTAAGCTGGGCGGCAAAGCCCTTTAGCGCATTTTCATAAACATGTTTGATGCGTGCGCCACGCTCACCACGCACACTGTCAATATGGCGATTTCCTTCGATTGGTGTGACATTATCTTTGTAAACGACAATGTAATGCCCAGGGATTACTTTGGCATTGCCTGAGGGGACGACAAGCCGCGCTAAACCACCTTCAGGGGGTAACACATCCAAGGCGGCGGAGGTTGTTAGCGATCCCAACGAAATGACGGTTGTGACTGCAATGGCAAAACGGCAAAGTATTTTGATACGTGTGTTCATGTTCGATCTTACTTTTATCTTAAAAATCACATCATTTAAAAAAATAACGCGAACAAACAAAAATATTTACCAAAATTACGGCATTAACTTTGTTTTTTAGCTTTCAGCCCATGCGATGGTTTTTTATTTTTAGCTTTGAATCTACTTTTAATTTTTAGATGATATTGCTAATTAAGGAAGTAAACTAATGTTCTTGACGATTTATTGCGAAATGATGTTGAGTTGCATGATAATTTTATGCAATTTCTTGATTTTATCACATATACCTTTGAAATAAATGAGTCAACTTCTTATTTTCTTATCGAGCAAATTTCTAAATGATGAAGGGCCGATTTCATCAACTCGGAACCTGCGCCATTGCACTAACCATTGCACTAAACAGGTCGTCTAAAAATACGTGCCTTTGGCGTAAAGTGCTCAACGGCATCGAGCGGCCACAATGGGCGCTGGGCGATGGTATGACCCAAACTGCACACATTGGCGCTGGTGCTGCCGGGC
>JAGWYZ010000290.1 GCA_018969115.1 Chloroflexota bacterium | reverse complement strand
GCCATGTCAGCAACATTGTTTATGTGCAATGGATGGAGATCGGGCGGTCGATGTTGCTGGATGCGATTGGGATGCCGGTGGCGCAGATCGCCACACAAGGATTTGGGCCGGTGTTGGTCGAGACCAACATCAGTTACAAAAAGCCTTTGTATTTGGGGGATCAAGTCAAGGCCGAAGTCTGGTTATCAGAGTTATCACACGCTTCGGCGTGGTTGTCCTTCCGGTTTTTGAATGGGGCTGGCGAGGTTTGCGCAATTGGTCGTCAACGCGGTTTGTTTATTTATTTGGCCACCGGTCGCCCCAAACGCATCACGCCCGAAGAACGGATGCGCTTTGAGGAATATTTTATACCTGAGGCTTCTTCCCAACAAACAGGGCAACTTGAAAACTTGAAAAGACATAATGCCGAACTCAGTATCCCGTCAGCCCTACAAGGGCTGGCGGGATACTGAGTTCAGCGAAAACCTGTTTTAATTAAATTAACCCTATCCACCTATATGACACCTTCGTGATTTTGTGGTTAAATTAACTACCATGAAAATCACAAAAGTTCGTGCCATTGTCACCGCCCCCGAAGGCCAAGCCTTGGTGGTGGTGAAAGTCGAAACCGATCAACCCGGCCTTTACGGCCTCGGTTGCGCCACCTATACCCAACGCTACACTCTGGTCGCCAAAGCCGTCGATGATTATTTAGATAAACTGTTGGTGGGGCGCGACCCCGCCAATATCGAAGATATTTGGCAATTGTGCTACCAAAACCCCTATTGGCGCAACGGCCCGGTGCTAAACAACGCCCTCAGCGGGGTTGATCAGGCTTTGTGGGATATTAAAGGCAAAGCCGCCAATATGCCGGTGTATAGCTTGTTGGGCGGCAAATGCCGCGAGGCAGCGATGGTGTATCGCCATGCCGATGGCCGCGATCATCAAGAGGTGCTCGACAATGCGCTCAAATATCAGGCCGAGGGCTTTTTGGCTGTGCGCTTGCAAATGGGCGGTTATGGCGGGCGCGTCAAAGACATCACCAAAAGCAACGCGGTGCCGGGCAAACAGGGTGGGCAAGCCACCGACCGAATGCGCAAAATGGATCGCAGCGACACGTCCTTTCCGGGCAGCTATTATGATCCCGACCAATATGCGCGTTCCATTCCGCCGCTCTTCGATTATGTACGCAGCAAAATCGGTTTTGACCTACATTTATTGCACGATATTCACGAGCGCATCGCGCCAATCGATGCCGTGCGCATGGCGAAGGCGCTCGAACCCTATCGGCTTTTCTTCCTCGAAGACCCGTTGCCGCCCGAAAATATCGAATGGTTTCGCCGCATCCGTGAGCAATGTGCCACCCCCATCGCCATGGGCGAGCTATACAACCATCCGCTCGAATGGCGGTCGCTCATTTCTGAGCAATTAATCGACTTCATTCGGGTGCATATTTCGCAAATTGGCGGCCTCACCCCCGCCCGTAAATTGGCAACCTTGTGCGAGGTCTATGGCGTGCGCACCGCTTGGCACGGGCCGGGCGATGTTTCGCCGGTCGGTCATGCCGTCAATTTACACCTCGATTTGGCTTGCCATAATTTTGGCATTCAAGAGGTGATTAACTTCACCGATGCCTTGCAAGAGGTGTTTCCGGGTTGCCCTGAGATGCACAATGGCTATTTGTGGGCCAATGATGCACCCGGTCTCGGGATCGATATCGATGAGGTTGCCGCCGCCAAATATCCGCCGAAAGCCAGTGGTGGGCAATTTGTCGATAACACCATCATCTGGACGCAATCGCGTTGGCCGGATGGCACTTTGGGGCGACCGTAGGCCAGGGGAAACTAGCGCAAACCTCGGAGGTCTTAACGCAACTCGCGGCTACAACATAAAGCTGCGCTAAGACCTCTGAGGTTTTAGTGGCTATTTTCATCAATATGAAAACGACGCACAAAGGGTACAAAGATTTTGTAAAATGCCCTCTTTGCGCCCTTTGTGAGCGGCAAATTACAACATTCCTATCCAATCTCTCAAGGAGACCAGATGAAAATTACCAAAATAGAATCGCGCGGATTGCGTGGGGCAACACCCGAAGGTGGCTGGAGCAATGAATTGCGCCCCGAAGATTGTGTGCATACGTTGGTGCTGGTGCATACCGACGAAGGCCTGACTGGCCTCGGCAGTGTGTTTACCAATGATGCATTGGTGAAGGCCGCCATTGCAGTGCTAGAACCGTTGTGGCATGGCGAAAATGCGCTAGAGCCAGAACGGGTGAGCGAAAAACTGCATCAGCATATGTTTTGGTTGGGGCGCGGCGGCAGCATCACCCACGCCATCAGCGGCATCGATATTGCCTTGTGGGATATTTTGGGGCAGGCCAGCGGTCAGCCGATTGGGCGCTTGTTGGGTGGGCGCTATCGTGAGCGGGTGCAGCCCTATGCTTCATTATTAATGCACGAGCCAGCCAAAATGCGCGATGATTTGCTGGCGGTCAAGGCCCAAGGTTTTCGTGCCTTTAAGATCGGCTGGGGGCCATTTGGGCGGGTGAGCGCGGCAATGGATGAGGCGATTGTAAAAGCAGCGCGTGAGGCCATTGGCCCAGATAACAAGCTGATGGTAGACCCGGGCGGCAGTGATGCCTATTGGCCTAACGGCTATAAATGGGCGATTCGCACCGCCGAAATGTTGCTCGATTATGATGTATATTGGTTTGAAGAGGCGCTGCACCCCGACGCACTTGACGATTACATCAAATTGCGTGAACACGCCAAATTGCCCATTACCGGCGGCGAAACGCTAACGCGGCGGCAAGCCTTTCAGCCTTGGCTGCAAGCCCGCGCCTTTGATATTGTGCAGCCCGATGTGACCAAAGTGGGCGGCATTAGTGAAGAGCGTCGGATTGCGTGGATGGCGCAAGAGAACGGGGTGAAGTTTATACCGCACGGTTGGAATACGGCGGTCGGGCTGGCCGCTGATTTGCAACTTGCCTCGGCGTTTGTAAACACTGATTTGGTTGAATATTTGACCGGCTCGCCGTTTATTGATGACATTGTGGCCGACAAATGGCAGTTGGATGCTGATGGCATGTTAGCTATTCCATGTAAGCCGGGCTTGGGCTTGCGTTTGGATTGGGACGCAGTAAAATTCTATACTGTGGGCGAATAGACAACCCTCTCGCTAATAGACAAGCAAATTAAACATTGCACATTTACAAATAGCGTGCCATTTCTAATGGCCGCGCTATAGGCAAACAGCGCCGCCGCTATCATACGACCTATACGTGAGCTTTGTTTTATTTGTCTATAATATATTTTTAGCTTGGGAATGCCTCGACCTCCGGGACTTGCTGCTGATTGAGAAGCGAGCAAGTTCATTTTGCTTGCTGGATGCCAAGCCAAAACACAGCGTCTTTAAATTTTGGAATGACCGTTAAATTGGAGGCTGCGATCACAATCGCAGCCTCCAATGATTTCGCCCCCAGAAAAAAATACACCCTCAAGCACCGGTATAAAAAATATCCGCTAAAATAGCCCCTTAGCCATGCCAGCCCCCAATCGCACCGAACTTCGCACATTTATTCTCGCACGATTTAACCGCGACGAGTTTGGCTTTTTGTGCAGCGATTATTTCCTCGATTTTTACCGCGATTATGAGGGCGTTGACACCCCGTTGGCGAAGCTGGCCGAGGCGTTGGTGGCGCATTGTGAACGACGTAGTCATTTGGAACAGTTGCGCTATGCGTTACATGCTGCCCGCACCAAACCCTACGAAGCAAGTTTTGGGGCCTTCATCACCGCCGAGGTGCTAACCAAACCTCGCAACCTCAAACAAGCCTTCTTGAGTTATGCCCACAAAGATGAAATGCTTGCCCGCACTTTTGCAGCAGAACTTCGTGCTGCTGGCCTAGCGGTGTGGATTGCCGCAGATGGGATTCAGCCGGGTGAGAAATGGGCCGAGGCGATTGATCGTGGATTATCTGAAAGCGGTATCTTTATCGTTTTGCTTACGCCTAATTCAGCAACCTCAAAATGGGTGAAACACGAAATTTATCTAGCGATTCAAGCCCATATGCGCGATGAGATGCAAATATTCCCGCTTAAGATGGCGGCTTGCGATGACCGCGCCTTTCCGACTTCGTTAAGCGCGTTTCAGTTTGTTTCGTTCGAGTCTGACTATGCTCAAGGTCGGCAAACCTTGTTTAAACAACTGGGGGTGCGGCGGGTTGTGCCGCTACACAATGATTTGCAACACGCCATCGCCAGCAGCCTAACAGCGGTGCGCAAAGGCGCGGTCGAAGAACTAGCCGCCTTACTCAATCACCCTGATATAGACCTTGCCGATACCGCCCGCCAAGCCCTAGAACGGCTGTGTGACGACGATAGCCGCGTTGTATCGAATGCGGCTTTAGCAGCGCTGAAGCCAGTAACTTCTGCGCCGCTAATCACCATCTCTGTTGCAACACCGCTTGCTAAAATCAAAGACCGCCACACCCTTACCCTCGCCGAAGGGGTGACGCTAGAGCTAGTGCGTGTGCCAGCTGGGGAGTTCATCATGGGCAGTAATGACGGTGGTGATGATGAAAAACCACAACAAGTGATGAATTTGCCTGAATATTGGATGGGCAAAACACCCGTGACCGTGGCGCAATTTGCGGCATTTGTGGCAGCAGCAAAGCACAAAACGCAAGCCGAAAAGGTTGGCAAGAGTTGGGGATATGATGTCAAGGACTGGGTAGAAATTAAGGGCGCATATTGGGCACAGCCACGTGGCCCTAAAAGTGACGTAAAAAACAAACAGAACCACCCAGTGACTTGTGTGAGTTGGCAAGACGCAGTGGCATTTTGTCAGTGGGCAAGTGAAAAGACAAAAATAAATATAATATTACCCAGCGAGGCGGAATGGGAGAAAGCGGCGCGAGGTCAGGACGGACGTAAGTATCCTTGGCTTGGCGATGAGATAACAGACAAGCATTGCA
>JAGWYZ010000289.1 GCA_018969115.1 Chloroflexota bacterium | reverse complement strand
TATGGGAACGTTGGCAATGAGTTGCTATTACGCGATATCGTGCCAGTGTGCCGCAGCTGTCACAAGAAATTTCATAACAAACTAACATGAAAACCAAAACCCTATTTCACCTACTTGCCACCATTGCGTTTGTAATTGCATCAGCGATAATCTTATCAACCTCAACCGCATCTACCCACATCGAAAACTGCAAACACAACGCCTATAGCGATTATGTTTGCGTCTGGACTGAGAGCGAAGAGCCGTTTGAGCTTGGCGCTCGTGTGGTGATCGCCGGCAAACCCGCCAGCCACCAGCGCGTATTGGCGCATGTGACGACTAATGGCGTAGCCGGTTATACCTGCGAGACCGCCACAACTGAACAGGCGTTTTGTAAATTCGGGCAGTCAGCCAGCGAAATTTATAGCATTCGCGTAATTGTCGCTGGTGTAGAATTCGCTTGGCACAATGGAAGCTGGCGATAATCAACAACAAAAAAGCCGCTCATTTGAGCGGCTTTTTTTATTTCACTTCAACATTTCGCGCCGGTATTCCATAGCCCAACAAATTGCTGGCAACCACGCAGTAAACTCCTTCGGCCTTTACCTTGTGCTTGATGTCGCCTTCGACTTTTTTGCACGGGTATTCGGCTTCCTCGATTAGGGAGTAGCCCTCAACGCAAAAAACTTTGATCGATTCAGGCGTAATTACCCCGCCGCCCAACGTAGATTTTGGCGGTTTGATGCTCAACTGTTTACCGCTCACCGCCACATCGGGCGGTAAAAATATTTGATTGATGTCAAAATCTGGGGCAATGCCTGCCAGATGTAGAGGCGGCAAATCAAAATAATCTGGCGCTCGTGCCGCCAAACAAAACGCTTTATACACTGGCCCATAGGCCGTGAAATCGTCGAATTTGATGCAGCACTCGACATGCGCCCAATTGATCAGCATCACCGGTTCGAATGAAGTTTCTGCCATGTCGGGCCGTATGCGCTTCAAATCGTTAAGCGCCCCTGTTGCGAAAATTTTGATAACTACCTTGTTTAACATATTTTTTTTACTCATCAGCCGCGATTGGAACAACCGTCAGCCATTCATCTGTTTGTGCAAAAACATTGCCGCGCCCCTGAGCGCAGCGAATCTCTACCGATTGCGTCCCGTGCCACTCAAAGCCGGTGGCCGTCAGTGCATTGGTAAAATCGACATAATACCAGCCCTCGCCGTCGACGTCATTTCCGGCAAAAGCACCAGTCAGTAAATTTTTAATCGGTGTAATCTGTGCGCCATTTAGCCACACACTAACACCCGATGGCGATACCGTATCCTCAAATACGCCCCACTCGATAGGGTGCGTGTGGGCAAAATTGTGCGTATGGGATGGGATATCAATAGTTACGCCGTGCGTGTGGCTTGGAATAACAACCCCGTGTGCATGGGCGGGCAGGTAAAACTTATGCGCGTGGGCAACGTAGCTGTGAGCATGTCCGTTTTCGGCGTTGTAGTGTCCGTGCTGCGCCCCTGCTGTGCCATATGCGATACCGCCGGTATTGCCGCTAAATGATTCCCAATCAGTTGATAACGCCGCTGAGATGCCATCTGAAATAAAACCTATGCCAGCGGCGTAACCGATTGAAGATGAATAAGCATAATTAAGCGTGGATACGTCCCCCGCCGAATTGCTCGTTAATGTTGTGCCTCCCCCGCTTGCGCTCGTGGTGGATTGCGTCGATGACCCGCCCGCACTGGTCGTTGTCGTTGACGATGCGGCGGTTGATGATGACGAATTTGACCTCAATTTTGTTAGATGGAAATTGAGCCTACACTGGTTAATCTCTGCCACTCGCCGAGTGAAACGTAATTTCATCTCGTATTTCAGAGTCGGGCTTACAGTTGCGTTTTCGCCGCCCTCCGTGAACCGTGTAAGCGATGGCTGAGGCACAAGCCTAAATCGTTTGGCATCACGGATTAACTCCGTTACTGTCTCGTTTGCATCTGCTAACAATTCGCCCGTGTTGCTCACGGTCAATTGCGAACGCCTGACCCCGCCAACCTCGTCAAATTCGTGGGCGACCTCAGCCACAAATAGCCGCGTTTTATTAAGTCTCAGTGTCGATTTTCGCACTGCCGCGCCGCCCTCTACCACCGTTGCCACGCCATAATAATCAACCTCAATCACATCGCCAGGCGCAACTGTCTTGGGTAGCCCGATGCACGAAATCGTATAGTTTGCTAAATGCTTTCGTGAGCGCAGTAAATAAGCCGAGGCGATGGTACACAGCGCATTGCCCGCATTGAGCATGTCCGCTCGTGATGTGCCAGCGGGAGTAACATCAAAATTAACCGTTGCCTCACGTAGCCCATATTCTGAAATTGATGCGCTATCCTCAATGTAATACTCGCTCGTGTAAGCTCCAGCCGAATTTGTGCCATTGTTGTTTGTTCCATCCCAGTTCTTTCGGCTTAAGATGGTATATGGCGTTGTCATATCGCTATAGCTCAGGTTGAATTGAGCCGCGCCCAAACCACGCCCAACTGCGATCACGCGATTAACAACTGTGCTGCTGTCCTCGCTGATTGAAATTGCATCGATCATGGCATCGCCGCCCGATACCCATGAAGCCGCATTTGCAACATTAATCAACCGCGCCGCAATTGTGCCACCAAGCCGCGAATCAAGCCAGCGCCCGTATTTGATTTGTTTATCGCTGCCCAATGCGAACCAGCCAGACTGCGTTCGGCGCATCACCTCCAACAAACTAAAAAACGATTCGCCCGACGATTCGTAGGAAATGTTATAAAAATCGCTGCCTGAATGATCAGTTGCCACAGCCCACCCGCCGCCAAAACGTGAGGCAATGCGCCCCATCGCGCTGGGCATCGTTTCGCCGTTGAATTTCCAATTAAAGCCAACGGTTTTGCGCGTCAACTGCACCAGTTGATCGTGGCATGTCACTGATAGCACATCACCGTTTTCATTTGTTGAATCAGTTGAATGATAAAACTCTCCCAAATAGCCATCAATTGCGCTATATAGTTTGTAGACCTTGCCGCGCCCCACGCCGCGATCAAGCGCCACGAGTTGTGGCACAGTGAATCGCAATTCCCCCAAACGATTCGCGCGGCTCGTGATACCAACGCCGCTAATTTGCGTGATGGTGTTTTGCTTTGTGCCAGCAGCACTAAAAATATCAATCCTGAACGCGCTCATATTGTGAATGTCCCAGAACTGGTAAAAGTGTGAATCGTGTAGCTGCCAGATGTGGTAATCGTTCCGCCTGTTGCAGCCACAGCGCCGAGATAACGAATAATCACAATGCCGGTGGCGCCAGCGCCCCCTGCGCCGCCTTGGCCGTTGCCTGCCTGTCCACCGTTTCCCGTGTTTGCAGTGCCCGCCGTGCCGCTGGCGCCACCGGTGGCGCCGCCGCCGCTGCCGCCAGCGGCATATGTAACCGAACTGCCACTTATCGAGCTTACTGTGCCAGCGCCGCCAGCGGGCCTCGTTGAGCTGAGAGGTACGCCATTTGCACCAACTGCGCTTGAGCCACCGCCACCGCCACCGCTGCCACCGTCACCGGCACTGTTCGCGCCATTGCCGCCAGCAAAACCTTGACCGCTCGTGCCAGCGCCGCCGCTTGCCGCGCCGTTTGCATCAGCGCCACCGCCGCCGCTCCCGCCCGCACCACCTGCTGCCACCAACCCCCCACCGCTGCCATAGCCGCCACCCGTAGCCGTAAAACCTAATCCTGATGAATTACTGCCATTACTGCCGATTGTCGCTACTGCGCCACCCGCACCGCCAGCACCAACAGTTATTGTGTATGCGCCAACCGCGGGTGACGCTACCGTGCCAGTCAATAACCCACCAGCGCCACCACCGCCGCCGCCGCGGGCGGTTGCTGCGCCCCCGCCACCACCACCGCCACCGGCGACGATTAAATACTCAATGCTTGTTGGTGTTAATTTTTTGCCGGTCAAAATTGTATTTTTAGCTGCAAACATAGTTAATTATGGAGTGTAGTTTTGCACAAATGTGCCATACCAATTTGTCCCGTCAGCGAAAAAGCTCAAAACGTCCATGCGCGATGCCGTAACTGTAATTGTTGGCGCTGTTCCTGCTGGCCATTTAACGCCGGTAAACGTTGAAGTGAACGCCCCCGCACCTGTTTTGAGTAGCAAAATAAATGATTTGCCTGCCGTTGCCGTAGGCATGGTGAATGTACAGTTGCCCGTCAAAGTGCAGGTTTGCACTGTTCCGTTTGTTAACGCAATCGTTTGCGCCGTGCTGCTGTTCCCGATAGCAACAACCGCTTCGGTGTAGTTGGTCACGGTTGGGTTGTTGATCGGTTGGCTGGTCAACTGCCCCGCCAAAGCCGCCGCATCCGCCAACGCAATTAGGGTGCGCCCGTAGGTCGCTAAATCCGCAAGCGCTGCCGAGCCGACGCCGGTGAAATACGGCAATTTGTTGGCGGCAGATGTTAGTCCAGCGATGGCCGTCAACTCGGCATCAAGCGGCTGTAATCCGCTAAGATTTTGGTCACCCGTGTTTGTGCCACTGCTTGACCCGCTATGCGTGCCGCTAAATGTGCCACTTTGAGTAGCGAGTGTTCCCAGCCCTAGATTGGTGCGGGCTGTTGCTACGTTTGGCAGATCGCTTAGGTTATTCGCCGTCAACAATGCGCCGACTGCCGTAAACGGCGTATTGACCCACGCCGAGCCGTTATATACCCGCATTTCTGGCGCAGTCGTATTGAAATACAACGCACCCGTCAGCAGGGCGTTGCCGTCATTATCTAAGGTTGGGTCAGACGATTTCGCACCTAAATACCGATCATCAAACGAGTCGTAACTCGCCGCCGCGTTATTGGCTTGAGTTGTTGCGAGCGCTACTTGGGCAGTCGCAAGCGCCACCTGCGCTGCGCCGTTTGTCGTCGCCGCTGTTGCACTGTTCGCCGCGCTTGTGGCACTGGTTGCGGCATTCGTGGCTGATGTTGCGGCCGCCG
>JAGWYZ010000288.1 GCA_018969115.1 Chloroflexota bacterium | reverse complement strand
TCGCTTTTGCTTGCCTTGGCTTCGAAGTGGGCTTTATTTGCCACTTACTGGGGTCGTTTTGTTAAATCTTTTTTAGACTAAACTACTGATGTAAAGATGTTTGTAAAATAAGAACAATTGTTCTGAACAAATGTTCTGAAATTAAACATTATGAAAACATCAACTCGCCACAATAATCGAAGTACTCTTATTTCAGCAGTTACGCAACATGGGGTGAAAGGTGTGCCGTCCATTTATCGTCGTCATACGCGGCAGCGTGTAGGCCATTGGCTGCAAGTGCGTTATGTCATCCCCATCATTATGGGGGTCAATATGCTTGTTTATGTGTTGATGCGTTAACTTTACGGCTCAAATTTATAGCCGATGCCGCGCACGGTCAAAATCCAGCGTGGGTTTGAGGCATCGGCTTCTATTTTTTCGCGCAAATGTCGTACATGCACATCCACTGTGCGGTCATCTTCGATCTCACTGGTGTAGCCCCATACGGCTTCAATTAACGCATCACGGCTGATCGGGCGATGGGGGTTGCTGACCAAATAGCGCAGCAACTTAAATTCGATGGGCGTGAGAATGACTGGCTGTCCGTCGCGAGATACATTCATGCTGGCGACATTCATCAACACATTGCCAAAGCGAATCTCATCGTTGTTGTCGTTGGGCTGGGCCAATTCACCATAGGCCCGGCGCAGGGCGGCCCGAATACGCGAGATTAACTCGCGTAAGCTATAAGGTTTGACGATATAGTCATCGGCCCCCATTTCTAAGCCCAAAATTTTGTCGATCTCTTCATCACGAGCGGTCAGCATCAATACTGGCTGGCGTTTGCCGGCGGCCCGCAATTGTCGGCACACCTCTAGCCCAGTCATGTCGGGCAGGCCAATATCGAGCAAAACAAGGTGAATGAGTTCGTTGTTTAATGCGGTTAAGGCGCGTGCACCGGTGTCGGCGACAGTGACCTCGAAGCCTTCGTAGCGCAAGCCATACACCAAGCCTCGCGCTACGGCTGGGTCATCTTCTACGACGAGTAAACGATAAGGCGTTGCCATAGTGCCCGAAGTTTACATCCGTCCAATGATAAGATTTGTGGATACGTCTTGGGTTTGGGCAAGGGAGATCAAGGCATCCGTTTCGCGGGCTTCTTTCTCGTTCAAATATTTCATCATATCGGCAATAGCTGCTTGCGGCGAGATATCTGCACCCGATTCTTCGTGTAAATAATATTGATGCTCCGACATCCATAAATATAAGTCAGCTTCGGTCCGATTGGGGAAACGGGGTAGCAAATTGGCCTCGCGGATCGCAGCGATGATGGGTAAGTAAACATGATCATACCAATCCGTCACGGCTTCGTCTTCGCTGATATCTCGCTTGAGGTCTAATCCCATAAAATAGCGATGTTTGGCGATATGCTCGGTCAGGCGGGTATAACCGCCACCGATTGAAAATCGCACCTTTTGTTCTGGTCGCAACCGGTCGAGTTGGGTGCGCTCTAAAAAATCGCTATATTCCCCCAAAATTTCGAGGGTGTCTGAATTGAGATCGTGGTTGGTGATGGGGATGCGTGATTGCACTTCGATCACCTCGGCATCAATAAAATCGATGCCGTGTTGGCGTGCCACCGATACACGATGGTTGCCATCTAATACGAAATACAAATCGCCCACTTTATACAGTTGAATGGGCGGCAAATTTTTGCTTTCGTCAAAGGCGCGGTTGAGGCGCATCCAGCGTTCGCTTAGATTGCTGCGGGCGGGCAAAAATGCATCATCAAAGTCTTGATAACGACCAACACTGCCCACAATTTGGCTAATGGCGATGGATTGCACACCGCGTGAGATGCCACCACGCAAGCGTAATTTGCTGCTTACGTCATCCCACGCAATCAACCGATGTGATTTGCCAGACAGCAAGGCCCAGAATGCGCGTAGCATCTCTTTGCTGCGGGCGCGGCGAAAATCATGAAGATCCTTTACTGTGGTTGCCATTTAATTCGTGTCAATATTACACCATAAAGATGAAGGGTGGGTTAAGGAAGAAGGATAAAGAGTGAAGGATAAAGGATGAAACCATCCTTCATCCTTCATCCTTCATCCTTCATCCTTCATCCTTCATCCTTTACTCTTTATCCTTCTTCAGGATAGAATACCGCCCTATGAGTGTCTTTGGCAATTACGCCCGATATTACGATTTACTTTATAAAGACAAAGATTATGCCGGTGAAACCGCGTATATGACGGCATTATTAAAGAAACATGCCTCAACGGCCCAAACCTTGCTGGAGCTAGGCTGCGGCACTGGGTTACATGCGGCGCTGTTGGCCGAGCGTGGGTATGGGGTGCATGGGGTTGATGTAAGCGACACCATGTTGGCGCAAGCGCAGGCGCGGGCCGTGCAATTGTCGCCCATGATGCAAACGCGACTGGCATTCTCGCATGGTGATGTGCGTTCTGTTCGCATTGGGCGCAAGGTCGATGCTGTGTTATCGCTTTTTCATGTGGTCAGTTATCAAACCCGCAATGAAGACCTAAAAGCCCAATTTGAAACTGCCAATGCCCATTTGGAGGCGGGTGGGGTGTTTTTGTTTGATGTGTGGTATGGCCCCGCCGTGTTGACCGACCGCCCTGCCGTGCGTATCAAGCGCCTTGAAGATGAGGCTATTCGGGTGGTGCGGCTTGCCGAGCCAGCCATGCGCCCGAATGATTGTTGTGTCGATGTGACGTATCACGTATTTATTACCGACAAAGCCAGCGGTGCGGTCGAAGAGGTGCATGAAACCCATCATATGCGTTACCTCTTTCAACCCGAACTTGTGCTTTTACTCGCCCAATCTGGTTTCGAGCTTGTTCATGCCGAAGAATGGATGAGCGCCAAACCGCTCGGTTTTGATACTTGGGGTGCGTGTTTTGTAGCGAGAAAGACGACAGTAGTCAGTAGTCAGATCTAAGCACCCTATCTGACTACTGATTACTGATTACTGACTACTGAGATGACAAAAATCGGTCTTTACCTTGATGGTGAACCGGCTGGCGGGGCATTGCAGTATGACATTACGATGATGCACGCATTTGCCGCCTTGCGCGAATGGGGGTATGAGATTGTCATCGGCTGCGGCAGTGACCGTTGGATCGAGTATTTCCCAAATTGGGACCCCGCTTTCATTCGCATGACCCCCAGCCGCGTGGCGCGGGTGTTGAGCAAAGCATGGCGCACGGCGCGGTTGCCCATGCAAATTTGGCGTGCCATCACCCCCCATTTCGACACACCGGCGCGTGCCATGTTGCAGCAAAAATGTGATTTGTGGGTATTTTCGTCGAGCGCGGCGTGGAGTTTTCAAACGCCGGTGCGTTCACTCGTTACCGTTCACGACCTCATGCATCGTTACGAGCGGCGTTTCCCTGAGGCGGGCGGTGAATATGCGTATCGTGAGGCCTTATTTAGCAGTTTGTGTCGCTGGGCCACTGGCGTGCTGGTCGATTCTGAAATGGGGCGGCAACACGTGGCCGAATCGTATGGCACGGCGCTCGACAAAATCCATGCTTTGCCCTATATTGCCCCCGCCCGCACCTTTAACCCCAGCGCCCCGGCCGATTTTGAGCAGCGTTGCCCATTGCCAGCCAAATTTGTCTTTTACCCCGCCCAATTTTGGGCGCACAAAAACCATGCGCGGCTGGTCGAGGCCATTGCCATGCTGCGCGAACGCGGCTTAAGCGATATTCAATTGGTGCTGGTGGGTGGCAAACAAAATGGCTATGCCACCGTGCAACAATGGGTCGATTCGCTCAATTTGCGTCAACACGTGCATTTTCTCGGTTATGTGCTCGATGAATACATGGCCGAAATTTACCGCCGGGCGCGGGCCATGATCATGCCTACCTTCTTCGGCCCAACCAATATTCCACCGCTCGAGGCGGCGGCGGTGGGCTGCCCGATGGCGCTTTCGGGTATTTATGGCATGCCCGAGCAAATGGGTGATGCGGCGGTATTTTTTGACCCTAACTCAACCGAGAGCATGGCCGATGCCATTGGGCGGCTGTGGGTCGATGATGCGTTATGCGCCGATTTGGCAGCCAAGGGCAGGGCTAAACATGCGGCGTGGAATCAGGTGCAGTTTAATCTTAGGCTAAAGGAGATTGTGCAAAAACTCATTTAACAATGCTTAAACGACCTTTGCCTGAGCCAACCCAACGCCAAATCATGCTCGATGGGCAGCCGGTTGATTATGTGCTGAAATTTTCTGCCCGCGCAAAAAAATGGCGCATTTCGCTTAACGACAAAGGCCTAAGCGTGATCTTACCGGCACGCACTAAGCCTGATGTGGCTGAACAGGCCTTGCGGCAACACACGGCATGGGTGTTAAAGCAACGTCAGCGGCAGCAAAAAATGGCCGCCCTCGCCGCGGCGCAGCCCAGCTTTGCGCCCGATACGCTTTTGCTACGCGGGCAAACCCTGCCTTATCGGGTGCTGCCAGCGCCCATTTTAAAGGGGGCGGCGGTCTTTGATGGGCACACCCTTAACGTCCAAGTTCCTATCGCCGCCGATGCATCAGTGGCGGCGGCAGTGCTGCAAGCTTGGTATCTTGAGCAAGCGCTGTCCGACATTCGCGCCGGTGTGCAGCGCCGCGCCGAAGCCATGCAAGTGCGCCCGGCCAAAATTTCGCTCCGTGACCAGCGTCGTCGCTGGGGCAGTTGTTCGAGCAAAGGCAATCTGTCATTTAGTTGGCGGCTCATTCTTATGCCGCCCGAGGTGCTCGATTATGTGGTGGTGCATGAATTGGCGCATTTGCGTCACATGAATCATTCGCCCAAATTTTGGGCGCTTGTGTCGCAATATTGCCCCAATTACAAACAACATGCGGCTTGGCTCAAGGCCAATCAGGGGTTGATTGCGAGTGTGTAGCATTTATGAAATGAGTTGATAGTCGTTTTTCGCCGATTTCACTATCTGTGCCCCAAGCTATGCTTGGGGCACAGATAGTGAAATCGGCGAAAAACGACTATCAAC
>JAGWYZ010000287.1 GCA_018969115.1 Chloroflexota bacterium | reverse complement strand
TCGAAGTACATTACAACCGCCGCCGTCCGAAGACACGTTTAGGTGGGTTATCCCCTGCCCAATTTGAAGCAAAACACCTTGCGGAATTCCGCAAGTAGTGACTCCATTTTTAGGGGGTCACTTCAATCCTGAGTATGACATCATTGTCGCCGAAAATGCTGAGGGGATCATCGGTTATGCCCATACCTTTTGGCGAAAAAATCGCGATAACAGTATCGTGCATTATGTTTTTGTCTTTGTCCATCCCGATCAACAACGCCAAGGCGTGGGCACAAGGTTATTCGCCCAACTCCAACACCGCATTGCGGCGCTGACACAACAAACCGAACCCAACAGCCCCCATCTATTACTCACTTATGTGCAAGAAAAAGAAGCGGCAGCCCAAGCCTTTGTAAACAAACACGGTTTTGGCGTTGCACGCTATTTATATGAGATGGTATGCCCGCTTGAACATTTGCCAAACTGTGATGATTACCCATTACCTGCCCATATTGAATTGCGACCAGCCTTGCCAGCCCATGACCGCGCCATTTACAATGCCCGCCGCGAAGCCTTTCTCGATCATTGGGGGTCGGCGCTACCCAGCGAAGAAGAATTTCAGGCATGGATAAACGATGAACAGCGCGACCCAAGTAGGTATGTGATTGCCTGGGCCAATGACCAAGTGGCGGGCATGGTGCTCAATGAAATTAACCACAGTGAAAATGAAGCCAGTGGGCGCAAACGCGGCTATACCGACCCAATTGCGGTGCGGCGGCCTTGGCGCAAACAAGGCTTGGCAACGGCCATGCTGGTGCGCAGTTTGCACCTATTGCGTCAACATGGCATGAGTGAGGCTGCACTGAGCGTTGACACCGAAAACCCGAGTGGGGCATTACGAATTTATGAACGCTTGGGGTTTAAAGCGGTAAAAAAGATCGTCGCTTATCAAAAACTGTAATATGCCGATTTCACTATCTCCCTCCCATAGCTACGCTGTGGGAGGGAGATAGTGAAATCGGCCCTTCATCTTTATCGGAATTTGCTTTATTTAAACAAAAAACGCGAGTGTTTACTCGCGTTTTTTGTTTATCCTCCAGCCCTAGCAGCTATCTAGGCGATGCAATGTGACAGGTCTTTTGCCTTAGGTCTTAATCCCCCTATTCTCTCTATCTTTATCAAGGTGATAGCGGTCGGGATATCTCTTATGCTCACATGCATTCGAGGGATATATAAAATGCCAAAGTCTCTACTCACTGCAATTATCACTGTCTTCATCATGCTGGTCGGGCCAAGCATTGCCAAAGCCGCTCCACCCACCCCCATTAGCTCATTGGCAGGCTGGAACGCTGAATATTGGGACAATGCCGAGCAAAATGGCGAACCCATTCTCAGCCGCATGGATGGGGCAATTAATTTTAATTGGGGCAACGCTGCCCCCAACAGTGAGTTGCCAAGCGATCATTTCTCGGTGCGTTGGTTGCAAACCATCAGTGTGCCAGCCAGTCGCTATCGTTTTACGCTCTATGCCGATGATGGCATTCGTATCTTTGTCAATCATAAGCTGGTGCTAAACCGCTGGGACAACCAAGGCTATCAAGTCCATTCGGTAACGGTAGACCTTGAAGGTGGTGGTGACTTGGTGCGCATTGACTATGTTGATCGTGGTGGCAGTGCCCGTGTGCAACTCAAGGCCCAACGCATTACCCTTGCGGCTACGGCTGCCCCACAACGTGAATTGCGCCCAGTCAGCAAAAGCAACAACCGCCCCTGGGAAATTGCATTTTTTAACAATACCGAACTGAAGGGCGAACCGATTCACACCCTGCAAGCCACCAATGCCAATTTTGATTGGGGCAAATCGAAGCCCAAATTGGTAACGCAAAACGGTTTCTCGGTGCGCATGACCAAGCGTGAATATTTGGGGGCTGGTAATTATCGCTTTATCGTGGCCGCCGATGATGGCATTCGCATGTTCGTAGATGGCAAATTGGTAGTGAATGACTGGCAACCCGCCCGCAACCATATTTCACGCAGCACTGGGCTAGCGCTCGACACTGGCTTTCATGAGATCGTGGTCGAATATTTCAATCAAGGCAGCAGCTCACAACTTAATGTGACGTGGGAATTGTCATAAAAAACCATCGTTGGCGGCGTGCCTTACGCCGTCTTCAATATTTCATCAGCGGCTTTTACACCCGACAAATACGCCCCATGCACCGTGCCAAAATATTGGCGGCTAGCCGCCTCACCCGCAAAATACAGCACATCGTCTAGCGATTTTGCCAAATGGTCGCGCATTTCGGGAACCGCGCCAACTGGGTTAAATGAATAGGAGCCACCCGCAAAAGGGTCTGAACTCCAACGGGTAATTTGATAATCGATCGGGTCAGGGGTGTTGCGCCCGAAGATAGTGCGCAGGGTTTGCATGGCGCTGGCGACGATCTTCTCATCGCTCAAAGCCTCAATCGATTGCCCGATATTGGCGGCGTTAAACCCCAGCAAAATGGGCAAACCAGTCGGGCGGGCAAAACTCACCCACTCCACCCATTCGCCAGCGTTGGGGGCCACATATTCCATCCAATCGTATTTGGCTTGCCAAAATACCTTGGGGAAGCGCAAATAGCACTTGTTCAACACGCCCATTTTTAGCGCCTCGATGGCCTTTTGTTTTTGGGCAGGCAAGGCGGGCTTAAACATCACGGCACTGCGTTTCAGCACCCCCAGCGGCAAAGTGACAAGCACCTTCTCGGCCACATAAGTCGCGCTGTCAGTCGTAACACTTACACGATCTTTTGCCGTTTTCCATTCAATCTGACGCACTGGGCTGTTGGTTTTAATATCAAGCCCTTGCGCCAAATACCCTGCAATAGCCCCATAACCAGCCAAAAAGAGCGCGTCATCGCCCTTAAACGCCGCATCATCGTCATACCAATGCGCCGACAATTCGCCAATGCTGCCAGCGTATTCTTGCTCAAACTTGCCATTGAGAATAAAACTAACCAGCTGCTGCTCTTCGAGTGACAGTTTGGCCCAATTGAGCGCTTTTTCGATGACGGTCTGAATCGACTGGTCGTCATCACGTTTTTGGGCCGCCTTCAGAGCTTGGGTAATGGCTTTATCTAGCCGTTCAATTTGCGCCTCTTGCGCATCGCTCAAAACTTGACCTTGTGACCCATACCCAATTGTGCTCTCATAATATGTGGTCGCCATTTTTGCACCCACCGTCTGAGCCAAGGTCATAATCGGGTTGCCATCCACTCCGTGAATCCACGACGCGCCCAAATCCATTGGCGCATCGGGCCACTTGTTGCTCGTCCACAACCGCCCGCCAATGCGATCACGTGCCTCTAACACCAGCGGCTTGATGCCACGCTGGGACAATCTTTGCGCAGCCGCCAACCCCGCCATGCCTGCACCAATAACAATGACGCGCTGAAAGGCAGCAGTGACAGCCTGAGCCACAACAATTGGCAAGCAAATTACAGCGGAAGTAGTTTTGTCGCGCTGAGAGTCGGCGGTAACAGCCTGAGCCGCAACCGCAGTCGGCACGGGGGGCAGTGTGGGATTAGATGGTGGCGACAAAGCAGGTGGTGGCACAGGTGTCGCGTTGACCGGGGCTGAGATATCAGCAGTAGGGGCATAGGAAGGTAAAGTGCTTGTGGAGGCGCTCAAACCTACCACTGTCGCCCCCAGCCATTGCAAAAAATGTCGTCTGTGCATTCTAATCCAAACTCTAACGTCGAATGACGATAAAGCTTGATTATATTCAGATCAAGTTGTAATAAGATTGTTGCCTCATTTTTACCTACATACTCTAACACCGACAGCACATAGCAAATGCTTTCAGGCCGTGCATTCTTCTTGTTGTTGTCCCGCACAACAATCCAAGGCCTAAACGAGGTATAGACCTTGCTAAACATCAATTCTTTACATTTGGTATACGAATCCCAAAATGCTTGGCTTTTGGCATCCATTAGGCTAATTTTCCATTGTTTCAATGGGTTATCAGCCCGTGAATCAAAACGTCATTTTTGCTCCTCTTTCGAGATCAAAAACCAAAATTTGATCAGCGTGACACTGTCTTCATACAACCTATGCTTATATTCGGTCACTTGGCGAATAAATTGCTCATATTGTTCGGGTGCGCAAAAGCCATTGACCGACTCGACGACAGCGCGGTTATACCAACTGCGGTCAAAAAACACAATCTCACCGCGATTTGGCAATTGGCACGTGTAACGCTGAAAATACCATTGCCCCACTTCTTCTTCGGTCGGCTTGGGCCAAGCCACCACTCGCAAGGCGCGAGGGTGCATATGCTCGGTAAAGCGGCGAATAGCCCCACCCTTACCGGCGGCATCGCGGCCCTCAAACAAAATCGCCACGCGCCGTTTTTTCTCTTGCACCCAACATTGCAGTTTCACCAATTCGATCTGTAGCTTTTGCAATTCGTTCTCATAATTGAGCAATTCGACGATTTTTTGCGGATTAATCTCCTTCGATTGCAACAAACTAAACAGATCACGCGGCGACCGCACGCTAATCAAATCTTTGTAGGTAAGAAATAGCGCATCAGGGTTGCTGGGCGACGTCATGGGCAAGGCTGGCGGCGCTTGTGGGAGCAACCTGGATAGTGCACAACAACACAAAACCAGCCCAAGTTAGTAGCAAACGTAACACTCACCCTGCCATCAAATGCGGCGGTAGCCGTGTTCGTTTGGCTTGCTTGCGCACATCGTGCAGGTGCAATTGCCCAGCAAATGACAGTTGCTAGGACTTGAAACCATAGCAAGATGAGCAATGTCAATCGCCCAAGGTTAAACGACCTTTTTGTATATCAGTAGTCAACATACGGTCTGCTATTAAATCCGTATCTATCAACCCTTCCACACCTAAATTATCAGGCACAATATTTTGAGCAAGCACTAAAAAGAAAGAAGGTTAGCCACTAAACCCATTGTTTCAAAGCGTTGAATAGATAATTCGTAGGCTCTCAACCGCCCACCAATGCCAGACAATATCACAGTTCG